>JBEKPV010000001.1:0-71565 GCA_049520395.1 Tepidisphaeraceae bacterium
TGATTGGCGGGGATCGGCGGTGAGAGAAATGTAGGTTGGGGGCAATTTGGCGCAATTGACGATGGTGCGGTCACTTCTATAATGCCGCCACTGCACGAGAAGGAGCTTGCTATTGCATGGGGCCAGGGTCGGGCTGGGATGCGTGATGGCGGCTGTGCTGCTGGGGTGGGCTTCATCGCTTTATGGTCAGGTCGCCGGGGTTAGCGAAAAATTCCTGGTGGATTGCACGAGTTCGGTCACCTGGACGTCGGGGAATACGAATATTTTGGAGCTATTTGGGCCGGTTTCCATCGAGATGGACAATCTGAAAATGCGCGCGGATCGGGCGGTGGTTTGGCTATCGCCGGAGCCGGGGGCGCTGCTGGGGGAACAGGAGGCGGATATCGTTTTGATCGGGAACGCGGTGCTGAGGACGGAGGACAACAATGTGACGCGCAGCGGGGGGCAATTGAAGGTGAGCGCAACGGTGCGAGGGCTTCTGCGGATAACGGCGGATCGGCGCGATAGCCTGGATGACTCGGGGAGCGATCTTTATCGGCAGGCGGAGACGGTGCGGGAACTGGGGGCGGGAGCGGAGGAATCGGGCGGATCGGGGATGGGCCCGCCGCCGGCGACTCGGCCGGGGGGCGCGGCGGAGGGGGCGATCTTGCCGCCAACGACTTCGGGGACGGGAGTGATTCAGTTCCACGCGGGACTGGCGCAGCAATTGGTGCTGACGGATGACAGCGTGGTGGTGGTGGTGAGCGGGGGTTTGAGCCTGACGCAGGCACGGGTGAACGGAGATTTTGAAGAAATGCAGTCGGAGCGCGGGGTGCTGTTCACGAGTTTGAAAGGTGAAGATCTGTTGGGGGGGGGGAATATGTCGGATTTGGGGAAGAAGATCACGGCGGCGTATTTGGAGGGGGACGTGCGGATCAATTTTACGCCGGTGGCGCCGGGGCATGCGGAACAACGGCTGACGGCGGATCGGGTTTACTACGAATTCGCGGGGGATCGGGCCCTGCTGACGAATGTGGTTCTGCATACGATCGATCCGCGGACGCAGATTCCGGTCATCATTCGGGCGGAGACGATGCACCAACTGGCGGAGGGAGAGTACACGGCCAAGGGGGCGACGATGACGACCAGTTCGTTTGAGATTCCGTCGGTGGCGGTGCGAGCGAGCGATTTATATGTTCGACAGGTGCCGGGGCCGGATAGGGAGGTGAATAACAATTTCGTGGGTTATAACGATACGCTGAATTTGTTCGGGCTGCCGGTGTTTTATCTGCCGGTGGCGGCGGGGAATGTCAGCAACGATCCGTTTCCGCTGCGGAATATTTCGACGAGCAATACGACGCGGTACGGGTTTACGGTGAATTCACAGTGGGGCTTGTTTGAGTCGCTGGGGGAGCGTCCGCCGCCGGATTTGGATGTTTCGTACCGGCTGGATAATTTTTCCAAGCGCGGGTTCGGCGGGGGTCTGGACGGGTTGTATAACGGGGGATTTATTGACGATACGACGCTGCAGCCCTGGAATTTTCAGGGGGATTTCAAGAGTTATCTGATGACGGACCGGGGGGTGGACAATCTGGGCGGGGCGCGGACGGATGTTGATCCGGCGACGGAGACGCGCGGGAGATTTCTTTGGGAACACGAACATTTCTTCCCCGACGACTGGCAGATTCAAATTCGGGCGGGGTATGTTTCGGATCCGACCTTTCTTGAAGAATATTACCAACCCGATTTTGACGACGGACTGCCTCACGATTTGTCGTTTTATGTGAAACATCAGAAGGATGATGAGGCGTTTACATTTTTGGGAGAGACGGACTCGACGAATTTTGTGACCAACGCGGCGCAGCAGCCGGAGCAGTTTGACGTGCAGAGGATACCGGAAGTGAGCTATGAGAAGATCGGGGATAGCGTGTTTGATGATCAGGCGACCTGGATCAGCGAAAACTCGGCGTCGGGGTTGCGATTCCAGAAGAGCCAGGTTTCGCTGGCGGACCAGGGGTTTGGGCCGGGGCTTTCGCCGGGGTTGCCTTCGAGCGGATTGACGGGGACGACGAGCGGGGTTGTCTGGCGTGGGGATACGCGGCAGGAATTGGATTGGCCGGTGGCGGTGGGGCAGATCAAGGTGGTGCCGTATGTGATGGAAGAGGTGACGACGTATAGCAGCAGTCCGGAGGGGGATCCGCAGACGCGGTTCTACACGGGGGGCGGGTTCCGCATGTCGACGGCGTTTTGGAACGTGGACGATACGGCGGAGTCGGATCTGCTGGATATTCACCGGGTGCGGACGATTATTGAGCCGGAGGTGAATCTGTATGGATCGGGGACGACGCTGGATAACACCCAGGTATACGATTTCGACCCGAACATCGACGCGATCAATGATATTCAGGCGGCGCAAGTGGCTTTGCATGAGACCTGGCAGACGATGCGCGGGGGGCCGGCGGGTTGGCGGAGCGTGGATTTCCTGCAGGTGAATGTGGAGGGCAATTTCTTCGCCAACAAGCCGGCGGCCAGCGAACTGGACCCGACGCAGTTCCGGGGGTTGTTCTTTCCGGCGATGCCGGAGGATTCGGTGCCTCGGCAGGGGATCAATGCGGATGCGACGTGGAACGTTAGCGATTCAACGGCGTTGCTGGCGGACGATGCGTGGAGTCTGGATGGGCATGAACTGGCGACGGCGTCGGCGGGGATTGCGGCCTATCGGGACCAGCCGCTTTCTTATTATGTGGACGATCGGTATGTGCAGGTGCTCCATTCGCAGGTGGTCAGTTTTTCATCCAACTACCAACTGACGCGGAAATACACGGTTCAATACGCGCAGAGCTTCGATTTTGGACAAACCAACGATGTGAGTTCCACGATCTCGGTGATTCGGCAATTTGACTCGTTCTCGCTGGCGGTGACGGTGTTCCACGATGCGACGACGAATCAGAGCGGATTTAACGTGAATCTGATTCCACTGGGGGTTCGAGGACCGACCGGGGGATTGCAGGGGCTGGTGACGCCGCAATAACTGCCGGTGTTCGATAATTTTTTCGCGGCGGATGAAAGGTTGTTCTGGCAAGTCTGGAGGGGTGTCGGTACGATATATTACTGCATGGATGCGATGGTTGTTCAAGCCCGAAAGGAGTCGGCGGGGAGTCCGTTTCGGGGTCAGCGCGTTCATTTTATCGGCGTCGGTGGGACGGGAATGGGGGGTCTTGCGCGGATGATGATCGACGCCGGGGCGGCGGTGAGCGGCTCGGAACCTAAACCCAATGCGCAAACCGCGGAATTGAGCCGGCTGGGGGCTAAGATATCACTGCAGCAGGGTGGGGAATTGCTTGATTCGGGCGTTAACCTGGTGGTGCGCAGCGCGGCGGTGGGGGATGACAACCGGGAATTTGCCGCGGCTCGGGGTTTGGGGATCCGAACCGTTAAATACGCGCAGATGCTGGGGATGGTGATGAGCCATCGGCTGGGAGTGGCGGTGGCGGGGACGCATGGGAAATCGACGACGACGGCGATGATCAGTTTTGCGCTGCTGGAATGCAGGGCGGATCCGAGTTTTGTGGTGGGGGGGATGGTGCCGCAGCTGGGGGGGAGCAGCCGAAGCGGGCGGGGAGAGGTTTTTGTGGCGGAGGCGTGCGAATTTGATCGCAGCTTCCACAACCTGCATCCGAAAATCGCGGTGATCACGAATATCGAGGAGGATCACCTGGATTGTTATAAGAACATCGAGGAGATCGTCGGCAGTTTTGCGGCGTTCGCGCGGCTGGTTCCGGAAGATGGGATGGTGATAGCCGGGGGGGACGACGCGCGTGTGAGCGAAGCGGTGGAAGGGATCGCGGCGCCGGTTCAGCGAGCGGCGCTGGCGACGATGCCGGGGGATTTGGACTGGTCGACGCGGATTGTGGGGATAGCGGACGGGTGTTATCGGGGGGAAATTTTTCATGAAAAACAAATGGTGGGGGAGTTGCAATTGTCGGTGGCGGGACGGCACAATCTGATCAACGCGACGCTGGCGACGGCGGCGTGTGCGGCTTGCGGGCTGGAACCGGGCGAGGCGATCGCGGCACTGAATCGGTTTACCGGCGTGGATCGCCGGATGACTTTGGTCGGCCGGCATCATGGCGCGATCATCGTCGATGATTACGGGCACCATCCGACGGAAATCCGTGCGACGCTGAAGGCGCTGCGGGAGAGGTATTCGCCGCGGCGGCTGATTTGCGTGTTTCAGCCGCACCAGCATAGCCGGACGCGGTTTTTGCTGGAGGAGTTTGCGGCGAGTTTTGAATTGGCGGATGAGACGATTGTTCCGGACATCTATTTTGTTCGGGACAGCGAGGCCGAAAGGCAGCGCGTGAGTTCGATCGATTTGGTACAACGCCTGCTGGTGCGCGGGCAGACGGCGATTTATTTATCGGAATTTTCCGCGATCGTGGAGTATTTGGATAAGGTCGCCGGCGCCGGCGACGTGATTGTCACGATGGGAGCGGGGAACGTCTGGGAAATCGGCCGCCAGTTGAATTCCGGGTGAGTTGGATCATCCGTTATTGCTGAAAGCGACGTATTGAAAGAACCGCGCCGCTCGCCGGTGGGAACCCCGGCGGGCAACACGGAAGTGATTTATGTTGAAATTATCGGGTCCATTTTCTGGTCTGGAAGAGATCGTGGAGGAGAATGCTCCACTGTCGCATTACACCTGGTATCGGATCGGGGGTCCGGCGCGGTGGCTGATTCGGCCGCAATCGCTGGAGCAATTCCAGGAAGCGGCGCGGCGGTGCGCGGATTCGCAAATTCAGACTTACGTGCTGGGGCTGGGCGCGAATATTCTGGTGAGCGACCGGGGCGTGGACGGGGCGGTTTTCCGGCTGGATGCGGATTACTGGCGGCGGGTGCAGTTCCGGGATAATTGCGTGGACGTGGGGGCGGGAGCGGATATGCAGCGGCTGCTGCTGCGCACGGTGCGGCAGGGGCTGGCGGGGATCGAATGTCTGGCGGGAATTCCGGGGACCGTCGGCGGCGGAATCCGCATGAACGCGGGGGGAAAATTTGGGGATCTGGGGTCGGTGGTTCTGACGGTCGAGGTGATGGATGCGGAGGGGAATATTTTTCAGCGGCAGAAGGATGATCTGGTTTTTGATTACCGGAGCACGAATATTGCCGCGCCTTATATTTTGAGCGCGTCGCTGGAATTGGAGGAGGATGATCCGGATCGGATCATGCGGAAAACGAAGGAAATCTGGATGTACAAGCGGAATACGCAGCCGCTGAATACGAAAAACGCGGGATGTATTTTCAAAAATCCGCGCGGTTTGAGCGCGGGGGCGCTGATCGACCAGGCGGGGCTGAAGGGACTGCGCATCGGGGGGGCGGAAGTGAGCGTGAAGCACGCGAATTTCGTGATCGCGCATCCGGGATGCACATCGGACGATGTGATGTCGGTGGTGAAACTGATTCGGGAAAAAGTATTCGAGAAGAACCAGATTCATCTGGAAAGCGAAGTTCAGATTTGGCCGTGAGGAGGACGTGATGCGGATCACCGTTCTTTTCGGCGGGCCCAGCGCTGAACGCGAAGTGAGCCTGGTGAGCGGGAAAGCGGTGATCGACGCGCTGCGGGGGATGGGGCACGAAGTTTTTGCCAGCGATGTTTCGCCGAGCGATTTATCCGGATTGGAAAAGCCGGCGGATGTGATCTTTCCGGTCTTGCACGGGGAATTCGGGGAAGACGGGCAATTGCAGGAGATTCTGGAGAGGCGGGGACTGCCGTTCGTGGGGAGTTCCTCGGCGGCGTCGCGGCTGGGGATGAATAAGGTTGAGACAAAAAGGGTTTGGGAGAAGGCGGGACTTTCGACGCCGGTGTATCGGGTGATTCGGCGGGGGGAGACGATTCGGGAGTTTCCGGGGTCTTGCGTCGTGAAGGCGATTGATAGCGGGAGCAGTATCGATGTTTATGTGTGCAAGGCTCCGGCGGAATCGAATGCGCAGGCGAGCGCGGCGGTCGACAAGATTCTGGCGAAACATGCGGCGGCGCTGGTGGAGAAATATGTGGATGGGATTGAATTGACGGTGGGGCTGCTGGAGGAGAAGCCGCTGGCGCCGATTCGGATTGTGCCGCGCGGGGAATTTTTTGATTTTGAGGCGAAATATAAGTCGGCGGATACGGAGCATCGGTTTGATACGGGGTTGCCGGGGGAGGTGGTGGAGAGGTGCCGGGAATTGGCTCGGGCGGCGAATGCGGTTGTCGGGGCACGCGATTTGGCGCGGGTGGATATGATCGTGGATGGGGAGCAGAATCCGTATTTGCTGGAGATTAATACGCTGCCGGGGTTTACGCCGAAGAGTTTGCTGCCGGAGGCGGCGAAACATGCGGGGATTGAATTTGGTCCGCTGGTGGATCGGCTGGTTCGGCGGGCGGCGTCGCGCGGGGCGGAATGTTCTGGATTTTTTTACCGCGAAGAACGCTAAGAACGCGAAGAATTCGGGGACGAGTTTTTTCTTCTCTTCGCTTTCCGCGAACTTCACGGTGAGTCTGAATTTTTCAGATTAAGCAATTGGCGTGATCGTCTGCGTCCGGAATTTTCGTAGGCGCGACGTTAGCCACGCGGTGGGGCCCCAGGTGGCGTAGGTGATGGCGCCGATGCCGAGGGTGTATTGGTGGGCGACGATTAGCAGCAGGATAATTCCCAAGACTAAGATTAGTCGGCCGATGGAACGGCGGCCGCGCAAGTAGCGGTTTACCAGGTGCGGATAGCGCAGGTGGCTGATCATCATTAGGCCGAAACCGAGGACGAGAAGGGGGAGCAGGTCGGTGCAGCAGGCGGCGAGGAATTGGGGGATGGAGCCGGATTGGCGGAGTAAATCCTGTTGCATCAGGACGGTCGCGGCGACGGCGGCGGCGGCGCCGGGGCTGGGGAGTCCGAGGAATGAGAAGTGATGCTGCTCGCCATGCTCGTTGCTGACGTTGAAACGGGCGAGACGGATGGCGGCGCAACTGACGTACATCGCGGCGGAGGCCCAGACGAGACGGGAAATCCAGATGGGGACGTCGGGGCCGAGGAGCTTGAAGAGGCGCAGGGCCAGGAAGGCGGGGGCGGCGCCGAAACTGATCATGTCGGCGAGGCTGTCGAGCTGGCCGCCGAAGTCGGTGGTGTGGCGGGCGAATCGGGCGAGGCGGCCGTCGATGGCGTCGAAGACCATGGCCAGGAGAATCAGGTAGGCGGCGGCGAGTAGGCCGTGGTTAGCGAGTTGGAAGGCCCAGGGATCGCGTTCGGTGGAGCGGGAGCCGGGGGGGATGGCCATGGCGGCGACGTAGATGGACGCGAAGCCGCAGACGGTGTTGCCGAGGGTGGCCATGCTGGGGAGGAAATAGACGGAGCGGATGTAGGCGCGTCGGCCGTGGCGGCGCAGGCGTCTGCGGCGATGGAGACGACGACGGCGGCGTGTTTCTGGGTCGGGGCGGGGGATCATGGGGGGGAATGGGTTTTGGTGAGCTGGACGCGGTGCTGCGCACCGCCGCTAAATATGGGGAGGGTGGCTATCACGTCGGCGGCGCCGCGGACTTTTTGACCTACTTGCACCTGGATTGTTGGGGAGAGGCTTTTGGGGATCGTTAATTCCGTGCGGCTGCCGAATTTGATCATTCCTATGCGCTGGCCGCGCGCTAGGGAGTCGCCGGGGGCGGCGGTGCAGATGATGCGGCGGGCGATTAGGCCGACGATTTGTTTGACGACGGCTACGGGTTCTCCTAAGGCGTCCGTCAGAACAATTGTGTTGGATTCGTTGTCCTGCGAGGCCTTACTGTGACTCATGGCGTTGACGAATTTGCCCTTTTTGTACTGCACGGAGAGAACTTTTCCGTCGCAGGGGGCGCGGTTGATGTGGACGTTGAAGACGGAGAGAAAAATGCCGACGCGGATGGCGGGGCCGCCGATGAGGGGTTCGGTTTCGATTTCGGTGATGTCGGAGACGGTTCCGTCGGCGGGGGAGACGTAGACGCCGGGGTCTTTGGGAATGGGGCGATTGGGGTCGCGGAAGAAGGCTAATAGCCAGATAAATATTGGGAGCGGGAGGAGGGCTAAGGGGCGGGAGAGCCAGGCGAGGGCGAGGGAGAGAACGGCCAGGAGGAGGGTGCCGATGAGGATTTCGCGCAGGCCGTGGCGAGTGAGGGGGAGCATGGACTTGAAGGCTACGGGGGGGTGCGGGGGGATGTCAATTAAGGGGCGATTCAGCGTTTGAAGAAGGTTTTTCCTCGGGCGTTGTATTTGCTTAGGCGATTGTTGACGTAGAGGCCTTCCAGGAGAAATTCGCCGACGCTGGCGAGGGTGGCGGGGTCGGCGGGGTCTAGTTGCATCTGTTTGGCGAGGGCGGCGGCGCCCTGGCAGAGGCCTTTTATGGTCTTCATGTTGGCGGTGAATTCGCCGGCGGAGAGATCGTCGCCGGCGGGGAAGGTTAAATTGGCCTTGAACTGCTCGACGATGGGTTCGTGAGCGTCGGCGTCGTCGTATCGGCCGAAGACGGCTTTGACGGCTTCGCCGCAGAGAGAGCGGATGAGTTTGTCTTCGGCGCCGTCTTCCTCGGCTAAAGTCATTTCGATTTTTCCGCGGCAACTGGCGACCAGATAATTCAGATCGCAGACGCGTGGGACGACGTGTGTTTCGCCGGTGGTGAGGCCGCGGCGTTCGGCGTTGCTGACGACGGTTTCCAAGTTGGCGATGCTGGTTCGGACGGAGACGCCGGAGGCTTGGGAGACGTGGGGGCTGGAGCGCGCGAGGCGGACCATTTCTTCGACGATTTCGCTGATGAATTTGGGGACCTCGACGGTGACGCCGCTGGAGGAGGGGCCGTTGCCGTCGCGGTTGAGCCAGGCGTTTTGCTCGGCGATTTGGATTCCCTCGGCGACGGTTTCGGGATAATGCGTTCGGATGACGGAGCCGATGCGATCTTTGAGGGGCGTGACGATGCGGCCGCGATTGGTGTAGTCTTCGGGGTTGGCGCTGAAGACGAGGCAGACGTCCAATTCGAGGCGGATGGGATAGCCGCGGATTTGGACGTCGCGCTCTTCGAGGACGTTGAAGAGGCCGACCTGGATGCGAGGGGGCAGGTCGGGGAGTTCGTTGATGGCGAAGATTCCGCGATTGGAGCGCGGGATCAGGCCGTAGTGCATGGTGGATTCATCGGAGAGGTATCGGCCCTCGGCGTGTTTGACCAGGTCGATTTCGCCGATCAAGTCGGCGATGGTGACGTCGGGGGTGGCTAATTTTTCGTGAAAGCGGTCGTCGCGGTGGACCCATTCGATTTGGGCGTCGTCGCCGCGTTCGGCGAGGATGCGTTTGCCGGTTTTGGTCAGCGGGGCGATGGGATCGTCGTTGAGTTCGGTGCCGGCGAGGACGGGAATCCATTCGTCCAGAAGCAGAGGGAGCATGCGGAGGATGCGCGTTTTGGCTTGTCCGCGAAGGCCTAGGAAAAGGAGGTCGTGCTTGGAGAGGATGCCGTTGATGATTTGGGGGATGACGCTGTCGCGGTAGCCGACGATGCCGGGGAAAAGTTCTTCGCCGCTTTTGAGTTTGGCGACGATGTTTCGGCGGAGTTCGTCTTTGACCGAACAGGGTTTGTAGGCGATGGATTTAAGTTGTCCGACGGTGGCGTAATGCGGGTGTCCCATGTGGGGGATGGTAGGGGGCCGAGGGTGGAGGGATCAAATCATTTCTTGGGGAGCTTTAAACGCTTGGCGGATTCGGCCCAGGCGTCGACATATTGGGTAGGTTGGGCGCGTCCGCGGGGGGCAAATAGGGATCGGCCGAGGCGAAAAGTGAGGAGCAGAAACAGGCCCAACATGATGAGGAGGACCGACATGAGGAGCAACGCGTGGAGGGAGAGGAGGCGGCGCTCGCTGGGATCGGCGTGGGCGAAGGCGGACATGGCGGGAACCAGATACCAGTGGCAGACGAAAATGAGCAGGAGGGTGTAGAGCGACATGAAGGCGACGTGGGGCCAGAGGGATCGGCCGGAATATCGGCGGAAGGGTCGGGGCATGGATCACCAGCCGACGTCGGCGCGGGGATTGAGGGGGTGTTTGGAAGCGATGTGTTCGATGGCTTTGCGGTCGTCGTCGTCGAGATTTTTGGGGACGATGATTTTAACGACGACGATTTGATCGCCTTTTTCGTCGCCGCGTTGGATGCCGTGGGCTTTGAGTCGGAGTTTGGCGCCGCTGCTGGTGCCGGGGGGGATGGTGACGGTTCGCATTCCTTCGAGGGTGGGGACGTCGACCTTGGCTCCGAAGAGGGCTTCGTAAAGACTGATGGGGCAATCGAGGTAGATGTCCAAGCCCTCGCGGCGGAAATAGGGGTGGGGGGTTACTCGAGTGATGATGAAGAGATCGCCGGATTCGCCGAGTTGGGATTGCTGTCCCCTGCCGCGGACGCGGACGCGGCTGCCGTCCTTGACGCCGGCGGGGATTCGGATGTCGATGGTTTCGATTTTTCCGTCGCGGTTTATTTGAAGAGGGAGATGGGTTCCGCGCGCGGCTTGTTCGAAGGAGAGAGTGACGGGGTGATCGATGTCGGCGCCGCGTTGGGGTTCGGGCTTGGCGCGAGAACGCCCGCCGCCGCCGCCGCCGCCGGCGCGACGTCCGCCGAAGAGTTGTTCGAAGATGCTGCCCATGTCGGCGTCGCCGAGGTCGAAATCCTCGACGCTGACTCCGGGGCCGCCTTGCCAGCGAGTTCCGCGGCCTTGCTGGGCGCGGCGGAAGGTTTCCCAGGGATCGGGGCCGCCGCCTTGGGGTCCGGTTTCGGCGGCGACGCCGGCGTGGCCGAAGTCGTCGTACGTTTTGCGTTTGGCGTTGTCGGACAGGATCTCGTAGGCGGCCTGAACTTCCTTGAATCGTTCGGTGGATTTGGGATCGTTTTTGGTGGCGTCGGGATGGAGCTTGCGCGCGAGCTTTCGGTAAGCGCTTTTGATTTCGTCCGCCGATGCGGTTCGGGGGACTCCAAGGATGTCGTAATAATCGCGCTTGGCCATGCGGACGGAGAATCTTAGCACCTGCTCTCTCGCGGGAGAACAGCGCGGCTTGTTACTGGCAGGAATGTAAGTTAGAGTGAGTGTAAGTGGCTAAATCAGAACCGATTGAAGTTGAAGCGACCGTGACGACCGCATTGCCCAATGCGATGTTCAAATTGCGTGTCGAGCAGGGGGGGACGACGCGGGAGGTTCTGGGCCATGTTTCGGGGAAAATGCGGAAGCATTTCATTCGCATCCTGCCTGGCGACAAAGTGAAAGTAGAATTGTCGCCCTATGATCTGACACGCGGTCGGATCGTTTTCCGGCAGAAATAGGGGATTGCGGACTCAAAAGAGCGAATTTTGGCATCATGCGGGAAGAACCCGGGGGAGTTGGCGTACGTCCTATAATGGCGTCCCAGGCGGGCAAATCGCGTTTGCCGGATGGGGTAACATGATGCAAACTTTGCAGAATGCCGAACCTGGGTTGCCAGGGGCATAATCTGGCGGAACACGTCATGACATTAGGGCGGAAAATAATCCTGCGCAACGTCGCGCTGGTGTTGGGGGTGGGTCTCCTGGCGGGCTCATCGCTTTGGGGATTGCTCGCCCTGCGCGGGGAAGTGGCGACCCTGGGCGCGGAAACCACCGAATTGAACCACCTGCTGATGCTTGGGGATGAATTGACCCAGGCCAAGAACGCGGTGAATTCGGGGGATTTGGAGAGGGCGCGCGATCTGCTGCTGCATGCGGTGGACGATGCTCGCGGGTATGGATCGACGGATGCGGGGCGGCTGAAACAGATGAAAGCCGACCAGCCGGAATATTTTGCGTGGGACCGGCACGTGCGCGACGTGGTGTCGACGATCGCCCAGGAGGGGGCACAGGGTATCGCGGCGATGGAGGCTTCGACGACCCAGCCGATTAATGCGGATCAGACCGCGGCGCTGATCAAGCAATTGGACCCGGGGATCATTACGCTGCAGCACGCGGTGCGGGAGTGCCAGAAGTTCATGTCAACGGCGCAGCGTTCGGCGGATGGGGCTTTGCAAATCGCGCTGATCCTGGTCGGGGGCCTGTCGGCGCTGATCCTTTCGTGTGCGGTGCTTTTAAGCCAATGGCATTATCAGAGCGTGATGCGACCGCTGGACCGGTTGCGGCAATGGGTGCGCCGGGTGGGGGGCGCGGGGGAATTTCCTCCGCCGATGGAAATCGGCGGGGATTTGGAATTTTGCGAACTGATGGTGGACGTGAACCAGATGGCCAAGGAACTGCACGATTTTTACAGGGAATTGGATCAGAAAGTGCAGCAGGCGAGCCGTGATTTGGTTCGTTCGCAGCGATTGGCGAGCGTGGGTTTTCTGGCGGCGGGGGTGGCGCATGAGATCAACAATCCGCTGAATATTATGTCGGGATACGCGGAGCTGACGATCAGCCGGATGGCGCGGGGGTTTGACCCGGCGGCGGCGGCGGACGCGCAGCGGGCGCTGGAGGTCATCCGAGAAGAGGCGTTTCGCTGCAAACAGATCACGGCGAAGCTTCTTTCGACGGCGCGCGGGACGGCGGAGAACCGCGAGATGTTCTCGCTTCGGCATCTGGCGCGCGAAGTGGCGGGGATGATGCAGGGATTGAGGCTGATGCGCGAACGACAATTGGAACTAAAATTCGACGGGGAGGATTCGCTGGATGTGGTGGCGAGTTTCGCGGAGATCAAGCAGGTGCTGCTGAATGTGCTGATGAACGCGCTGGAATCGGTAAAGCCGGGCGAGGGGCGCGTGGTGGTGGAAGGGAAGCGAGAGGGGAATTGGGTGGAATTGGCGGTGCGCGACAACGGGCGGGGGATGGAAGCGGCGACGCTGGAGCGGGTTTTTGAACCATTTTTTACGGAGAAGCGCGGCGCCGGCGAGCCGGGGACGGGTTTGGGGCTGTGCATTTCGCACGCGATTATCGAGAGCCATGGGGGGAAGATCTTGGCCGCCAGCGCAGGGCTGGATCAGGGGAGCGTCTTTACGATACGTCTTCCCGCGGCGGCGCATGAGGAACTGCATCGCCCGGTGAGAACGGCGGTGCCAAGCGGATCGGAGGTTGCATGAAGCCATCCCCCCCGGCGCCGTCGGGATGCCGACGAGTTTTGATCGTGGACGATGAGCCGCGCATGCGCGAGATGCTGAGCCGCGCGGTGACGGAAATGGGATTTGAGACGCAGTCGGCGGGATCGGCGGAGAGCGGGCTGCGCGCGATGGATCAGAATCCGGCGGATATCGTGCTGCTGGATTTGAATCTGCCGGGGATGGGGGGAATGGATATGTTCGCGGCGCTGCGGAAAAAATGGGCGAGGACGCAGGTGATCATTCTTACGGGGTATGGGGACTTGAGCGCGGCTCAACAGGCGATTCGGATGGAGGCGGTGGATTTTTTGGCCAAGCCGTGCCCGCTGGGCCAATTGGAACAGGCTCTGGAACGGGCGCGGCAGCGGCGTGCGGCGATGGCGCAGCCGGTGGTGCTGCCGGACCCGCCGGAGGAAGTCGCGCCGATTCCGGCAGCTCCGACGGACAGTGAACTTTTGGAGGATGTGGAGCGGAATCACATTTTAGCGGCGCTGGAACGCCACGGGGGTAATCGAGCGGCGGCGGCGGCGGAATTGGGGATCAGCCTGCGCAAACTTTACTATCGACTGGAAAAATATCAGCGCGACGGACGCGGGACCCGCGCTCCTTGATAAGAATAAGTTCTCGCTTTAATTTCGGGACATGCAGCGGTTGACCTGCTCGAGGAGGTCATCGACGGTGAAATGGGATTTTACGAGATATTCGTCCGCGCCCAGGGCGCGGGCGCGGTCGCGATGGTGCTGATCGCAGAGTGCGGACATCATGATGATGGGAGTTTGCCGCCCGCGGGGGTCGCGGCGGAGGGCCGCGAGGCAATCGAGGCCATCCATTTCGGGCATCATGACATCGAGCAGGATTAGGTCCGGCCCAACCGTGCCGAGAGTTGCCAGGGCTTCGTGGCCGCTGGAAACGCAAATGGTTGTGTAGCCTTGTTGCTCCAGAATCCGCGCAACAATTTGCCGGATTCCTTCAATGTCGTCCACAATCATAACGGTCGGCATATGGCCTCACATCGAATCCATTCGAGCGAGATGATGGGGATGTGAACCCCTTAGGGTTTCATATAAGCCAGTGCGGGGAATTGGGACAACGTTGGAATTTGAAAGATTTGAGGAAATCAGGCAATAACTTGGAGAGAGCGGGTGCTGGGCAGGGCGGGGCGGCCGACGGAATCGTAACCCTCGGAGCCGGACAATTTGACGTTGACGATCTGGCCGGGATGTAGGGTGGTGGATTCGACGAAGGTGACGGAGTCGATATCCGGCGCCTGGCCGGTGGAGCGGCCGACCCAGCGGTCTTTTTGGCGGGAATCAATCATGATGGGGAGGGTGGAGCCGATTTTTTGGCGGGCTTTTTCGAAGGCGACTTTCTGTTGGGCGAGCATCAGGGATTCGAGCCGCTCTTTTTTGAGGGCGTCGCTTAATTGGCCGTCCATGCGTCCCATGGGAGTGCCGGGTTCGGCGCTGTATGGGAAGACGCCCATCATGTCGAAACCGAAGTCTTCGACGAATTTGAGAAGTTCGGTGTGCTCGGCGTCGGTTTCGGTGGGGGAGCCGGCGATGAAGGTTGTGCGGATGGTTACGCCGGGGACCCAGCGGCGGAGTTTGTCGAGAAGCGTCTCGATCTGTTTGCGCGTCACGCGGCGGCGCATGAGAGCCAGCAGGCGGTCGCTGATGTGCTGTAGAGGCATGTCGATGTATTTCACGACGCGGTCGCAATCGGCAAGGGATTTGACCATCTCGTCGGTGAAACAAGATGGATAGGCGTACATAAGTCGAAGCCAATGGACGTCGGGCAATTTCTTGTCGAGGGTGCGGAGAAGGCCTGCGAGGCCGGCGGGTTGGCCAATATCGGTGCCGTAGCTGGTGGTGTCCTGGCCGATGAGGTTTAGCTCGACGGCGCCGTCGGCGGCTAGTTCGCGGGCCTCATCGAGAATGTGGTCGATCGGCTTGGAACGCATTGGGCCGCGGATGGAGGGGATGGTGCAGAAGGCGCAGCCCTGGTTGCAGCCCTCGCTGAGTCGGAGATAGGCGTAATGGCGGGGGGTCAGGCGAAGGCGGGCGCGATCGTCTTCAAAGACGGGGAGACGGCTGGTTTTGGTCTCTTTTTCGGTTGGGGAGATATCGCTCTGGGCCGCGAGGCGGCGGGAGAGATCGTGGTATTTGCCCAGAAAATGGCCATGCTCGGCCGCTGTATTGGGCTTTCCGCGGACGGCCTGGACGATGTGCTGGCGATCGAAAACGCCGACCAGGCGGTCGATTCCCGGGGCTTCGGCCAGGAGATCGGTCTTGTAGCGCTGAACGAGGCACCCGGCGACCACTACGCGGCGGCAATTTCCGGTTTTCTTGAGCTGGATGGCCTGGTCGATTTCCCGCATGGATTCTTCCTTGGAGGCGGCGAGGAATCCGCAGGTGTTGATGACGATGGCGTCGGCCTGGGTTGGGTCGCTGGTGACGGCCAAGCCGTCGGCGGCGAGGAGGCCGAGCATGCGCTCGCTATCGACTAAATTCTTGGGGCAACCTAGGCTTACGAACGCCACCGTTTGAATGGGGGGGTCCTTTTTTGAGGCACTGGAAGGCTTGGGGGAGGGGCGCGATTCCATAGGTTAATTATAGCTAACTTTTACCTACCTTCACCGGCTTGATTTATCACCGTAAATATATGCGAATTAGTATCTTACAAGCAAGTTGAAAGGGGGCCACATAATTGATACAATAACGAACCCTATGCCGGTGCGAGAAAAGGCCATTACCAAGCCGCGATCGACCAAAGCTGCAGCGGGAAAGCTGCGGCCACGGACGGCGGCGACGGTGCGCCGGCCGGTTCTAGTGGACCTGAAAAAGCGACCTGACGGCGGGAACTGGGATACCGGCGGGTTCACTTTCTCCAAGTCTTTGCGATTTCTGGCCACGCTCAGCGATTATGAGCGATTGCGCATCGTGCGCTATAACAGCGATAATTTCAACCTGGATCGGATGCGCACGCTTTTGCGTAAGCTCGGCAATCCGCAGGATCGGTTCCGCAGCGTGCACATCGCGGGCACCAAGGGGAAGGGGAGCACCTGCGCGATGATCGCGTCGATGCTTCAATCGGCGGGATATACGGTGGGGTTGTATAGCAGTCCGCATCTGGTGGATGTGCGGGAGCGGATTCGGGTCAATGGGGAGATGATCTCGCAGGCGGATTTTGCGCGTGCGGTGAAGGCGATTATGCCGCTGGTGACCAGGGCGCGGCCGACGCCGACGTATTTCGATGTGCTGACGGCGATCGCGTTTAAATATTTCGCGGATCAGAAAGTGGAATTGGCGGTGATCGAGACGGGTCTGGGGGGTCGGTTGGATAGTACGAACGTGATTAAGCCGGAGGTGACGGCTATCACGAGCATCAGCCGGGATCACATGGCGCAATTGGGCCCGACATTGGGTCATATCGCGACGGAGAAGGCGGGCATTTTTAAGCCTGGAGTGCCGGCGGTAAGCGTTCTGCAGGATGCGGATGCGGAGGCGGCGCTGGTTAAGGTGGCCCATAAGGTGGGTGCTCCGCTGGATTTCACGGGCAAGACGATTGAGTTTAGCTACCGGTTTGAGTCGAGCCGGATGCTGGGGCCGCATAATCGGATTTGTCTGACGACGCCGAACAGCAAATTCGAGCATCTGGCGGTGCCGCTGATGGGGGAGCATCAGGCGATTAATTGCGGGCTGGCGCTGAGCGTGATCGACCGGCTCAAAGGGCGGGGGATCGCGATCAACGATGCGCGTGCGATGGAGGGATTGGCGAAGGTGACGCTTCCCGGGCGGATGGAGATGCTGAGCCAGACGCCGCGGGTTTTGGTGGATGGAGCGCACAACGCGGCGAG
Organism: Tepidisphaeraceae bacterium; assembly: GCA_049520395.1. GTDB lineage: Bacteria > Planctomycetota > Phycisphaerae > Tepidisphaerales > Tepidisphaeraceae > UBA1161. The sequence goes on from JBEKPV010000001.1 coordinate 16,944, forward strand.
CCTGGACGCGATGATGAAGGCGATCGGACAGCATATTCCGTACGATTCGATGGTGGTGATCTTCGGTTGTTGCGCGGACAAGGACGTGAGCGGGATGCTGCAGCGGATCAGCAGCGGGGCGGATAAGGTGATCTTCACGCGCGTGGATAGCGTGCGTACGGCCGATCCGAATGAATTGGCGGCGCAGTACGTGGAACTTTACGGGAAGATGGCGCAGGTGGCGGTGGATCTGGAGGATGCGCTGGCGATCGCGAATCGGGCGGTGACGAAGGAAGATTTGATTTGCATCACCGGGAGTTTTTATCTGGTCGGGGAGGCCAAGAAACTGTTCGCGGCCAGGGCCGCCGCCGCGGCTGCCGCCGCTGCCGAGGCGGCCGAGTAATTTCACTTCGCCCACTCCCCAATTGCCTGGGCTGGATCACATTCTCTTTACGATTTATTTATTGCTGGGGCCCGGAGTCTGGGCGGCGCTGATCGCGCTGCTGGTGATGGGGCATCACCGGATGAACCGGTTGCGGCTGGGCGAGCCGCCGCCTCCGGTATCGTCGCCCGCGCCGCTGGTGACGATTTTGATACCGGCAAAGGATGAGGCGCAGCGGATTGAGGCGTGCGTGGCCGCTTCGCTGGGGCAGGATTATCCCAATTTTGAGATCATCGCGATCGACGACCGGAGCACGGATGGAACGGGGGAGATTTTGGATCGTCTGGCGGCGGGCGAGCGGCGATTGACCGCGTTGCATGTGGCGGCGGGGGAATTGCCGGCGGGGTGGGCTGGGAAGACGAATGCTCTGCATCGAGCGACGCCGACGGCGCGGGGGGATTGGCTGCTGTTTCTGGATTCGGATGTGGTGGTGGAGCCGACGTTGCTTAAGTATCTGGTGGGCGCGGCGTCAGTGCGCGGATACGACGCGATTTCGCTGCTGACGGGGATTCATGGACATTCGATGTTGCAGGAGACGGTGCTGCCGGCGGCGGCGGGAGTTTGGGGGATGATGCATCTGGTCTCAGTCACTAATAACGACAATCGTAAGGGGTACGCGGTGGCAAACGGGCAGGTATTTTTGATTCGCCGGTCGGCTTATGAGGCGATCGGGGGGCATGCGTCGGCGCGATTTGAATTGGCCGAGGATGTGCAGTTGATGCGAATGCTGAAAACGGCGGGGTTTCGTACGCGGCTTTTTCTGGGGCGATCGCTGGCGACGACGCATATGTACGGGACGACCCGGCAGGCGATTCGGGGTTGGGCGAGGATTTATGCGACCACCAATCGCCTGCGAAGCGAGGCGGTGGTGACGGCGATCGCGATTTTGGGAGTCTCGGCGATGGTCTTTTGGCCGGCGGCGATTTTCGGGGTGGCGGAAGCGCGCGGCGGCGCGTGGCATTGGCTGGTGGCGGCGGGGGTGCATTGGGGGGCGATGGGGGCGTGGCTGGCGATCATCTATCGCGCCAGCGGAAATTCGCGGCGGTATGCGATCGCGGCGCCTTTGACGTTTTTATTCGTGCTGGGGATTTTGTTTTACGCGCTGGTGATGTGCCGGACGGGAAGGATTAGCTGGCGCGGGACGCAATACGCGTTTCGCGCGGCGGGAGGGGTCAAGGACGGCTCGACTTCGTAGCGGTATCGCACCAGGTGTGCCACATGCGGCGATAGAGCGATTCCATGTCTTGGGTAAATCCCGGTTCGTCCATGAGCGGCGAATTTTGCATTCGGGATCGCATGCCGCGGCGCAGGGATTCCATTCGAGGGAGGTCGCGTGCCAGATCGACGGCGATCTGTAGGTAGTGGTCGGGCGTTGCGGCGATGAATTCGTGCAGGCCGAGATTGGAGAGGGTGCTTCGTCCGCCGCGGCCGACGGCGGTTTGGCCCCAGAGGGTGATGACGGGGACGCCCATCCAGAGTGCGTCGCAGGTGGTGGTACCGCCGCAGAAGGGGAAGGGGTCGAGGGCGATATCGATTTGGTTGTAGCAGCGAAAATATTCGGGGCCGAAGGATTCGGAGAAATGCAGCCGGTCGGGATCGAGGCCGGTGTTGGCGAGGATGTTGCGTGCTTTTTCGCGGTGTTTGCCGCGGGCGCTGTAGACCAGGAGTTTTGAATCGGGGAGGGTTTTTAGAATGGCGGACCAGGTGTTCCAGGCGGCGGGGGAAATTTTGCAGTAATTGTTTTGGCAGCCGAAGGTGACGTAGCCATTGGTTAGAGCCGGGGATGGCGCGGGAAGGAGGGTGGGGTCGGCGCCGGGCTGGTAGCACCAATAGGTTTTTGAGAGACGGATGGTTTTCTCGGTGTAGTGGGAGTCGTCGGAGCCGGGGGGATCGATATAGGGATCGGAGATTCGATAGTCGATCGTGTCGAGTCCGGTGCTGCCGGGGTAGCCGAGATAGCTGGCTTGTACGGGGGCGGGTTTTAAGGCGAAGACGAGCAGGCGGTTGTGAGCGGTGTGGAGAGAGAGGTCGATGAGAATGTCGATCCGGTCTTCACGAATTTGATCGGCGACCTGCTGGTCGGTGAGACCGACGATGTTGCGCCAGCGGTCGGCGCACTGCTGGAATTGTGGAGTGGTCGCGTCGGGATGCAGGACGTTGGAATAGGCGGTAATCTCAAATAGCTGGCGATTATGGTGGCGGAATAGAGGGAGGAGATTTCGGCCGACGGGGTGAGTTCGAAAATCGGGCGAAACGTAGCCGATGCGCAAGGGGCGATCGGGGGTGGGGTCGTTTGAATGAGGTTGAATGAATTTCTTTAATGGCTGGGCATTTTGCTGGTTCCAGCGGCGAAGTTCGCCGGCGATGGATTCGGCATCGTGGGTCGGGGAATAGTGCAGGGCGAGGATCAGATTGCTGTGGTCTTCGGCGTAGGTGGGCTGGAGATCAATGGCGCGACGATAGGCGGCGATGGCCTCTTCGACCTGGCCCTGGTCCTTCAGGATGTTGCCGAGATTGTTGTGGGAGTCGGGGGAGGTGGGCCGCAGGGCGATGGTCTGACGCGCGGCGGCGAGGGCGTCGTCGAGGCGGCCGCCTTCCCGCAGGACGGCGCCGAGATTTATGCGGGCTTCGATGAAGTCGGGTTTGAGGAGAATCGCCTGGCGGAAGGCGAGGTGGGCTTCGCGGAGTTGCCTGGCGCTTCGGAAGGCGTTGCCGAGATTGTTGTGGGCTTCGGGGTAATCTGGTTTGAGGGCGATGGCATTTCGCAAAGCGGCGATGGCTTCTTCGCATCGTCCTTTAGCGCTGAGGGCCATGCCGAGATCGTTGTGGGCTTCGGGCAGGTCGGGGTCGGCGGAGATGGCCTGGCGCAAGGCGGCGATGGCGTCGTCGAGTTTGCCGGACTCTTTGAGCGCGTTGCCGAGGGAGCGGTGGGCTTGGGCGTAGGTGGGCCAGAGAGCGATGGTCTGCCGGAAGGCGGCGATCGCCTCGTCGATGCGGCCGGTGCTTTTCAGGGCGATGCCGAGATTGAAATGGGCCTGGGCGTAGTCGGGCCTGAGCGCGATGGCCTGGCGAAGGGGGGCAATCGCTTCGTCGAATTTTCCGCTGTCGATCAGGGCGAAGCCGAGATTGAAATGAGCTTCGGTTAGTCCGGGCTCGAGGGCGACGGCGCGACGGATCAAATCGACGGCGATGTCGCGCTGGCCACTTTGATGCAGGACCATTCCAAGGAAATGCAGCGCTTGCGAATGCTCGGGGCGCGTGGCGAGGATTTCTCGATAGAGCTGCTCGGCTTCGGGCAATTGGCCGGCGCGATGGTGTTGCACCGCGCGATCGAAAGTTTGCTGGATCGTGGGCTGGGTCATGACGGGGAGGCTGGTTTGGATGTTTCGCACCAGGCGCGCCACATCTGGCGGTAGGCCGATTCGATGCCGCGGGTGAATTGGTCGGCGTCGCAGAGGGGGGAATTTAACATGCGTTGGCGCAGGGTTTGGCGCAGGTTTGAAAGGCGGGGTACGTTGTTAGCAACGCCGGAAGCGATTTGAATGAATTGGTCTGGCGTGGTGGCGATCAAATCGGTCAGCCCGAGGTTGCTTAGCTGACTGAGGCCGGCGCGGCCGACGGCGGTTGTGCCTACCAGCGTTACCACGGGTACGCCCATCCAAAGGGAGTCCAGACTGGTGGTGTGGCCGTTGTAGGGAAAGCTGTCCAGGCCCAGATCGATGCGGCGGTAGGTTTGCAGATAGTTCATGCGGGGCGACCGCTCGATCCATTCCAATCGCTCGGGAGCGATTTGGTGATGCTGGAATTTTTCTTCCGTAAGTTGCCGGGCGGTTCCGGCGGGGCAGAGGAGGGCCAATCGCGATGTCGGCGTCTGGCGCATGACCGCGGCCCAGAGATCGAGCACGGCATCGTTTACTTTAAAGAAGCTGTTCAGGCAGCCGAAAGTGATGAAACCGTTTTGCAGAGCGGGAAGGGGATTGACGGGTTCGGTGGGGGCTTCCATGGCTTGCGGGTCGTAGCACCAGAAGCTTTTAGGGAGGCGGAGGGATTTCTCAACATACCAGTCTTCATGCTGGCCTGGCGGGTCGAGATAGGGATCGGTGAGTCTGTAGTCGAAGGCGTCCAAACCGGTTCCGCCGGGGTATCCGCCGAAGGTGACTTGTATGGGGGCGGGTTTGCGGGCGAAGACGAGCAGGCGGTTGCCGCCGGTGTGGAGGGCTAGATCGACCAGGATGTCGATCTGGTCGCTTTGGATTTGCCCGGCCACCTGCTCGTCGGAGAGTCCGCCAATCATGCGCCAGTCGTCCGCGTTTTGCTCAAATTGGCGTGTCATCGCGTCGGGGAGAGGCACCTGGGCGTAACCGGTGATTTCAAATCGCTGGCGATCGTGATGGCGGAATAGAGGCAGAAGATTTCTTCCGACGGGATGATCGCGGAAATCGGGTGAGACATAGCCGATCCGCAGGGGACGGTCGGGATTGCGATCGGTGGAATTTTTCCAAACGTTTTTTCGAAGCGGCTGGGCGCGTTGGAGGTTGAAACGGCGGAGCTCTTCGGCGATTGAACCGGCGTTTTGGCCGGGATGATAGTGCAGGGTGAGGATGAGATCGCTGTGAATCACGGCGCAACCGGGCTTTAGCGCGATCGCCCGACGATAAGCGGCAACCGACTCGTCAAGCTGCCCCAGGTCTTTTAGAGCGAGGCCGAGATTGACGTGGGGTTCGGAGGCGGAAGGATTGAGGGCGATGGCCCGGCGAAAAGCCGCGACCGCCTGGTCGAGTAAGCCCTTGTCTTTGAGAGCAACGCCAAAATTGGTGTGGGCGTCGGCGTAATTGGGCCGCAGCGCGATGGCTTGGCGGTAGGCGGTCATCGCTTCGTCGAGTTGTCCCTTGTCGCGCAGGGCGTTGCCTAGATTGCTGTGGGATTCGGCGTGGGCGGGGTTGAGAGAGATCGCTTTCTGATAGGCGGCGATCGCTTCGTCGAATCGGCCTTTTTCTTTGAGGGCATTGCCGAGGTTGCAGTGGGCTTCGGTAAGCCTGGGATTGAGGGCGATGGCCTGCTGGTATGCGGCAATCGCTTCGTCGGGGCGGCCGCTTTCGATCATGACGATGCCCAGGTTGTAGTAGGCTTCGGCGTAATCGGGCTTAAGGACGATGGCTCGGCGGAGTAAATCGAGCGCGCTGTCGCGACGACCGAACTGATGGTGGACCATTGCCAAACAAAGGAGTGCCGCCGGATGCTCGGGCTGCTGGGTCAGGATTTTTTGGTAGAGCTGCTCGGCCTCGGGCAATTGGCCGGCGCGATGGTGTTGCAGCGCGCGATCGAAGGTTTGTTGGATCGCGGGCTGGGTCATGACGGTGAGGCTACTATAGGCGAGTCGCACCAGGCGCGCCACATCTGGCGGAACGCCGCTTCGATGCCGCGGGCGAATTGTTCGCGGTCGCAGAGGGGGGAATCGAGCATACGCCGGCGGAGGGTTTGCCGCAGGTTTGAGAGGCGGATTAAGTCGCTGGAGAGGGCGGCGACGATTTCAACGTATTGCCGGGGTGTCTCGGCGATCAATTCGGTCAGGCCGAGGTTGCTCAATTGGCTCAGGCCGGCGCGGCCGACGACCGTTTGGCCTACGAGGGTCACTACGGGTACGCCCATCCAGAAGGAATCGAGGCTGGTGGTGTGGCCGTTGTAGGGAAAGGTGTCCAGGCCCAGGTCGATGCGGCGGTAGGTTTGCAAATACTGGCTGCGCGGCAAACGGCTGACCCACTCGATTCGTTCCGGGCTGATTTGTTCGCGCTGCAATTTTTCTTCCGTGCGCTGCCGGGCGGATCCCAGCGGGCCCAGGAGGATCAGCCGCGATTTCGGCAAGCGGCGCATGATGGCGGCCCAGAGTTCGAGGACGGGGTCGTTGAGTTTGCAGAAATTGTTCAGGCAGCCGAACGTGATGAAGCCGTTTTGCAGAGCGGGAAGGGGATTGACGGGTTCGGTGGGGGCTTCCATGGGGAGGGGATCGTAGCACCAAAAGCTGTGGGGGAGGCGGATCGATTTTTCGATATACCAGTCGTCGTGGTGGCCCGGAGGGTCGAGGTGGGGATCGGTGAGTCGATAGTCCATGGTGGATAAGCCGGTTCCGCCGGGATATGCGCCGAAGGTGACTTGTATGGGGGCGGGTTTGCGGGCGAAGAGGCACAGGAGGGCGCCGGACATGTGCAAGGCGAGATCGACGAGAATGTCGATGCGGTCGGACTGGATTTGGGCGGCGATTTGTTCATCGGTGAGTCCGACGATTCCGCGCCAGGCGTCGGCGTTTTGCTGAAATTGCTGGGTCATCGCGTCGGGACGGCGGACCTGGGCGTAGCAGATGAACTCGAATTGCCGGCGATCGTGGTACTGAAAGAGGGGCAGAAGATTTCGGCCGATGACGTGGAATCGGAAATCGGGCGAGACAAAGCCGATCCGCAGGCGGCGGTTGGGATCGCGGTCGTTGGAATGTACTGGAATAAATTTCCGCAGCGGGTGTGCGTGCTGCTGGTGCCAGCGGCGAAGTTCTTCGAGGATGGCATGAGCGTCGTAGCGGGGGTGATAGTGCTGCGCGAAAACGACATCGCTGGCGGCTTCGGGATGATTGGGGCGGAGCGCGATCGATTGGCGATAGGCGGCGATGGCTTCTTCGATTAGCCCAAGGTCTTTGAGGGCGTGGCCGTGGTTGGTGTGGGCGTCGGCAAAATTGGGTTTAAGCGCGATGGCCTGGCGATAGGCGGCGACGGCCTGGTCGATTTGGCCTTTGTCTTTCAGGGCGCTGCCGAGATTGCTGTGGGCTTCGGCGATGCCGGGGTTTAGCGCGATGGCCTGGCGGCAGGCGGCGATGGATTCATCGATTTGCTCTTTGTCCCGCAGGGCGCTGGCGAGATTGGTGTAGGCTTCGGCGTGATCGGGCTTCAGAGCGATGGCCTGGCGATAGGCGGCAATGGCGTCATCGAGATGACCGCGGCGTTTGAGGGCTATGCCGAGATTTCCGTAGGCTTTGGCGTAGCCGGGTTTGAGCGCGATGGCACGGCGATACGAGGCGATGGCGTCGTCGAGCCGGCCCATGGTTCTGAGGACATTGCCCAGATTGTTGTGAGTTTCGGCATGCTCGGGCTGGGCGGCGAGGACCGATCGATATAGCTCCTCGGCCTCCGGCAATTGCCCCGCGTGGTGGCGCTGCGCCGCGAGATCGAAAGTCTGTTGGAGGGTGAGCTGAACCATGGCGCGGCGGCCACTATCCGGCGCGGATTATTCAATGGCAAGAATAATCCAAGCGCTGGCCGCCGGAGCGGACGCTTGCGAATCAGGTTGATTCGGATTTTGGGTGCGCCTGCCGCCTGCGCGAGAGGAGCATGAGGCCGGCGGCACCGGCGAGGGCGAGGGTGCCGGGTTCGGGGACGGAGTTAATCACCAGCGCTTCCACATCGCTTCCGGCGACGAGGGTTGGGACGGCGACGGTGTAGATGGGGTTGGCGGAGGTTACGAAGGTGTCGTCGGCTTCCTGGGATACTTCGTCGCCGCTGCTGTTTTTGTAGTTGCCCAGGGCGTCGGCGATGGTGGTTCCGTTCACGGACAGGCCGTTGATGTAGACGTTGTTGGCGTAGAACATTTTCCAGTTGCCGCTGTTGGTATAGACATCGTTGACGAAGTTGAAATCGGTTTCATTGGGGGTTGAGGCGTTGAGGCCGTAGATATTGGCGGCATTTCCGCTGACATCGTTGACCTTGATGTTTTCGATGGTGATGCCGCTCCAGAATGGTTCGTTGGCGCCGGGGGTGTAAACGGGGGCGGGAATGGAGGGGTATTTTTCGTCGCCGCCGCTGGTGTAATAGCTGGAGATGACCAGTCCGTCGTCGACGTCGTTGATGTTGATGTTGTTGAAGGTGACGTTTTCGACGTGGCCGCCCTGGCCGGCGCCGGATTTAAGGTCGATACCGTTGGCGTTGGATTGGGTCGCCATGTTGATGGTGCAGTTGTTGACGAATAGGCCGTTGAGGCCCAGTTGGGTTTGGCCTCCGACGGAGATTCCGTGGCCGTCGGTGATGGTGCAGTTCTGGATGTAGATATTGCTGCAGACGGTGCTTTCGGGTTTGAGGACGATGTCGTCGTCGCCGTCGTGGATGGTGCAGTTTTCGATGAGGAAGTTGCTGCCGGAGAAATCGACTCCGTCGGTGTTGGATTGGATTTTGGAATCGGTGATGGTGACATCGTTGATCAGGACGTTGCTGTCGTTTTCGGCGATGAGGTGTTCGTTGCTGGCGTTCTCGATGGTGACGTCGTAGACCTCGAGATTGGTGATGTTTTCGACGAGGACCATGTGGTTGCCGCTGGTGCTGGTGGCATTGTCATTGATGATGCCGCCGCCGCTGATTTCGACATTTTGCGAGGTGCCGGCGAGGGTGTTGATGAATTCGGCTTTGGGGTTGAGATTTTCGAGTGTGGCGCCGCTGTTGACCTGGAGATTGGTGCCATTGCCGATGAAGAGTTCGTCGGCTTCGAAGGTTCCGGTGCCGGGGATTTCGACGGTTCCGCCGCCGTTGGCCGCGGCGTAGGCGAGGAAGTCGTTGATGACGGTGGTGTCGTTGGCGCCGACGGTGGCGACGGCTCCGCCGTCAATCTTGGAATTGGAGACGGTCACGTTATACGTCGTGGCGCCGATGGAAGGGAGATCGATATTGTAAGCATGCACCACGGCAACCGCGCCCGGCGAGAGGAGCACCATACCGGCGACCAGGTGCAGGCGGTTGAGCCCGAATTTGCGCGCGACGCGTTGTTTTTCAATCCGCGTGGACTTGCGCGTTGCTGTTGGATTTTCGGATGATTGATTGACAATGCACATCGTTCGGTCCTCCCGAAGGGTACTGCGAATTTTAAAAAAGCGCAGACATGGGTCGCGACGGTCGCGAAACATGGCAAAACAAGAACTCGTCCGGTGCGGATCGCGCCGGATGAACCGAAGGCCTTATGCCTTCGCTGAATTTTTACGAAAAAAAAGACCGTGCGTGTTCCCCGATTGGGAGGAACATTTACGTATTACGACTTGAAATAGGAAGGGTGAGACTTGACGAAACAACCGACTACCTAGGCCGCCACGTCCACCTTTTTACGACGCTGACATAGAAACTCATCTTCGATTTGGCAAATAATTATTCGTAATCTGCCAACCGAAATCTCCGCTGCGCACGGCTTTCCCCGATAATGTAATAAGGGGTGATCTAATTTGCAAACGAATTTTTCTTTTTTTGATGAAAAAGGCGCGGGGACTTATGGATTTTGGAGTTGGCGGGCGCGCAGAATTTGCGTGACCGATTTGCCACGCGGCATTTTTTTACAAGGGGAGCTTGCGCGCGGTGGCGAGATAGTTGTCGTAGTTGGCGCGAATTTCCAGGATCGAGTCGCCGCCGAATTTTTCCAGAAACGCGCGGGCGATTTCGAAGGCGACGACATTTTCCATGATGGTGGAGGCGGCGCTGATGGCCGAGATATCGGAGCGCTCCCAGCCGGCTTCCGATGATTGCTTCGTGTTCAGGTCGACGCTGCGCAGGGGTTTGCCCAAGGTGCTGATCGGCTTCATGGCGGCACGGACGACGACGGGTTTGCCGTTGGTCATTCCGCCTTCGAGTCCGCCGGCGTTGTTGGTGCCGCGAACGAAGCCAAGGCCGGGAGTATCTTTTTGCGCCGGGTCGAAATCGATTTCATCGTGAACTTGCGAACCGGGGCGCCGGGCGGCTTGGAAGCCGAGGCCGAATTCGACACCTTTGAATGCTTGAATGCTGACGGCGGCGGCGGCGATTCGGCCATCGAGGCGCGCGTCGCCGGACATGCAGCTTCCCAGGCCGATGGGACAGCCGAAGACGTGGGTTTCGACAATTCCGCCGGCGGTGTCCTTGGCCATTTTCTGGTCGTTGATGAATTGCCGCATGGCGGCATCGGCGGTTGGGTCGGGACAATAGACTTCCGAGGCGTCGCGGGCCGCCAGGAGCTGGGGGTAATTCTGGGGCGTGACCTGAAAATCGCCCTCGGCGGGACCGACGGCGCGGACGAAACCGAAGGCTTCGATGCCAAATTCGCGGAGCAGACAGCGCGAAAGCGCCCCGGCGGCGACGCGAGCGGCGGTTTCGCGGGCGCTGGCGCGTTCGAGGGTTTCGCGGCAATCGGTGGTGAGCCATTTGACGGATCCGGCCAAGTCCGCGTGCCCGGGGCGGGGTCGATGCAGCGGGGGCGTGGCGGCGGGGTCGTCGAGGCGGGCGTCTTTGTTAACAATTTGAATCGCCACCGGGGAACCGATGGTTTTGCCCATGCGCACGCCGGAGAGGATTTCGGCGTGATCGGACTCGATTTTCTGTCTCCCGCCGCGACCGTAGCCCCCCTGGCGGCGGCGCAATTCTGCGTCGATAAAGGCGTTGTCAACCGGGACGCCGGCGGGGAGGCCTTCGATCAGGGAGATCAAGGCTTTGCCGTGTGATTCGCCGGCAGTTCTATATGTCAGGGCCGCCATGACGGGTTGCATCCTAACAAACGGAAGGGCGATTGTCGCAGGCGCAGAGGGGATCGAGCGGCATGGCGCGGCAATTTTTGCGCGACCGGATGAGTAAAGGCATGGACGAGAAAGGGGGTTTGCAGTAGGCTCCCGCGGCGTGTCCTATCTTGACCTTGCGCTCATGTTGTGAGACGTTGCCAACGCGTGAAACGACCCGAGAGTTGAAGGCGGGGCGAGGGGAAGATTCTGTCGAATTTGAATGATGACGTTAGGTCCCGATGCCATCCCGTCTGAAGTTGACCCGCAGAACGGCGGCGCCGGTTTTGGACTGGCGACTCGTCACGTCTGTCCGTTTTGCGGAACGATCGTAGATACAAGTGAAGGGCAGTGCCCGCGGTGTCTGCTGGAGAATACGACGCAGACGCGGCAATCGACTCGCTCGCGGCTGGGGCCGTGGTATGTTTTGCAAACGCGCAATCCTTCGGCGCCGGGGATGAAATTCGCGACGTTGCTGGCGCTGGTTCGCCGGGGACAGGTGACGGCCAAGACGGTGATTCGGGGGCCGACGACGCACCAATTTTGGAGATTTGCCGGACGCGTGAAGGGGGTCAGCCGGGAATTCGGATATTGCTGGTCTTGCAGCACGGCGATGACGACGACGGCGGTGAACTGCCCGCGCTGCGGCAAGGGACAGGAACCGCCGGCAAATCCGGATATTTTCCTGGAAGGGGAAGCGCCGCCGAAGACGCTGTTTGTGGATGTGAGTCCCAAATCGGGCGCGATGGGGGCGGGGGGGTTGCCGGAAGCATCGGCGGCGCCGGAGATGGAGGGGCTGGAGATTCGCGGCGCGGCGGCGGGAAGCGACGGGCGCGCGGCGCGGCAGGGGATTCCGTCAGCGGCGGCGACGATGGCGGTGGCGGCGGGGTTGCCGCCTCCGGAATCGGCGCCGGCGGAGTTGCGATCGCGCCCGATGCAGCAGACGCGGGAGAAGATTCTTTCGGCGAAGGAATTGGCCGCGGCGTTTAGCCTGCAATACAACCCCAATTCCGAAACCCCGCCACCGCCACCGCCGACGAAAACTAAACGTCGTTTGATGGCGATCGCGGCGAGCTTGCTTGTGGTTTTGGGAGGAGCGGCGGTTTTTCTAAACCCCGACGTGCGGCAAACGACGCGGGGCTGGCTGGGAATGAACGTGCAAGCGTTACCGCCACCGACTGAAAACACATCGACGGACAATTCGGACAGTCAGTTGGAGCACTATCGTCCGGATTGGGCGATGAAGCCGCCGGTGACCCCGCCGGACGATGCGATTCCATCTTCGCCTCCGGCGCCCGCGCCGGCGCAGCCGGATTTATCGCAACAAGCGCCGCCAACACCGCCGGCGCCGGCGGCTGAAACTCCGACCGCGGTTGTGAACGTTCCGGCGGCTCCGGTGGCGACGGTCAATATGTCCGGGAGCGATTTGGATTCGCTGGCGATGCGGCTGCGTTCGAGCGGTTTGGATGCCGAGGCCAGGCACGATTACGCGTCGGCGCAATATTTTTATGAGCAGATCGAAAAGTTACCGCGCGATCATTGGCCGGCGGATACGGATCAATTGCTGAAAAACGCGCAGAAAATGAATCAATCGGCGGCGGGGGATCAGAGGTAGCCGCTAAGAAAAGGGAAAATCCAACCGCGAATTTTGAAATCCCAATGATTGAAAATTTAAAAAAGCTGATACGGGACGTGCCGGACTTTCCCAAGCCGGGGATTATGTTCAGGGACATTACGCCGCTGCTGGCCGATCCGGCGGGATTGGCGCTGGCGGTTGAATTGCTCGCCAGCCCATTTCGAGGCAAGCACATCGACCTGGTGATCGGAGCGGAGAGCCGCGGATTTATATTCGGGACGGCGGTCGCGATGTGTTTGTCGGCGGGGTTCGGCTTGGTGCGCAAACCGGGGAAACTGCCGCATCGGCGGGTGAGCCAGACATACGATTTGGAGTATGGGACGGACACGCTGGAGATGCACGCCGACTCGATCGTCAAGGGACAGAGGGTTCTGATCGTCGATGACGTGCTGGCGACTGGGGGAACGATGAAGGCCTGCGTGGATCTGGTTCGCCAATTGGGCGGCGATCTGGCGGGGGTGGCGGTATTGATTGAGTTAATGGGCTTAAAGGGCCGGGATAAAATCGCGCCTCTGCCGCTGCATTCGGTGATTCAATATTAAATCTCAATCGATATTAAATCTCAATCGTCGCGCTCGACCTGGTTTTCCATGGCGCCGTGGCGGAGGAAGAGAAAGCGCAAGCTTGGGATAATTCCGCGCTTGGTTGAGGTTAAGAAGGCGATCAGCTCGTCCAGCTCAGGAGCCGGGCGGAGGGTTTTCATGATTTCCAGAGCGGCGGGGAGTGTGCGGTTGGTGTGCAGGGCGTGATAAGCGGCTCGGATCGAGGCGATGGACTGGCGGGACATTCCGGAACGTTTGCACCCAATGGCATTGTATCCTTTTAATCCGCGATATCGGATGGCGCTGAAGGGGGGAACATCGTGGCTGACGGCCTCGTTGCCGGCGATGATGGAGAGGCGGCCGATACGGACGAACTGGTGGATGGTCGCCCCGCCGCCCACGAAAGCTTTGTCGCCGACGGTGATATGCCCGCCCAGCAGGACGGCATTGGCAAGGACAACATCCGCGCCGACATGGCAATCATGACCGACATGGCAACCGACCATGAGCATGCATCGGTCGCCGACGCGGGTGGCATGTTCTGGAGCGGGATTGATGGAGCGGTGTATGGAAGCGGTTTCGCGGATGACGACGTCGTCGCCGATGATCAGCCGAGTGCCTCTGCCGTCGTGTTTGAGGTGCTGAGGGGAGAGCCCGACATAAGCGGCGGGACCGATACGGCAGTTTTTGCCAATAGTTGTATGGCCATGGATATGACAATGCTCATAGACGATGGTGCCGGGGCCAAGCGTGACGTCGGCTTTAACGATGCTGTAAGCGCCGATCTGCACATCGTCGGCAAGCTGGGCGCGGGAATCGACAATTGCCGTCGGATGGATTTCGCTCATATCACCTTTGCCCAAATTCGCCCGCCCCGAGGCGAACAGCAATTGGGCCGTGATCTTAGTCACGGCGGGCCGTTGCCACAAATGCTGTACCCGCCGGTGGCAATGGGGTAAAAGACATCGCTGCCAGTGAAGGAGTGCGGATGGACCTGAGCCAGTGGGCGATGCTGGGCGGCGCAATGCTGCTTTTGCGCGCCGGCCTGGCGGTTTACCTGTGCGGGCAGTCGCGTTCGAAAAACGCCCTTTCCACACTCTTTCGCGGGGTGGCGGAGACCTCGGTGGCCATTTTGGCCTATTGGGCGGTCGGGGATGCGATTCTACATGACTCGTCGGCAGCCCTGTTTTGCCGATCAGCGGCGGCGGACCCGGCGACTCTCTTTCTTGCCGCGATCTGCGTCACCTCGGCAGGGATCGCGGCGGGACCCTCCCTGGAACGGGCACGTCCGATCGTCTCGCTTATTCTGGCGGCGCTAATGGCGGGAGTTATCACTCCGCTGGCCTGGAGATGGACGGCCGCCGGTTGGCTGCATGAAAAAGGCTTCATCGACGTTGCGGGAAGCTGCTTTGTTCATTGGTCGGCGGCGGCGGCGGGGCTGGCGACGGTTTTACTCGTCGGGCCGCGACAAGGAAAATATAATCGCGATGGCTCGACGAATGTTCTGCTGGGACATAACGGCGTCGCCGCGTCCTGGGGACTTTTGATCATGTTCGCCATGTGGCCGATCTATGTGACCGGCTGCATTTTGATTCGCGGCGGTGGGCAGGCCGAGGCCGGGGCGATTTTCAACACCATCCTCGCCGGCTCGGCCGGGGCGGTCGTGGCGATGATCTACAGTGAATTTCGATTTCAAAAACTGGACGTGCTTCTGGTCTTTGCGGGGCTTTTGGGAGGATTGGTGGCGATCACCGGGGGGGCGGGGGAGTTTTCGTCGCCCCAGGCGGCGCTGGTCGGGGCGGCGGCGGGAATCTTCGTGCCGTGGATGGAAATGCGATCCGATTTGATTTGGAAATTGGACGATCCGTCGGGGCTAATCGCCGTTTGCGCCGGCGGGGGGCTTATCGGAACGTTTGCCGGCGTACTGCTGGGCGGCGGTGCGCTGGGCGATCGGCTGCATGCCGCGGGCGTACAGGCGGTGGGATTGTGCGCCATTGGGGGGGTGACTCTGCTGCTCGTCGGCGCCGTTATGCTTGTGCTCCGAGTTAGCGTGGGCGTGCGCGTGAAGGAGATGGACGAATTCGACGGGTTGGATTTGGCCGAGCATGATCTGAACGCCTATCCCGATTTCCAGCAGACGACGATCAAGAGCTATCATCTGCGCGAAATGTGAAACGGCGACGAATGGCATGAGTCACTATCTGAGCCTGTGCGCCATTTTTCAAAATGAAGCGCCATTTCTTGAGGAATGGCTGCGGTTTCATGACCGCATCGGGGTCGAACATTTTTTTCTGTACGACAACGACAGCACGGATGAATTTAAACCGGTGCTCGCTCCGTGGCTGGCGGCCGGTCGCGTGACGCTCTACCGCGCGGCGGGCCCGGCGGCGCAGATACACGTCTACCATCATTGCATCGGCGCGCACGCGCGAGATTCGTTTTGGATGATTTTCACGGACATCGACGAATATCTCTTTTCGCCGGCGCAAGCGGATTTGCGCGTATTTTTGAAGGGGTTCGAATCGGAGCCGGGTGTTGTGGCGAATTGGCTGATGTTTGGGTCGAGCGGGCACGAGCGCCAGCCGGCGGGCCTTACGACGCTTAATTTCGCTCGACGGTGCGAATTCGATCTGTGCACGTTTGAGCCGGGGTTGCTGAAGGACAAAAATCTCGATCCGAAAAATCCCGCCAGTTATTTTAAATTCTGCGGGCATGTGAAATCGATTGTGAATATGCGCGACATTGTGGACGTGGGGTTAAACGTGCATGTGTTTCGTTACCGCGACGGACGACCGTCGGTGAACGCCAATCATCGGCCGCTGTCCGGATATTTTTCGGAAGATGAATCGGCGATTGGGCTCTTGCGGATTCACCACTACGCGTCGCGCTCATGGGAAGAATATCGGCGAAGACTTCAACGGGTTCGGGCGGACACGGGAGCCCCTTACGAAGCCGAGCGGCTGCTGAAACGAAATCTGCTGTTCAATCAAATCGAGGACAAAACGATTTTTCCGCTGGCCAGGGAAATTGAGTCGGATATGCGCGCCCAAAAACCCCCCCGACCTGGTTGAAAAAGAATTCATTTTCATTCATTGCCCGCCATTCGTCCGCTTTGGCATCGGGGTTGCGTTGCTTATATAGCGTGGAAACTTGGTTTATTTTTTAGAGGTGCCTCATGCGTAAATCAATGGTGATTGCTTCGGTTTTGGCGGGGTTAACGGGCGTGGCGATATGCGACAGACCGTCGCTGGGCGGCCAAAATGACACGCGCAATGTCGCCCGGAACTACGACAATTCTACCCTGAACAGCGAAGACCGGGATTTTATGAATAACGCGGCACTGGGCGGGATGTTTGAAATTCAGGAAAGCCGCGTCGCGGTGGAGAAGACCGCGACCGACGCGATAAAAAAATTCGCCAATCAGATGATCGATGATCACACGTCGATCAATGAGAAATTGGCGAAGGTCGCCGGCGACAAGATGGTGACGATTCCCACCGTGCTGGATTCAGACCAGCAGAAACAGGTCGACGATCTGGGCCAACTCAGCGGCGCGGATTTCGACAAGCAATACGTCAAGGATCAAGTGGACGCCCACAAGGACGCGGTCAAGCTCTTCCAGAAAGAGATCGACGACGGGCAGGATGTGGATGTGAAGGCGCTGGCCACGCGGACGCTTCCGACCTTACAACATCACTTGGAGATGGCGGAAACGCTGAACGACACCATGACGGCGTCGAGTGGGAATTAACGTGGGGGCGAGTCATGATTCCTCCATTCGATCGGGACCATCCCGATCGCGTGGGGGATTTCAGGTTTTAACTTCGGGGCTGCGCCGGCGGCGGACCATGGCGAGCAGTCCGAAGGCTCCAAGCAAGGCGGCGGCCGTGGGTTCGGGGACAAAGGTATCGCCATAGAGATATTCGGCGTTTCCGTTACCTTGCGGAATGCCGGTGATGTTGAGACCGGAAAGATTCAGGTCGGACGCGTAATAGATTTGCGCGCCGAAAGCGCCGGAGAGATTCACATTATTAAACGAGATGTTGTCGATGTTGCGCAATGGATCGGCCGGATTGGAATCGGTGCTGTTGAGGCCATAGATGATGGCGACTTGTCCGGTTCCGCCCGTCGCCGTGATGTTGGAATAGGTAATATCGTCATAGAACGGATAGTCGGCGGTGTTGTTGCTTTGGTTGACGGTGACCAGGGGATCGCCCGGATTGGTAACGTTGAAAGCCGGGATGGCGGTGGCGGTAATGGCGTTGGCCATGACTTCGCTGGTGCCGTAATTATCGTTGTTGTTGTACCAACTATTGATGAGGATCGGGTAGGTCACGTTGGTCATGGTGAGGTTGCTGAAGGTGACGTGGGTGACAATTCCGCCGTTGGGTGTCCCGGCCTTGAGGCGTACGCCGTTGAGGGTTCCGTTGAAGACGATGTTGTTGACGGTCATGTTGTTCAAACCGGCATTGGTTTGACCGCCGACGGAGATTCCGTGTCCGTTCCCCAGGACGTCGTTTTGGATCAAGATGTTGCTGGAGAACGTGGAGATGGGCTTGGCGACGATATTGTCATCGCCGTCGGAGATATTGGAGTTTTCGATGAGGAAATTGTTGCCGGAGAAGTCGATGCCGTCGGTGTTTTTCTGGTATCCGAGGGGGTCTTGGATGGTGATGTTATTGATGGTGACGTTGTTGTCTTTGAGGGGGTCGAAGTGTTCGCCGGGAGCGTTTTCGATGGTGACGCCGTTCACCAGCAGGTTGGTGACGTGTTCGAAGTCGACCATTTTGCTGCCGGAGGTGGTGACGGCGTTGTTGTTCAGGATTCCGCCGCCGGTGAGTTCGAGGTCCTGGGTGTCGCCGGTGGTTTCGATCAGGGTGGAGGTGGTTGAGGTGTTCAGAAGCGTCGCGCCGGTGGCAATCTCCAGGTTGACGTTATTCTTCATGAAGATTTCGCCAGTCAAATAGGGACTGGCGGAGGCGGGCACGAGAACGGTGCCGCCGCTGACGGTGACGCCGTTAACGGTGCTGGTGTTGGTGGAGCAATAGTTGATGAAGTCCTGCAAGACGGTGGTGTTGACGAAGACCCCGTTACCGACGGCGGTAGCCCCGCTGTCGATATTGGAATTCGATTGGGTGACGTTGAAGACGTTGGACCCGATGGTGAACGAGACCGGGTTTACGCCGACGGTATCCGCCTGGGCGGCGGAGTAAACCAGAGCCGAGGGCACGGTAAACGCCGCTGCCCAAAGTAGTTTAGTTAATTTTAAGGAATGGCGCTCAGCGGGCCGTTTGCACGGCGAACACAAAATCCGCATCGAGATTTCCTCGTCTCCCTACCGCGCACAAAACCCCCCACCAACTGCAGACTCCGCTAACCGCGATAATAGCTCAGGATTTCCCCTATTGCAAAGGAATTTTGGCCGAAACGGGCGTACTGCAAATGGCCTTTACGGTCGGAAAAAAAGGCCTGCGTTCATGTGTTTGTCGCAATTCCAATTGCCCTAAGGATTTCGGGGACTTGAACTTCCCAGCGAATATTTTGCATCGCTTGCACGCCGGCAGCCCCGCGGCGGCGGGACTCCTGGCGGCCCTGGTAAATCTTCTCCAGGTTCTCAACGATTTCGTCGACCGACGATTCGCCCCAGCCATCGACGTCGGGAAAGAACCCGGTGGGATGGACGGGCTTTTGGGATCGGAGGGGATAGCAGAATTTTTCCGCGTCGCCTTTGAGGAGATCGAGATGTCCAGTGTTGGCGGAGAGAATGGTGGGGATTCCGCAGGCCATACATTCCATGGCGGCGAAATTTGTGGCGCCTTCGGCGCGGCTGGGAAAAATCGCGGCGTCCATATCGCGCAATATGGCGGGCATGAGCCAGTTGAGGGGGGAGCCCAGATCCAGAAAAAGATCAATCTGATGACGGCGTAGCCAGGGGGCGAAATCGATTCTGCCATCGGAGTGGACGGGGGGCAGATCGTCGATCAAGCCGCCGGCGGGCAGTTCGGTCATGGTCAGTGGCCAGGCGTTGTGCCAGGCGAAGACCAGGACGGTTTCCGGATGGCGCTGCCGAAAGGCGCGGACGGCGGCGATGACCAGGTCCTGGCCTTTGCGGTATTCGAGTTTCCCGCCGGAGAAGATCATGAAACAATTGCTCCACAATTCGCCGCGCGGTCCTGGAAAGAAGAGGGAGGTATCGACACCCTGAAGGATGACGTGCGGGTTGGGAATGCCGTGATGGCGCAAGATGGCGGCGTTGAAATTGGAGCCGGTGATCCAGGTTCGGACGGATTTGGCTTTTTCCAGGCCGGCGGGGTTGATGGCGGTGTTCTCAAAGACCGCGATGGCGACATTGTGGGCGGAATTGTCCTGGCCGAAACGCTCGGTGCCTTCCAGATGATTGGTTAGATTGGCGACGACGGGACAACCGAGCTTTCCGGCGGGTCGGGCGGCTTGACCCGCCATGAGAAACGCGCCCTGCAATGGATGCAGCGTTGACCATTCCGGCGGGCGCATGAGGATCGGCTGAATTCCCTCGGCGACGGTTTGCAAAGCCAGATTCAATCCGTAAACACCCCAGCCGGTCCGGGCGTCGATCTGTACGTCGATGGCTAAATGGCTCGAATCCTGCGACATGCGGCAGGACATTATGGACTGACTGGATGCGCCTGCAAAGCGTGGTATAGTCCGACCCCTTTATGGCTTTAGAAGTTGGCATTGTGGGTCTCCCGAACGTCGGCAAAAGCACGATCTTTAATGCGCTGACGGCGGCGGGGGCGCTGGCGGCGAATTATCCGTTCGCCACGATCGAGCCCAACGTCGGCGTGGTGGCCGTCCCCGACGAGCGGCTACACCTGATCAATCAGTTCCAGGAGACTGAAAAAATCGTGCCGGCGGCGCTGCGCGTGGTGGATATCGCGGGACTCGTCCGCGGCGCCAGTACGGGCGAAGGGCTGGGGAATAAAGTTCTCTCCCATATCCGGGAGGTCGACGCGATTTTGCATGTCGTGCGATGTTTTGGCGGGACGGAAATCCTGCACGTCGAGGGATCGGTCGATCCGATTCGGGATATCGATACGATCGATACCGAATTGGCGCTGGCGGATCTGGAGACGGTGGGTTCGTCGCTGGATAAAACCGAACGCCAGGCCCGCAGCGGAGACAAAGAAGCGATCGCGCGGGCGGAGGTGCTGAAAAAATGCCAAGCGGTTCTGGACCAGGGCAAGCCGGCGCGGTCGCTGGAATTTGATCCGGAGGAGAAAAAAGTCGTCCGCGGCCTGGGGCTCATTACGGCGAAAAAAGTTTTATACGTCGCCAACGTCGATGAGGGGGATTTGAGCGGGCAGGGGCCGCTGGTTCAAAAAGTGCGCGATCGAGCCAAAACCGAAGGCGGGATCGTGGTGCCGGTTTGCGGGAAATTGGAATCGGAACTGGCGGAGCTTTCGGAGACGGATCGGAAGGAAATGCTGGCGGGATTGGGACTGAAAGAACCGGCGCTGGCGACGCTGGCCCGGGAGTCGTATCGGCTGCTGGGTTTGCACAGTTATTTCACGTCGGGACCGAAAGAGATACGAGCCTGGACGATTCCGCTTGGCGCAACGGCTCCGCAGGCGGCGGGAGTCATTCACAGCGATTTCGAGCGTGGATTCATCCGGGCGGAAGTTTACACGGTGGACGATCTGAAGCAGCACAAAACGGAAGCCGCGATCAAAGCGGCTGGGAAGATGAGGGCTGAGGGGAAGGCTTATGTGGTCCGCGACGGCGATATTGTTCATTTCCTGTTTAGTAGTTGATGGAAGGCCGCCGGACAGGCGGCAAAAGATGCGGATGGACGCGACCGCATCGCTTTCGTAAGATCGGCCTGGGATCAAACGGGCGCTTCAGTTCGGTGGATTTCTGGACGGCCATCAGATGAGACATTTTGATTTAGTCGTGATTGGTACGGGACCAGCCGGGCAAAAGGCCGCAATTCAGGCGGCCAAGCTCGGCAAAAAAGTCGCCATTATTGAGAAGAACAACGTCCTGGGTGGAGCCTCGATCAATACCGGGACCATCCCCTCCAAGGCGCTGCGCGAAGCGGTGCTGCATCTCACCGGCGTGGGCAAACGCGGGCTGTTCGGCGAAAGCTATCGGGTTAAACGGACGATCACGATCGCGGATTTGATTTATGTCAGCCAGCAGGTCGTGCATAACGAATTGGATTTGATCCGCGATCATTTTGAGAGAAACAACGTCGAATTGATTTGGGGCGCGGCGCGGTTCGACCAGCCGAAGACGCTGATCATCGACCGGCCGGATGATTTTGAAGTGGTGACGGGCGACTTCATCGTGATCGCCACGGGGACTCTACCGGCTCGGCCGAAGACGGTGCCGTTCGATGAAAAGACCATCGTTACGTCCGACGGTCTGCTTTCGATGGACCACATTCCCAAGACGATCATCGTGGTGGGCGGCGGGGTGATCGGCACGGAATACGCCTGCATGATGGCGGCGCTGGGCGTGAAAGTGATTCTGGTCGAAGGGCGGAGCGAGGTGCTGGGATTTCTGGATCATGAAATCACCGAGGCATTTCAATACACGATGCGGCGGATGGGCATCACGCTGAGATTGGGGGAGAAGGTCGCCAAGATCGAGCACCTGCCGGCGGAGGACGGCGTCGGCGCGGTGTCCGTGCAGGCGACGCTGGAAAGCGGCAAGACACTGCGGGCGCAGACTCTGCTTTATGCCGTCGGGCGGCAGGGTACGACCAAGGCGCTGCAACTCGAAAAGGCGGGACTTATCGCCGACGATCGAGAACGATTGAAAGTCAATGAGCATTACCAAACAACCGTGCCGTATATTTACGCGGTGGGCGACGTGATTGGGTTTCCGGCACTAGCCAGCACGTCGATGGAGCAGGGCCGATTGGCCGCCTGCAATGCGTTTGGCGTTCCCACGTGCAGCATCCCGGAACTGTTTCCCATCGGCATCTACGCGATTCCGGAAATCTCCATGGTTGGAAAAACCGAGGACCAACTCACCAAGGCAGGGATTCCGTACGAGGCGGGGATCGCCCAGTACAAAGAACTGGCGCGCGGGCAACTGCTCGGCGATACCGACGGAATGCTCAAGCTGCTGATTCACCAGGAGAATCTGCAAATCCTGGGGGTGCACGTCATCGGAACCGGAGCCACGGAATTGATTCACATCGGGCAAGCGGTGATGGCGTTGCAGGGGACGGTGGAATATTTCATCAATAGCGTCTTTAACTATCCGACGCTGGCAGAGGCGTACAAAGTGGCGGCGCTGAACGGAATTAATAAGCTGCGGCACGTCTGATCACGGGCGGGTGGAAGGCGGCACGGGTCGGGGGACGTCGGAGCGATGATCGTTCAAAACCCCCGCCAGGAGCCACCCGCCATAAAGACCCACCAAAACAGCCGCGATGCGGATGGCGGTTTTGATCGTGCGGGGTGGTTTGGGGCTGGGCATTTAATCCAGTATAGCGATCGAGGCTAACTGCCAAAGATGGCATCCGAACAATGGGCTTCGATACTCCAACTGTCAGGCTGGCAGTTGAAGGGTTGAAGATCGGGTTTTCGGTGGATCGTGTAACTCGTTTTAAAATAACGGGTAACAGTTGAATTGAAGATGGTTTTGGCGCGGCATTGGCTTTGTTAAGCGATGGATGTGGTTAGGCGCGGAATCCCCCGCCTGAAACGAGTTGGAATTCTTTGAACAAAGGGAGCTGGCATGGCGGCTAAAACGCTGTCGTTCGACGCTGAAGCCCGAAAAAGCCTTTTGGAAGGTGTGACCAAACTGGCACGGGCGGTAAAAGTAACTCTGGGGCCGCGCGGCCGAAACGCGGTCATTGATAAAGGATGGGGGGCGCCGACGATCACCAAAGACGGCGTCACGGTGGCCGAGGAAGTGGAACTTAAGGACAAATATCAGAACATCGGTGCCAAGCTGGTGAAGGAAGCGGCGAGCAAGACCAGCGACGTGGCCGGCGATGGGACGACGACCGCGACGGTTTTGGCCGAGGCGATTTTCAAGGAGGGGTATCGCAATCTCGCCGCGGGCGCCGATGCCATGGCATTGGCGAGGGGCATTCGCAAGGCCGTTGAAGCGGTTATCGAGAATCTCAGGAAACAATCCAAGCCGATCAGCGGCAAGGCCGACATCGGGTCGGTCGCCAGCATTTCCGCCAATAACGATCACGCCATCGGCACGATCATGGCCGATGCGTTTGAGCGCGTGGGCAAGGACGGGGTCATCACCGTCGAGGAAGGCAAGGGACTGGAAACTTACGTTGACGTGGTTGAGGGGATGCAATTCGATCGGGGATATATCTCGCCGAACTTTATCACCAACGCCGACGACATGACGGTCGAGTTGGAAAAAGCATTTGTCCTTGTTTACGAGGACAAGATTTCGTCGGCCTCCAAACTGATTCCGCTTCTGGAAAAGATTCAAAAGGCGAAGCGGCCGCTATTGATCATCGCCGAGGATGTGGACGGCGAGGCTCTGGCGACACTGGTGGTCAACAAACTGCGAGGCATTTTGAATGTCGCGGCCGTGAAAGCGCCGGGCTATGGCGATCGCCGCAAGGCGATGTTGGAAGATATCGCCATCCTCACCGGCGGGCAGGCGATCATGAAGGATCTGGGGATCGAACTGGACAAAGTCGAAATCGACCAGCTTGGGCAGACCAAGCTTGTCCGCATCGATAGCGATAATACGACCATCATCGAAGGAGCCGGCGAGAGCAAGGCGATTCAGGGCCGAATCGAGCAGATTCGCCGCGAGATCGAAATCACCACCAGCGATTACGACCGCGAGAAATTGCAGGAACGTTTGGCGAAATTGGCCGGCGGCGTGGCGCAGATCAACGTCGGCGCTGCGACGGAGGCGGAACTCAAAGAGAAGAAATCGCGCATCGAAGACGCGCTGCACGCGACCCGGGCGGCGGTGGAAGAAGGCGTGGTCGCCGGCGGCGGGGTGGCGATGATCCGCGCCATGAAGGCGCTCAACGGCGGCGGAAACCTGAAACTGGAAGGCGACGAAGCGGCGGGCGTGAAAATCGTCCGCCAGGCGCTGACGACTCCATTGCGGCAGATTGCCGACAATGCGGGGACCAGCGGCAGCGTGGTCGTTCGCCGAGTCATGGAGAGCAAGGACAACGACGGATTCAACGCCTTGACGGGCGAATATGTGGATGTTGTCAAAGCCGGCATCATCACGCCGACGAAGGTCGAACGCACGGCCCTGCAGAACGCCGCCGAGGTGGCGATCCTGCTTTTGACGACGGATTGCATTGTCGTCGAAGCGCCCAAGGCGAAGGACGATCACGCCGGCCATGGGCACGGGCCCGAAGGCATGGGTGGCATGGGCGGTATGGGTGGCATGGGCGGCATGGACGACATGATGTAACCCATGGCACGAGGACCGAGCGCGCATGAGAAAGAGATACTAAGGGTCTGGCATGAGCGATTTGGAAGTTGAACAAGCCGAGCTGCTGGCGACATACGTCGTGGTGAGCGAAGAGTCACTGACGGTTTCATTGTCGGATGGGCGGACGCTGGTGTTGCCGCTGGCGTGGTATCCGCGATTGAAGCATGGTACTCCAGCCGAGCGGAACAACTGGCGGCTAATCGGCGACGGTGACGGCATTTATTGGCCGGATCTAGACGAGGACCTCAGCGTGGAAGGATTTCTGGCTGGAAGAAAGTCGATGGAGTCCCCAAGCTCCCTGAAGAAATGGCTCGCCGATCGTTCGGCGACAGATCGCAAGAAGCGAAGGAAAACGGCATAGCCACGGTTTAAGAGCTTGGCGACCGGCATGGATTGGCTTGTTGCACGAAATCGACAAGAGGTAGGTCGATGGTTTTAGATTTGAAACAAGAGGACGTTAAGCCGATTCCTAATTTTGTCCTATCGGCTAGGCCTTGCGGATATTCGAGAACACAGAAACGCGAGACCAGACACACTTGCAAAGGGAAATGGTGAAACGTCCAAATAGGAATGGAGTCGGATTTACCCAATTGGTAGATCCAAATACAACCTATTCGGCGAAGTCAAGGAGAGGCGATTGATGGATTTTGAATGGGACTCGGCAAAAGCGGCGGCGAACCGCCGCAAACACCGTGTCTCATTTGAGGAAGGCCAAACGATTTTCGGTCCGGCGCAGCCCGAGATTTTTGAAGATGAAGCGCATTCCGATGATGAACTTCGTTTTGTCGCAATCGGGTTCTCGGAGAAATCGCGGCTGTTAACGGTGGCGTTTACTCGGCGCGAATCGACGATCCGAATCGTGAGCGTCCGCCGAGCGACCCGACGGGAGGCGAAACTTTATGCGAAAGCCAAGGGTCAAAAAGGTTAAGTTCAGCCCGGCGGAAATGGCGTACGATCTTCCGGCGGAACTGGATTTCAGAAAGCTCCGCTACGTCGGTCGCGGTGTTGAGTCGCTGCGAGATTGGAATCGCCGTCGTCGGCGGACGATCGAACTGGATCGTGACGTCGCCAGCGAATTTACCGATGCGGCCCAGGTGAACGAAGCGTTACGTTTGGTCAAGCGATTGCGCGAAGTCGGCCGGCACGGCCGGCGTAAAAGCGCGTGAATCGAATAGGATTGAACAGGAACCAGCAAGAGGATTGACTTATGAAACTTCGACCCCTGCAAGATCGTGTGATTGTGAAGCAATCGGAAGCCGAGGAGAAGACCGCCAGCGGGATTCTTTTGCCGGATACGGCCAAGGAAAAGCCGACCAAGGGGAAGGTTATTTCTGTCGGGCCGGGCAAACTTGATGATAAAGGGAAGCACATGGAATTGGCCGTGCGGAACGGCGACATCGTCTTCTACGGCAAATACAGCGGGACGGACGTGGAAGTAGATGGCGAGAAGTTCGTCATCCTCCGCGAGTCGGATATTTTGGGCGTGCTCGAGTAAAAAAATACGGCTCATCGATCATTTGGAATTGATCATTCAGCATTGGAGTTTGAAATGGCCACGAAGCAGATGAAATTTGATAGCGGCGCACGGGCGGAGATTGCCAGCGGATTATCGCAACTGGCTCGGGCAGTAAAGTCGACCCTCGGCCCGCGCGGGCGGAATGTGGTGTTGCAGAAATCGTTTGGCAGCCCTCGCATCACCAAGGACGGGGTGACCGTCTCCAAGGAGATCGAACTCCCTCAGCCGTTCGAAAATATGGGGGCGAAGCTGGTGAACATGGTCGCCAGCAAGACGAGCGATGTCGCCGGCGATGGGACGACCACGGCGACGGTTTTGGCCGAGGCGATTTATCTTGAAGGTTTGCGAATGGTGACGACGGGAGTGAATCCCGTGACCATTCAGCGAGGGATCGTGAAGGCGGCGGAAATCGCGGCGGAGGCGATCACCCAGCAGTCCAAGAAAGTGAAAGGCCGCGAGGATTACAAGCGCGTGGCCACGATCAGCGCCAACGGCGATGAAAAAATCGGCGATCTGATGGCCGACGCCATGGAAAAAGTCGGCAAGGAAGGCGTCATCACCGTGGATGAGGGCAAGAGCACCGAATCGGTTCTGGAATACACCGAGGGGATGCAGTTCGATAAAGGATATTTGTCCCCTTATTTCCTGACCAATAGCACCACGCTTGAAACGGTGATGGAAAACTGCCTGATTCTCCTGCACGAAAAGAAGATTGCGAATCTGGCGGAGTTGCTGCCGCTGCTGAATAAAGTGGCGACGGCGGGGCGTCCGCTGCTGATCATTGCCGAAGATGTCGAGGCGGAAGCGCTGGCGGCATTGGTCGTCAACAAACTGCGCGGCGTCCTTCAGGTGTGCGCCGTCAAGGCGCCGGGGTTCGGCGATCGACGCAAGGCGATGATGGGCGATCTGGCCGTCGTCGTCGGCGGGAAATTCATCAGCGAAGACCTCGGCCTGAAATTGGAAAATGTCGAAATGTCCGATCTCGGCTCGGCCAAGCGAATCGTCGTGGATAAGGACAATACGCTGATCGTGGAAGGCGCCGGCAAGCGCAAGGAAATCGACGCGCGGGCGGATCAGATTCGCAAGCAGATCGAATTGACGACCAGCGATTACGACCGCGAGAAATTGCAGGAACGCCTGGCGAAGTTGACCGGCGGGGTCGCCGTCATCAAGGCGGGCGCGGCTACCGAAACGGAGATGAAGGAGCGCAAGGACCTGATCGACGACGCCCTCCACGCCACCAAAGCGGCGGCGGAAGAAGGGATCGTTCCGGGCGGCGGGGTGGCGTTTTTGCGGGCGATCGAAGCCGTGGAAAATGGAAAGTCCAAGGCCCGCGGCGACGAAAAGCTTGGATTTGATATCGTCGCCTCCGCCCTTCGTTCGCCGGCGCGGCAGATCGCCGACAATGCGGGCGAGGACGGAGAGGTCATCGTCGCCGAGATTCTGAATAATAAAAATCCAGCCTGGGGATACGATGCCGCCAGCGGGGAATATGTGGATATGCTTAAAGCCGGCATTATCGATCCGACCAAAGTGGCTCGCACGGCGCTGCTGAATGCGGCAAGCGTGAGTGGACTGGCGCTGACGACGGAGGTCATGCTGACCGAATTGAAGGAGAAGAAAGGCGAGGAGGCCACGCCCGTTGTCGGGGCGGTGGTTTGAGGCCTTCTTCAGATCCGGCTGCCGATGAACGGCGAAAATTAGAATCCGCTGCCTAATTCACGCTACAATCGGGGGGTCGTGTCGGGACAGGCTTTCCGCAGGGAGCAAATATGCGATTTTCCGTGACGGTTGACCGGGACGAAGATGGCGTCTGGGTCAGCCAATGCCCGGCCATTCCAGGGTGCGTGAGCCAGGGACGGACCAAAGCCGAGGCGATGAAGAATATTCAGCGGGCAATAAAGTTGTGCCTGGAAGTGCGCGCAGAGCGCGGATTGCCGCTGACCGTCGAGACTCGTCAGGTCGAGGTGACGGTCTGATGGGTTCGGTTCTCCCTGTGCTTAGCGGCAAAGAGGTGGTCCGAATATTCGGGCGACTCGGCTGGCAGGTCGCAAGGCAGAAGGCAAGCCATATAATCCTGGTGAAGTCAGGCGAAATTGCCACTTTGTCGGTGCCGGACCATAAGGAAGTGGCTCGCGGAACACTGCGAAGCCTCATCCGTGACGCGAACCTAAGCGTTCATGACTTCCTCAAAGCGGCAAAGTAAAGGTCGATTTATGGCCTCTGCCAAGCGAGATTATTACGAAATTCTGGGAGTCACCCGGACCGCTGATGGAGAAGAAATCAAGCGCGCCTACCGGCGGCTGGCGATGAAATATCACCCCGACCGGACCAACGGGGACAAAACCGAGGCCGAGGCGCGGTTCAAGGAATGCTCCGAGGCCTACGAGATTTTGGGCGACGACGCCAAACGCCAGCGTTACGACCGATTCGGTCATCAGGGAGTAACGGGCCAGCACGATTTTTCGCACATGGACGTGACGGACATCTTTTCGATGTTCGACGAGATTTTCGGGGGAGCGTTCGGGGCGGGACGAGGCGCGCCGCGAAGCGGCGGCAGAGGCCGCGGACCGGTGCGCGGATACGACCTGGAAACGCGGGTGGAATTGACGTTGTCGGAAGTGGCCGGCGGAAGCGATAAAACATTGGAGTTCGAGCGGCAGGATCGCTGCGAACATTGCGCCGGAAGCGGCGCCAAGTCGGGAACCAGTCCGGTTGTGTGCGTGCAATGCGGCGGTCAGGGACGTGTGGCGCAGCAGGGTTTTGGCGGGATGTTCCGGATGGTGGTCGCCTGCCCCAATTGCCGAGGCCGGGGCAGCGTGATCCGCGAACATTGCCCGCAATGCGGCGGGAGCGGGCGGCAATTGCGCAAGCGCGCGGTCGTCGTGAAAATTCCCGCCGGCGTGCATGACGGACAAGCGGTCCGCGTCACCGGCGAGGGCGAAGCCGGCGAGAACGGCGCGCCGCCGGGCGATTTGCATGTGTACATCACGGTCAAGGAGCATCCGGTTTTCACGCGGCATAACAACGACCTGGTCTGCCAGGTGCCGATCTCGTTCACCGAAGCGGCGCTGGGCGCCGCCGTCGAGGTTCCGACGCTCAAGGGGAGCGAATCGCTCGATATTCCGGCGGGAACGCAGCACGGCGAGGTCTTCAAACTCAAGGGAAAGGGTTTGCCGGACGTGCGATCGTATCGCAACGGCGACGAGCTGGTTCAGATCGTCATCGAAGTGCCGCGAAAATTGAATGAGAGGCAGAAAGCGCTGCTGCGTGAACTGGCCGCGACGGAAGACGCCCGGCTCAAGCAGGAGCGCAAGGGATTTCTGGACAAGCTGAAAGATCTGATCAAGGGAGAGGAGAAGAAGTAAGCCCCGGAGTCGCGTTTTTTGCGATTTCGGCCTTTTTCCGAAGGAATAGACGATCATGAGCACAAGCCAACGACCATCGGAATCGAGCGCCGAGGAATCCGGCGAACTGGAGCGGATCAAGCTGGAGCGCGATGCTCTGCAGCAGGAGCGGGACAACTTGTTCGATCGGCTCGCCCGCGCGACCGCGGAATTTCAAAATGCGCGCCGACGTTTGGAAGGCGATAAAGAGGCGGCCGTCGCATTCGCCAACAGCTCGCTGATCACCAGTCTGCTGCCGGTGATCGACAATTTCGAGCGGGCGCTGTCCGTCGATCCCGCCAAGGCGGACGCGGCAACGATTTTGAAGGGAATGCAGATTGTTCACGATCAGTGGATGACGGTTTTAAAGAGCCAATTTGTGGAGACGATCGCGCCGCAGCCTGGGACGCCGTTTGATCCGGCGACCATGCAAGCGCTGATCCACCAGGATAACGACAAATATCCGGAGAACACCGTGACGCAACTGCTGCAAAACGGATATGCCCTGCACGGTCGGACGCTGCGTCCCGCGCAAGTGGCGGTCAGCAAATCCGCGAAATGAGGCCGCTTTCATGCCGACGTATGAGTACAAATGCGGCGCCTGCGGGAACGAGTTTGAGAAATATCAGTCGATCACGTCATCGCCGATTCGTAAATGTCCCAAGTGTGGAAAGAGCCGGGTGAAGCGGCTGATCGGAACGGGCGCGGGCGTGATTTTCAAGGGGGCGGGATTTTACCAGACGGATTATCGCAGCGAATCGTATAAGACGGGCGCCAAGAACGACGGCGGCGGGGGGGAAACCGCCAAGACGGGCGGCGAATCGAAGCCGGCGACGGAAACCGCCAAGCCCGCCGCGGCGGCGGCGGGATCGACGGAAACCCCCGCGCCGGCCAAGCCCGCGGACCCCAAACCGGAGCCGGCGAGCAAAAGAAAATCCGCCAAGTAGTCCTTTATGCAATGCCCCATTTGCAAAAAAACGGCGGCATCCGCGGACGACCCGGTCGCGCCGAATCGGTTTTTCCCATTTTGCGGGGAACGATGCAAATTGATCGACCTGGGACGCTGGCTTGACGAGAAATATTGGATCGCCGCGGAAGAGCGCCGGGATTCGCAAAAGCGCGGTCCATCGGGGCCGGATTCCCAGCGGGGAAACGGTTAGTTGGAACGGGGGTTGTGGTACACTATAATCGCCGCCGATGTGTCCGCCGCCGCTTCGATGAGGGGATTGGCGTTTGAGGCGGCCGAGTCTGATGGGAAAGGAGCTTCTGTCCATGTCGGGCGAAGGTCGAGTAATCCATGGCGTCGATTGGCAGCAGACATTTCCTTTCATCCAGATTTTCAATTCCTTCCGCGTAGCCATTCATCTGTCCAAGCTGGCGCTGGGATTGGCGTTATTGCTCTCCGTCTGGATCGGTGGAGCGGTGCTGGATGGTATCTGGTTTCACAGCGCGCGAGCCTTGCCGGGCGAAATCGGCGCCTACAGCCAGATCGCCTCGAACGATTCCGGGCAATCGTTGACGCAGTGGCGGGACGAGACGCGCTCCCAAATTGAAGCGACTTACGCCGGGATGCTGGAAGATTATGGCGTCATTACGCCCGGGGACAACGAGGCGCCGGCGGATGAGTATCAGAGAGCGCTGGATACGGCGAAGAAGGGGGATTCGCTGGGCGACTTGGAAAAGAAGATCGCGGAGCGGCGGGATGCCGCGGTGAAGCAGGCGGATTCGGATTATGACACCGCTGTCCGGTCGGCGGACTCCAGGAACCTGGATCAGGTGAAACACGACGCCGCCACTGCCCGCGACGAGGCGAAGATGGCGGCGTTCGATCGCGCCAGGGCGGACGAGGAACAGGCCCAGGAGATTAATGGCGAAGGCCTCTTTTCCGCATTCTTTGGATATGAAATTCACCAGGTCTACCTGGTCGTGCAGGCGGTGGCGCACAACAACTGGGTCGCTCCCGACGGAGCGGTGGAGCATCTATTCAACTTCTTCACGGTCGGGCCGGTCTGGCTGATCTTCCATCACACGATATTTTTCGTCTTCTTCGGACTTTGGTTCCTGCTGATCTGGGCGCTGTTCGGCGGCGCCATCAGCCGCATCGCCGCCGTGCAGGTGGCGCGGGACGAGAAGATTTCCATTCGTCAGGCGATGAACTTCGCGGTAGGCAAACTCCTGTCGTTCGGCTCAGCCCCGGTGATTCCGGTGGCCATCGTCCTGGCGATCGGACTCATCCTCGCGGCGGCCGCGCTGCTCGGGAACATCCCCTTCGTCGGGCCTATTGCCATCGGCGCGTGTTTCGCCTTCGCATTGCTGGCGGGCTTCGTCATGACCCTGGTTCTGCTGGGGACGGCCGGCGGATTCAATTTGATGTATCCAACCATCGCGGTCGAGGGCTCCGACAGCTTTGACGCCATCAGCCGGAGCTTCAGCTATGTCTACGCGCGACCGTGGCGAATGCTGTTCTATTCGCTCGTCGCCCTGGTCTATGGGGCGGCCACTTATATTTTCGTGCACTGCTTCATCTATATCATGCTGGTGCTGGCCCATCATTTTGTGGGCATGGGGATCTTCACGCGGGCGGCCGATTCGCGGGATTTGTTGTCGGTGATGTGGCCCAGCCCGGTGACGACGGGCCGCGTGGCGTATACCGTCCACTATGACGCGCTGGGCCCCGGGCAATCCCTCGGGGCATTTTTCATCCATATCTGGGTGAGTTTGCTGGTGTCGTTTTTGGGAAGTTTTGCGATCAGCCTCTATTTTTCCGCCAACACGATCATTTATTACTTAATGCGTCAGGAAGTGGACAGCACGGAGATGGATGATGTTTACCTGGAGCAGTCGCCGGATGACCAGGATCCATCGATGCCGATGGGGATGGAACCGGTGCACGTGTCCGCGGCGGTGACGGTGATCAGCGCGACGGCGGAACCGCCCGCTGAGGAGCCGAAGGATTTGCCGCCTCCGGCCGCGCCCGAGCCGCCCAACGAGACGCCGGCTTCGTCCTAAATTCTCGCGGCGCTGCGGTATAATGGGATTTTGCCGCACCCGTAGCTCAATTGGACAGAGCATCGGTCTTCGGAACCGAGGGTTGGGGGTTCGACTCCCTCCGGGTGCGTTCAGGTCTGACAAGGACTTACGAACGCCCCTGTGTCGCCCAGCCACGGTTCCGTACTAAACTCCGTACTAAACTCACGCCCTGGTGAAAAAAACACCCCAGGGCCGCATAGCCAGAACTTGCGGTCGAGCCTTTTTTTCGAGGCTTCTTCGACTGGAGGTTTGGTATGTCCCGTCCGAACAAAATCTGGTTTCGCAAGGATATCGGCTGCTGGATGGTTACCCTCGGCGGAAAGAGAATCCGCCTTGCCGACGGGCGCGAGAACAAAAAACTGGCCCAGCAGAAGTTCCACGAACTGGCGGCAGAACAGCCCAAGGCGCCCGAAGCAGCTTCTGCTCGCGTTGCCGATGTCATCGAGGCTTTTCTCGCCTGGACGAAAATTCACCGCAGCGAAGAAACCAATCGCAATTACCTTTGGTTCGGCCAGGCATTTTCGGAACATTCCGGCTACCTGCCGGTTGCCGAACTGAAGCCCATCCACGTCACCCGCTGGGTGGACGGGAAGGGGTGGAACCAGACGACGCAGCGGAACGCCCGCCGCTCCATTCACCGGGCATTCTCCTGGGCGTGCGAGGAAGGGATACTCGCCCGCAACCCGCTGCAGGGGATGAAATGCCCGAGGGCGATGACCCGGACCCGCTTCATGACCGATGCGGAATTCCGATCGCTGATGAGGAATTCCGCCCTCGATTTCAAACTGTTGCTTTTTTCCCTCCAACAAACCGGCTGCCGGCCAAAAGAGGCGCAGACGCTTACATGGGATAAGGTGCGGGAAGATCGTTGGGTGCTTACGGATCACAAGACCGCCTACAAGGTGCAGAAGCCCCGCGTGATCTACCTGACGGCGCCCATGCGGAAGCTCATGGCGGTGCTGCGAAGCCGCAGCACCGGTCCGCATGTCTTTCTAAATCGACAGAAAAAGCCCTGGACTAACAATGCCAGCCACGTTTCGGGCGTGCTGCCGAACGCTTTCGTCAGCCGAATGGCCATTTCCGGACTGATGCCGGACTTACCATTGATGACGTTGTTGAGTGCCTGCCGCGTCACACCCAGCAGCTTTGCTCCATCGGTCACGGATAGCCCCGACGGTTCAAGGCACGCGCTCCGCACAATTCGTCCGGGATGGGCTGGGTTTTTCAGCATGTTCACCTCAAGGCAAAATCAATCCGCTTGCCGAGAAGATGCGCTACCTTAGCCATCGTGTTCAGCGTAATAGACGTGTTGTCCGGATCGAGCAGGCGGTCAATGCCCGTGCGGCTGGTCTTCAGGCGCTTTGCCATTTCGGCCTTGCTGATGTTTTGTTGACTCATGGCCTTTTCAAGCTCATGGGCAAGTTTGAACTTGATGGCCGATGCACGGCACTCTTCGAGAATGCCTTCATCTTCCAGAAAATCCTCAAACCGGGAACCCAAATGTTTCTTCTTCATAATGCCACCTACTTCAATTGATTCATTCGCTTCAACGCCAAGTCCAGTTCGTGCCTCGGTGTTTTCTGCGTCTTCTTCACGAAACCATGCAGCAACACCATCGTCCGTCCCTCAACGCAAAACATCACGCGGGCGATGCGGTCGCCCAGCCGTGATCGCACCTCCCACAGCCCGTTTCCCAAGCCTCCCACCAGCGGCTTGCCGATGGGCCAGCAATACTGAACCTTTAGCACGTCATCGCCGATGATCTTCCGCTCTTCCTTCGCCAGCGACAGAAGCCATTCCCGCACAGGCTCGTTTCCGTGATCCGTCCGGAAGAACAGGACTTCAAGCTTTTTCTCACTGTCTGCCATACTGTACCAAAAATTGTGCGCCTTGTCAACGCCGTCCCACGGACATTACCGGATGACCGGACCCTTTCAATCCCGAAAATGCGAGCACTCCCTAGATTCTGATCCGCTCGATTTCGTCCAGCGTAATTTCATCACTCGTCCGGTCATAAAGCTTCGTTGTGCGAGGCGATTCGTGAGCCGCAATCGTTTGGGCCTTCTCAATAGTGCCACCGTTCTCAAGATAATCCGTGATGCCGGTTGCCCGGAAGGTGTGGCAACAGGTACGCACCGGAAGCCCGGCTTTTCCGGCCCGACGGCGAATCATGTGCCATACATCCCTCCGGTTCATTTGCGTTGCCGTGAGGATATCCGTACGGCCATAAGCTGAGCGGAACAGGGGCGTCTTTCGTTCGCCGGCGATGCCGGCGGCCTGAAGATATACATCGAGATACTCTTCTGCCTTGTGGTGGGCCGGCACCTCATGGTGCTTTCCGCCTTTTTCGTGCAGCCTGAGCCACCATCGCTTTCCATTCTGCCAGTAGTCCTCGACATTCATACTGACGACCGCACTGACGCGGGCAAAGGAATAGACCATTGCACCAATCAATGCTCGATCCCGCTTCCCGACCATTGTTGTTGCATC
This sequence comes from Tepidisphaeraceae bacterium, assembly GCA_049520395.1. Lineage (GTDB taxonomy): Bacteria > Planctomycetota > Phycisphaerae > Tepidisphaerales > Tepidisphaeraceae > UBA1161. Next base: position 51,932 of record JBEKPV010000001.1, read on the forward strand.
GATTGAATCCAGCAGTTGCCTTGCCTGTTCGGCGGACAACACCAGCGTTTTACCTTTTTTGACGACGTGCCGTGGACCCCGCACCGATGCGGCAGGATTAAAGCGGAGCACTTGGCCGATCACCAACCAGTCCATCAGCATTTTGATTGCCGCCAGATGCTGTTTCACCGTCGGCGCCGAGCGAACCGTCATCAGCTGTTCGATGTACGTGGCAATGGCGATCGGTTCCAGGCTGTCCAGAGTCAGGCTGTTTGAATCGCACCAGTGCAAAAACCGTCCGACGGCAAAGGCGTAAGCTGCCCGTGTATTGGCGTTGCGAATATTGGCGGTGAAGAATTCGAGGAAGCGTCGGCTGGCATTTTCGCCCGCAGCCGTGATGATCGTCGGGAGACGAATCGCACCCATTGCAGAAATATCACGCGTGGCCATTACGACAAGATTCGATTCCACTTCTCCGCTACCCCCAGTTCGTAAGTCATAACGTCCTTTATGACTTACCAATAAGCACGATTCCGAACGGCCATATATATAATGAGTGGTTGTGTCTTTCCGGCCACAACGCGGAAGCGGCCATCACCATTCAATCGCTTCCACCACGACATCGCTTTTGTCGGCTTGAAGCGTTGCACTCTGATCCGACTCCGAAATCCAGGGAACCCGGTGACGGAATATCCCACCGAGTAAACTCGTCTGCTGGCGGGCAACCGCGTTCAAATTTCGTCCTTTGATTTTGATCGTCTCATCGCCGGCGTGAAGCGTGATGCCAGTGGATGGATCGAAATCGACCTTTTGAATCCAGCCGTACCCGATGGCGCGGATGTTGCCCGTCTTTTTTTTCAATTCCAGCATTTCCGCCCGATCCGTATTTCCCCTGAGGAAACCAAACGCACCCAGGTCTTCGGTTCCTTCCGAGTCAGAAGTACCCGTTGCTCCCGGGTTTTCGCCGAAGCGGGTCGCGTATTTTTGCATCGTACTGTCACCGCTCATACGTCATCGCCTCCCTTTCCCGTGGCGGCGTGATGGCTCGCTCCGCCGCTTTTCTCTGCCGCCCCATCCGTCGCAACGCATCCCCCCGATCCCGCTGGTCGCGGGCGGACAGGAATTCCGTCGCACTGAGCCGGTCGTCTGTCTGCTTGATTGCATCGAGCAAAGCATTCCGGTCGTCGGTGTAAATCCTGGCCATTTCCCTGCCGCGTGACGCGGCAACATAAAAACCCTCACGACTTGTTGCCGGAAATGACATCGAGGAAACGCCAACGAATACCCGATCGACGGTTTTCCCCTGTGCGGCTTGACTCGTGACGGCATATCCATGCGCCAAGTGCCCGAATTCTTTATCAATCGTCCAGCCGTTCGTCAGCCGAATATCGCCCTTGGCCGTGAAGCTCTTCACTTTGTAAATGGCGCCGTTATTGAGCCGGTGTTTCCCATCCTTCGATTTGCCATTCTGGGAAACGCGAATCACGTCGCCAACAGAGAGTTGAAGCAGGCCTGGGCGAAACGCCGTGAATCGATCGGCATATTGCAGGGGCAATGCCATATCACCCGCGACAACCCGGTCCCCCTTGCGGAACCCCTTCGCGTTCTGGTGAAACAGAATCACATCGCCCGACTTGTAGTTGACCGGATCGGCGCGCTCCGCCACGGTCAGGTTGGCGTTGTGAAGCACGCGGAAATGGCGCTCTTCACCCCCCAGTTGCTTTGCACCCCGCAATTCCGAGCGTATTTCACTCGTCACCCGCTCGCACTCTCTGTGCGTTGGCGCGACGACCAGGGCCGATTTTTCCGCATTGACAGCTGCAACATAGTCGTGGGCCAGGAGGCTGTATCGTTCATCATCAGGGACTTCCCTGATCCATCCCAGACGATCAAGCTGCTCAAATCCCTTTTCGGTTTTGCCGTCGGCCAGAGCTTTCACGGCCTCACGATAATTGCCTTGTTGCCGTTGAATCGTTTTGATCTCGGCCGGAATCAGGCCCGCTTCCGTCTCCAGAAGACGCAGTGCGGCGCCGCGCTCCACGGAGCCATGCTGCCGCCGGTCCCCGGAAAGTATCACGCGGGCATCCAGTCGATCCGCCAGGTCAAAGACCTCGCGCATCGTGCGACTGCCCATGAGCGAAGCTTCGTCGATCCAGATGACATTTCCTTTGATTTGTTCCTGCAGCTTGTCGTCCTTGAGCAATCTCGCGACGGTGTCCGCGTCCTTGAACCCGGCATCTCGGAGCACACCGCGCGACGCATCTGCCGAAGGTGCGAACGTGAATACGCGCTTGCCGCCGGCTTCAATCGCTTCGGCAGCCTCAGAGAGCATTGTCGTCTTGCCACTGCCGGCAACGCCCCTTACAAGAATTACTCGATCGGTGGATTCCAGCACATGCTGTACCGCCCGCCTCTGTTCCTCATTCAGCCAGTCGCGTTTGAACAGATGGCGGCCATTTCCGAGCCTTTCACACGCGCCACGACCGTCGAGGGCAAAATCTATCATCCGCTGCTCTTCGGCCAGGACGGCCCGTGTGGTGGCGAACCGCCTCCCCTCTTTCTGGCCGATAATGATGTCCTGCTCCCGCACGGCCCGTTCGGTCGCTTCGACACTCGCTTCTCCGAAGCCGCGTTTGAGTGCCTCAGCCAGCAATACGCGTTCCGCCACAACCGATTTGCGCTCAAAAATATGCTCCACCGCGAGCTTGGCTGCCTGTTCGGCTGCATGCCCTTTTTCCGGAATCGGCATTGTGCCCAGCCGCTTTGCCGTTTCCGCAATTCCCGATCGCTCATCATCCGACAGTCGCGCCCGCCACGTCCGGCGAAGCTCATCCATCGTCAGGTCTTTTTGCTTCCGCTCCCTCGTCGTCGCGCCCAGTTCGGATTTCTTACGCGGATCGGTAATGCCTTTCTCCGCTGCCAATCCTTCAATCAGGGCTGTCCGGCGGGAGAATTTGTCGATAGCGGACGCGGGAATGCTCTCGATCTCCCACCCTTTCTTTGTGCGCGCTATCGGCAGACCCAGCTCCGCCATCTTGCGCGACATCCGCGAATGGAACCTTGCCTCAAAGAAAGGCGCGTCACGTTTGATGTCCCCGATCTGAGCCGCCTTCCAGCGGTTTTCGGCCTTGTCGAAGGTTGTGTTCATCACGAAACAATGGGCATGGAGGTGGGGGTCCGGTACGCCGTCTATGGGCCGCGACGTGAAATGCACGTGCTCACCCCAGATCATTTCCCCAGTTACGCGGTCCTCATTCTTGCCGCCTTTTCTCACCCGCGTTTTGGTTTCCGCTTCCATCTCGCACATCGTTTCGTTCACGCTATCTTGGAACGCATCCAGAATCCGCCTGTCGCCGGTAATTCCGTAGAGCAAAGATACGCTCTTGGGGACATGGAAATTTATGTCGTAACCGATCCTTCGCTCGGATTTCTGGCGGGCTGTCAATTTCTCGCCGGTTGCAGGATTCCGGTTGTCGCAGAGCGCTTCCCACGCTTCCTTTTCAATGGTACCGCCGAGTCCAAGACGTTCGGCTCCCTTGCCCCGCCAGACTCCTTTGAGTTCCTGTTGGCCGGGTGCGTAATAATCAGCCGTTGAAAAGTAACTCTTCGCGCCGGCCGCCGATGTGTTCTGAACAATACGAAGCATCGTCGAGCCTATCACACAATCCGTTTAAGAATCGTTAACGCGCCGCAAGCCGCTGAACGCGCAGCATTCTGACTAATGGCCGGTCGATGGCTGTGGTGCTGGTGCACATTTCGGATTGCTTCGGCCTTTCCCCTTCCCGTTTTGGGACGCACCGCGCGGGCCTAATTACGGGGACGCTAAAGCCGCCGCCGGGCCGGGCAAGTGGAAAATCGGTTCCCCCTGAAGGTCCCCCCCAATTTTCTCACTTTGCCCGGTGCGCTGCGCCACGGACTTACCGGCTTTCTTTCACGTCCCGTAAGGCCGCGATGGTCGCGGTCCACAACAAACGAAGGAGAAATTTATGAGCAATACCAACGACACCCAGACCCCAGGGTCAAAATCGCCCAGCCACATCGTCTATCAGGTGCGCGATCGTGAAGGCGGCAAGGGATTCTTTACACGAATCGGGGCGGCATGGCCGCACAAGGACGGCAAAGGATTCAATGTCCAGATCGAATCGGTGCCGCTCGACGGGAGAATCACCCTCCGCGTCGCATCCGAAACCAAGGTGTAACTCAATTCATCAACAGGGCGGGTCGCAAGGCCCGCCCCTCACTAAGAAAGGAATCATTTCATGACACGATCAACCAATCGCAGTCGCCATTCACAGCCCACACCGTTCGATGACTACGAAATCCACGGCGTCAAGGAGTTTCATGAAGCCGGAGTTCGCTGGTGCGAGCAGGTTTCCGACCGCGAGGCCGAATTCTGGAGTCTTTTTGGCCACATTCCCGGCCAGGGCTTGGACTATATCGGCGATTTCAAGACGCGTCAGCACGCCGAAGAGAACCGAGCACACCTATTGCTGGCGATGCGCCTAGCAACAGCGTTAGCATCAGGAATGGGCTGACCCAATGGGAGAATCGCTCCTGATCGGCAAATCTCCAGAACAGTTGATAAGGCGTGATGTCGGCGAGCCCGGTAATTGCGTAATTGATGGCCAGCAGAGTAGCGGCGGTTATCGCTGCAATCACCGCCAAAGATACATACATACGCATTAACGGTGATCGCCGGTAAGCAGCAATCATTGCCAGCAGCATGAAATACGAACTGGAAAGCGCGGCGAACTGGGGCTCCAGTATTACCAATCCGATAGTGATGGCGGCAATTGTATGTTGCCATCCGCTGCGCTCTTCGACCGGCAATTCCTGTAGCAGCCATCCTGCCCATACAGTCCCCCAGAAAAGCACTGCGGTAATGACATGCTGTTCGCTGAATTCTCCCCAAAGGCCAAAATGCGAGGGCAATTGATATGTCCATATGAAAGCGGCTGCGATCATCACGCTGACGAGCAGGCTCGCCAGCACATTCTGCGTCATGCGCTTGAGAAAGGCGTAGCCGATGGCAATGCCGGTCAGGTACATGATGAAAGGTACCGAGAGCGGCGCCAACGTATCGGACAGAATCATGGCGAAGAAAACATCGCCAATGCCTTTGGAGATATAAAAATGATACCAGATATCATTGGGCCAGATACCTGAGTCCTGAATCACGCGCAGATAATACTGAAGATAATGGGGAAAATAATCCACCGTCGCGTTGGGATATAACGACTTGCTAATCAGCACAGTGGTAATGGCCGCAAAAAGCGTTGTCAGCAATACAATCCGCGTCATGCGCATGACAAGCGGCGCCTGGGAATTTAGTTGCGGCAGGCGCAACAGTTTCGGCAGTCTGCCCGCCCCCGCGAGGGCCATCACTCCCAACGGCATCAGCAGCCAAAAGGAGTAGAGCTTGGCGAATCCGAGAATGAACATGCAAGTGCGTATCAGCGCCGATCCCGCCAACACGGACAAGCGATTGCCAGAACGTCCATAGTTTGACGCCGCTGCTCCGGCCGTAGGTCGCCGCTATTTTTAGCGTGGGAGACGGCCCAATCTGTGCCGCCTCGTCGACGGCAACAAGCGTGGGAATCTCCGGCGGCACCTCTCTGCGAATCATCGTTTGCAGGACCAAATCCATGCAAAGCCGCAGAAAGACGCCATGACTGGCCAAGCGTTCAACGGGGACAACCGCATAGATAGTCGTGGGCCTTCCCGCCAGAAGGCGAGTGAGGTCGACCGTTGACGAACTCATCACGTTCCGAATCGACTGACTACGGAACGTCTGCAGAATTCGCTGAATCGTGCTGAGCATGCAGGCGCGGGTCCCCGCACTGCCATCGGGAAGATTGAGCAGGCTCGTAATTCCCGCGCGGGCAAAAGGGTCTTTGATCTCGCTGTCCAATTCCTTGGCAAGCCTGAAGACTGGATCTTCGTCGTACATGACGTCCACAAGCTGGTTGAATGAGCGTGCCTGCGATGTGCCTTTCGAGAATAAATGCGAGATGTAACTTCCGATTGCGTCGGTGGACCCGAAATACCAATACGGATCGCGCTCGCTTTTGTGATCGCCGCCGATGGTCGTCGCCAGCGTTTGTGCTTCGATTTCTGGCTCACTGCGCGGAAGCGATATTACGTCAAGCGGATTTATCTTTGCCGTTCGTAAGCCGGTCACACCGAATGGATCGATTACATGAGTGTCCTGGCCTAAGTCACGTCGAAATTGATGGGTTGCTCGACAGACATCGCCGCGAGGATCGACCACGAAAGCGCTTCCCTCATAGAGCAACAGATTATTGATCAGAAGCACGGACTTTCCGCTGCCGGTTTTGCCGATAGTCAGGGCATGGCCGCTTCCGGCATAAAGCGCGGGATCAAACCGGGGAGTTTGCGGCTTCGGCCTGCTCGGACCGAGTCCGAATGGCGATTCAGCCTCGCGCTTCCATCCCCAAAAAATATTTTTTGCGGTCCATCGGGCTTTCACAAACCACCTTGCAGTTGCCGAAGATCAATGGTTCTTGTTCGAGAGCAATCGCATTTGGGTCGACGGAAGGCTGGTCGGAATCGCTTGACAACCTGCCGGAACTTTGAGGATGCCGTCGTGCAATTCCTCACCAAGCAATTCTCGCTGGCCTTTGCTCGGCCCGCCGGAGCGCGCCTATTGTGGCAAATTGCTAGCCGTAAATTGTGGGCCGGCACCACACGAACGGCATTCTTTGCGACACCAAAGAGCCCTCTAAACCGGATTCCAACTATAGTATGAAGACCACTTGCAATGCAACCTTTAGTTTGCAAAGCCGTGCTTGGAGCCGAATTACGCAAAGCGAGACTTGCTGCAGGTTTGACGCAGGAACAATTGGCCTTCAAAGCCGGCGTTTCGCGCAACTATGTCAGCCTGTTGGAGTTGGATGCGAAATCGCCGACCGTTCAGACACTGACCCGAATTTGCAAAGCAATTCATGTCAAACCATCGGCGCTGTTGGCGCGCAGCGAAGCTAAATAAATCTCAGTCAAGATCGCATGACGGTTGTCCGTGAAACAGGACCTTGGCGCTCGCCCGTCAATTTCAAATCGCTGTTCTGTCGTTACAACGACGACACGACCCAGGACCCGAATGCGCATCCATGCCGGTTTGACACACCCATGGCGATGATCAATTTCTGGTTTCGCGTTTACCATTTCTCAACTTTTTTGTGGCACCATTGCAGAACCGTCCGGCGCTCTGCCGGACGGATTCACATCGACAGGAGAGAATTATGCCACACAAGAAGAACGCGGCCGAGGAGGCCGCAAACGACCAGACCAGCGCCACCACCGCGGCCGTGGCTGAATCCGGGAAAGCCGGCACGGCGCCAATGTCGCGTCCGGCCTATATCGACGGACCGCCGGTAGATCAGGATGGCAAGGTCATCGCGGCCAACAATCCCGATGCCAAGAATTGGGGCGACCCGTACAAGGCGATCGTCTCCACTCCCAGCTTTGAAATGGGCGAGAACCGCCGGTTCAAGCAGCGGGTTTTCATGTTCAAGGAAAAGCCCTCTGAGGACGTGCTGGCGGCATTGAAGGAGAACGGCTTTACGTACCGCGCCAACGAGAGGGCGTGGACCATCCAGGCCAATCCCGACACCCGCAAGCTCTCCGAGGAACTGGCCGAGCAGTTCGCCGGCCCAACTCATGGGATCAAGCGGTGACAGGTCGCAGGCGCGGCGGGACGGGGTTCGATCCGCAGCAGCTCCAGATTGACTGGAGCAGCGGACCGGCTTCGCCGCCGCCGCAGGCAAGAACGGAAGGGCCGGCTATCCCGCCGCCTTCCGTTCCGGCTAACGGTTTGACCTTAAAGCTGAAATGGGATTTTCGCACCAGCTTTCCCGAGCCGACCGAAGAGGCCATTGAAGCTGGCACCATCAGTGCCGAAGACATGCACACGGAGGGTATCCGCAGCATCCACGAGGAACATGTCCGCGAAATGCTGGCGACGCTCCACGACCTGGACACGGTGCTCGAAGCCAGAAGCCGGGGCGTGGACCCGCGGAATAACAAGGCCCCGATGCTCGCCCCTGCCAAGGAGCGGTTGCAGAAATTCTTCCAGACCGAACCTGCCCGCCTGGAGCGATGGTTTGAGAACCTGCTGGGCGTTTACCAGGATGCTTTTGGCCAGGAAGCCGCCGAAGCGTTCGGCCAAGCCGTCCGGGCCTGGCACGCCGGCGTTGAAGTAGTAGCCGAGTCCACCCCCAAGGCAACGCCACCGCTGCCCGCCGCGACAGGAGAAAATCCCGTGTCGGCCGTGAAGCCAAAACGTGTGCAGCGGGCAGGGCCTCGTCGCGTCACGGCCTGCCTGCCGGTGCCGCGTCCCCTGTGTTGCTTTCCTGTCAACATGACAGCCAGTCATCAGAATTACTTGATTGCCTGTAAGCCGGAAAGCCTCCATGCAGACTTGCATGACGACGGGCAAGATTGCCATCCTGAAATACTGCTTGCGCTCATGCAGGAAATCATGCTATCAATCCAGCATGATCATCGTGGTCGCAAACTCAAAAGGGGGGGTCGGTAAATCGACGTTCGCCGTGCACCTGGCAGCGTGGCTGCACGAGCAGGGTCACCGGGTGACCCTGGCCGACTGCGATACGCAGCAATCCTCATCGGAATGGATTCGGGAGGCCGTCCCGGAGATTAAGGCCGTGCGGCTCGACAGTCCCGACGTGATCTTAAACGAACTTCCGACCCTCAACGCAGACACGGATTATGTTGTTGCCGATGGACCCGGGAGCCAGACCGAAACCAGCCGGGCGCTATTGCTCCGCGCCGATCTGGCCATCGTGCCGTGCAAGGCATCGATGCTGGAGGTGAGGGCGCTGGCCAAGGCGACGGAGGTACTGCGGGTGTCCCAGGACATCCGGGCCGGTCTGCCCAAGGCCATCATCGTGCTCAGCATGGTGGGCAAGAATTATCGCCTTACCCAGGACATGCGGGACGCGGCATCGGCCCTCAATCTGCCGCTGGCCTCCAAGCCGATGATTCTGCGCCAGATTTATGCCGATGCGCCAGGGCAGGGGGCTGTCGTGTGGAACATGGGATCGCGCGCCCGTGAAGCGGCCGAGGAAGTCGATCATATTTTCCGGGAGATACTTCCGGATGCAGCCAAGCGCCGCGTCACTCGCGCGGCGGCAGCGGCGAAGTAGGGGAGGGGAACATGGCAGAACGCCGACCACTAACTGAAGGACTCAAACCCACAACCCCGGTGCCAGTCGTTGATCCAAAACTGGAAAGGGATTTTGTTCATGGCGCCAAGCCGCCGGCATCCACGGAGCCCAGGACCGCGTCACCCTTTGCCCGCGTACCGATCAGCACAAGGATTCGCTCGGAATATGCCGAGGCCCTCAAGCGGGCATCGCTGGAGCGGCAATTGAATAAGCAGGAGCCGAACACGTTGCAGGACATTCTTGAGCAGGCCATCGAGCCATGGCTGAGGAGTAACGGCTACATCCGGTGAAACTCTATTCGGTATCAGCAGGAGTGGGGAGGGAAGTGACTTCCGCCAGCGGCAACTCCTGTTGCCGGCTGGCATCCTTCAGATGATAGGACTTCACGAACGCCAGGCGGTCGCCGTTGAACATGAAGCGGATGTTGACGAAGAACACGCCGTCGCTGGGGCTGCGGTAGAGGAATTCCTTTTCAAGCAGTTCTCGGACCCCACGTTGATAAGTACGGTCGCTGATACCGTGATCCTTGGCGACGTACTGATTAAGTTTGATTTCATCGACGCCGGGATTGGCCCGCATTTCGTTGTAAACGAGTTCAAAGACCTGGATGCCCGTTTTGGAGAGGCCCGCAGCTTGCTTGATGCCGTCGAGGAACAGTTTGACGAAGCGGGTGGTATCGACTTCCTCCTCAAACCAGAAACCCAGGCCGCCGACCCGCACCTCGCCGCTGCTGTTGTCCACGATGACGGAGCCTTTGCCTCCGGGCACGCTAATCCGCTTCGTCCGCGTTGGCAGGCTGTACGGTTGCGGCACACTTGGATTCGTGCGATAGACCGGGAATCCCCGTTTCGTGGAAATCTGATTTTCGGGAATCTCAACAATCTGGCGCTCAAGCGTCATTTTCGTCCTCCAAATTTGTCACTAAACAGTCAGGAGCATGGCAGACAACCGACAAAAGCGCAAGCAAATTTTGACGGTGCACCGACCGATCGTGACGGTTGACCGCCTGAAATTGACGTTTCGGATCGAGTGAAATCAGTGAGTTACAGGGTTTCCCTTTCTTATACTAAAAAGCAACTTTTGATTTACCCCGCCGCCGCGCAATGCAATTGAGCGCCGTAGGCGGCGGGGGATTGAATCGCCGAATCACGCTCAAAAGAACAATTCGCCCTGTGGATAAACATCGGCAGGGAAGGGCACTTTCACCCCAACACCACTGCTTTACCGTGTGGAGAGGAAGCTGCTTGGCAGAACAAGGCCTCACCCTTGGCACCGACATAGTCCAAAATCAAATTCCAAGGGCATTTAGAGAAGGGATTCGACCTCAACGGCCACCCGGAACCCTACAAGCCGAAATCAATGGCTCTTTGCCCATGAAATCCGGTCTCACCGTATCCACATCCGTTGACTTGCCCATCCCTGGGTGCTACCCAAGCATCGGTTATACTGGCGGAACTTCAGGGATTTTTCCGCATAAACGAACAACCCATCACGTGCCCGGAGTGCAAGATGGAGATCAAGATCAGCGAATTGCTTGCCGATCCATCCTTTTGGGCGACCGGAGCAGAGCATTATCGCATACAGGAATAGTGGGATGACAAACCCGGCTGCCAAGCTATTACAATTTCCTTGGGGTTCCAAATCCCCACAACTCAGCGGGTTCTTCAAACGGCTGGCCCAATACTATGCCGAATTTCTTTCCACCGATTTCAAAAAACAGCAACTCCCCAAGCGTCGGCTAGAAACGTCTGATAACAAGGGACGGCTTGTTGGCGTACCCCTCCGAAAGTTTCCGGGATTTGAGCAAAAACTCTGGAATGATTTGAATCGCCCGATCGGAACGGGCCTTTCCTTCACGATTACTCGTGGTACCTGGCGTTCGACTTTGCCAAAAGCAGTTTCTCAAGCAATTGCATCTCAGGTTTCCAAAATCTCCGCAGATGACGTTAATGCCGTGGTCACGGCCTCAACCGAAGCGGCACAGCGAATAGCGTCCAGCCAAGCCGGTGATCCCGAATTGGCTTTTGAGAGATTCGTTGAAGACGTTCGCACAAACCTAGCCCGCATCGTCATTTCCCCATTGCTGAGCCGTCTCGATGATTTTTTCTCCCGTACCGAGAGCAAGCCCGTTGAAACAATGCATGAATTTGAAGGCCAATTATCGGCGCGACTATGCAACGGTGTTGAAACCGCATCCGGTGCGGCGTTTTCCACATTACTTGTCGAACGCAATTCCTTGCCTTTGCAAAATGTGCTGAGCGATCAACTTGAGCTGAATCTCGTTCGGTCCGAACTTACCGAATTTTTTTCGACGTTTGCGGCGGCCGACCTCTATACCGATTTCTCGGATATGATCCGCTCTTCACGGCTAATCGAAAATGCGGACTTTTACCTACACGTTGGCGAGGTTCTCCATGCCGGCCAAACCTATCCGATTTTCTATATCCCATTTGTTGCAGAGCGCACTGAAAAAGGGTTTGAAATTGCGTCAGAGCCTCGCCTCTATGTGAATAAGCGTGCGGTGGATTTCGTGGCTCAGGAAGTCGCGCGCGCCGAAGGGCGCCCCACGATTCCGTCCGTAGTTCGTGACCGAATATTTTATCTCAATCCCGACCAGTCACCTATTGCCGCCGCGCAGTTGTTGCTCGATGAGATATTGGCTGGCTTCAATCTCAGGGCCGCCGTCGATTTAAGGCAGCCACGTGAACAGAAGGCCACAAGCGTTCTTGTCACCGCGACGAATCACCTGTCGTTCTCCTTATTTGATCGTTCTGACGAAGCGATGATCAATGATTATGAGACATTGCTTAGTGGAATCGAGGCCGGTGGTCCCTTACTCGAATTCTTTCAATCTTTAATCGGTGATTTTCTGCTGCGCAATCCAGTCTCGGTGCGTTCTGCCATCGATAGCGAGTGGGATGACATGCCCATGCCAAAACGTCTTGTGTTCGACAGCCCACTTCCATTGGTTGAGGAGCAGCGAAAAATTCTCGCGGCCATCAACCACTCGGAAGCGCGCTTCATTGCCGTGGAAGGCCCGCCTGGAACAGGTAAATCCCATACGATTACCGCAGTTGCTTTCAACTCGATTCTCTCAGGCAAGAGTTTGCTTGTTCTTTCCGACAAGAAGGAGGCCCTGGATGTTGTCGAGGATAAACTTAACCAAGTGTTGGCCAAAGTGCGGCCATCTGAGGATTTCGTTAACCCCATCTTACGCCTAGGGCGAAATGCGTCGAACTACGCTGAACTTTTGAGGAAAAGCACGATCGACAGGCTCAATGTCAATCACCGGCAAGTGAAACAGCACCGCAACGAGCGCGACGCGGCCCTGAACCAAGAGCGGCAATCGATCCTTACCGGTCTTGAGGAGGTAGCCCTCGCATACGAGACGGGATCCCAACCGATCTTCAGCGCGACTTCGCGCCGGCACGCCAGGAACACGCCGTCCAACGCATGGATGCCCTCGATCACGGGCGCCGGTACGCCGTATATCGAAACGATGTATCCCCGTCCGCCAGGATCCGCATGAGCCACCTGTCCAAATACATGCGGCGGGCCCGCCTCATACCACTTCGCACTCTGAAGTCGCGTCGTTCCCGCCAGGCCGATTAAATCGTACCGCTCCAAACGCTCGCTGACGCGCGAGGCAAAATCCGATGTCAAAAACTCCACGTCATCGTGTGTGAAGATGAGCACGTCGCCTGTACTTTGTTCCAAGCCGCGCTGGTATCCGGAACACATCGACTCGGCGTTGGAAATTCCGATGATCTCGTGCGGCTGATCCCGCAACAGCGTTGAGTACATCGCATTGGCGATTTTCCATTTCCGCGAATCGTTTTGGCAAATTACGACTGAAAACATGCGGCTCATATTCTACAAGACTTGATTGCTGGACATCATTTGGACCACTTTCAATCGCGTGCTAGTAATCCCCTGAAAGTGTTTCCCCCCAACCTGTGTCGCGACACAGGTTTCCTTGTATCTGGATGTATTTCAGTCTATCTCCATGCGCGGAAATCTCGATTGTCGGCCGCGAAAACGCCGTTCTCGAGGGACTTCGGAACCGAGGGTTGGGGGTGGAACATCCCGATTCATCGGGGTGGAACATCCCGACATGTCGGGGTTCGACTCCCTCCGGGTGCATTGGGGAATGGTAGGGGCCTGCCGAAAAGCATCCGACCAACTTCAGACGCCCGTATGGGCGAAAGTTCTATCGACACAACATTACCGTTCTTCACCACCAAACCCCCCGGAAAAGGCACCGGCCTTGGCCTGAGCATCAGCTACGGAATCGTTCGCGATCATGGCGGAGTGATCCAAGTCGAATCGGAACTTGCCAAAGGTACCCGGTTTCTGGTTCTCCTTCCTTGCGAACCTGCCAAGTCGTAGCAGCCCTCGAAGGTCTGTCTTCCCGTCACGATTTCGCTTTCCTAAGTTTCCTCCCCACGGGATACTCCGCCTTTGCGGGGCGCGGCCAGGAGGTTTCAAACATGGAAAGGGAAAACATCATGTTCAAGGCAGGTTGGATCCGCCCGAATCTCGCGGCGGTTCTCCTTCTACTTGCGACAATCGCGACTCTCGAAAATATCTCGCTTGGCCAGACGGCGAATCCTCCACTGCCGCTCCCCGATGAGGATCGCCAAACATTAAACGAATATCTCGGCAACGTCGTCGGCGCTGCGGTCAGCCCGCCGGCTCTGGCCGACGGTCTTTATGATCTCCTCCCGATTCGAGACGGCATAGCCTGGCGGGAACGAGTCATCTCCGGAAAAGCAGCCGGCGCCGACCAGGAAGGTTCAGCGCGACTTCTCAATCACGGCGATGGCACAACCCGCTTCAGAATCGACACCGGCGACGGCCGAAACGTGCTCTATGGACAACTTGATTCAAACGGCAGCCTGCTCTGCTATGCCTCCCAGGACAACCAGGAAGGCGTGATCTCGCGCTTCTCGCCCGCGCAGCCCATTTTTCTAGCCGATCTGGCTCCGGGTCAAACCCGCCACATGACCAGCCACATCTCCGTCGCCGATCTTTCCTCACCCGATGTCGAGTCGCATTCCGGTGATCTCAATGTCGATTTTACGTATGTCGGAGCCTATCGCCTGCACGTGCCCGCGGGCACATTCGACGCCGTGCTAATGAAAACAACTCTCGCCGGCAAAGTCGGTCCGGCCGACGTCCACGATACGATCTATCGATTCTTCGCCCGCAATGCCCCGCTCGTGGCGATGGTCGAAACCGACGATATTTCCGCGATGCTGGTCTACCACGAAAGAACCCGAATCGGGAAAGTTCTGGTCGAAACAATCGGTAGATAAATAGCCAAATGAAAAAAGGGCAAATCGAATCAGCAAGCCTACGGGCCATATCGAGCAAGATCATAATGTGCCGATTGGAGGGCGGGGTTTTCTTGTCCAATAATCGCGCACCTAAGCGCATCGCTCACACATTTCCCCCCCTATCGCGAAAATTGCCCATTCATGAATCATTGCCCTTTAGTTAGTATATTGCCATTCATACCTCCATGGATGAGATTCCTTCGCTAACAGAACTGGTGTGTGACGTGCATGAAAGTGATGCTTGTACATCCGAGTGCTCTGCTCTATTCCGAGGTCTATTTGCGCCTGGAGCCGCTGGGCATGGAATGTGTCGCTGGGGCGGTCGAGCGCGCCGGCCATGACGTGCGCCTGCTGGACCTGCAGGTCTTTAAGCACCGGGATTTCGAGCGTGAGATCGCCTCTTTCGCCCCCGACGCAATCGGCTTTAGCGTCAATTATCTGGCCAATGTTCCGGAGGTCATTGACCTTTCCAAACTCGCACGCCAGCGCCTGCCCCGGTGCTTCATTTTCTGCGGCGGGCACAGCATCAGCTTCATCGCCTCGGAAGTCTTAAAACACGCGGATGGCGCCATCGACGCGATCGTGCAGGGGGAAGGAGAAATCGCCGTTCCAAAGATGCTGGAATCCGTCCCCAACGTGGATGGATTGCCCGGCATAGCAACCGCATCCGGCTCCGGCCCGCGCTCGGAGATGCTTTTAGACCTCAACACCAGCCGCCCAGCCCGCCATCTGACGCGCAAACGCCGAAAATATTTCATCGGCGAGCTCGATCCGTGCGCCTCCATCGAATTCTCCCGCGGCTGTCCCTGGGATTGTTCCTTCTGCAGCGCCTGGACGTTCTATGGCCGCAGCTACCGCCAGGCCGATCCCGCCATGCTTGCCGAGGAAATGCAATCGATCCGCGAGCCCAACGTCTTCATCGTCGATGACGTCGCCTTCATTCATCCCGATCACGGCATGGCCATCGCGCAGGAAATCGAACGCCGCGGCATCCGCAAACGCTATTACCTTGAGACCCGCTGCGACGTGCTCATTCGCAACCAGGAAGTCTTCGCCCGCTGGGCCAAACTCGGCCTCACCTACATGTTCCTAGGCCTGGAATCTCTCGATGCCGACCAGTTAAAGCTATTCCGCAAGCGTACGACGCCCAATCAGAATTTCGAAGCGCTCGAAGTCGCCCGAAAACTCGGCATCAATGTCGCGATCAACCTGATTACCGACCCCTCCTGGTCGCGCGAGCAATTCCGCCGCGCCCAGGAATGGGCCACCATGGTGCCCGAAGTCGTCCACCTCACCGTGGCCACGCCCTATCCCGGCACCGAACTCTTTCATACCGAAACGCGCGAACTGAGCAGCCTGGATTACCGCCTGTACGACATCCAGCACGCGGTTCTGGAAACCAAGTTGCCGCTGCGGGAGTTTTACGAGGAACTGGTCAAAACCCAGGAAATCATCAACCGAAAGTTCATGGGTTGGCGCACCGCCGTGGCCGTCTCCAAAATCCTGGCGGGCCAACTTATGCGCGGCCAAACCAATTTCCTGCAAATGCTTTTCAAGTTTTCCAAGGCCTACAATGTGGACCGGTTCTACGCGGACCATTTCAAAGAGGTCACTTATTCCATGCGTCGTCCATCCGAATACGGGAAAAAAGTGAAGCCGCAGGATCTGCTGGTACACGTTGGCGTCGCCAGTTCGCAAAAGCGCGAGGCCGTGCGACAATGACCGCGGTTTCCAAACAGGATCAGCACGCATTATCCGATCCGGTCACCGACCAGGATCACGCGCTGGGTCCGCCGGACGCTCCCATTACCATCGTCGAATACGGCGATTACGAATGCCCCGATTGCTTAAATGCCCTGCCCATCGTCGAAGAAATCCGCCAAAACCTGGGCGATCGCCTCCGTTTTGTCTTTCGCCATTTCCCGAAGAATTCGATCCATCCCAACGCCTCTACGGCCGCCGAGGCCGCCGAGGCCGCCGGGGATCAGGGCAAGTTCTGGCAAATGCATCAAGCGTTATTCCAGAACCAGAAAAAACTTGCGGAAATTGATCTCACGCATCTCGCCCTGACGCTGGGCCTTGAAATTTACCAATTCGAAGCCGCACGCTCGCGCGAAAAACACCGCCGCCGCGTCAGCTCCGATTACGACAGTGGCGTCCGCAGCGGTGTTAACATGACCCCAACCTTTTTCATCAATGGCCGGCGTTATGACGGGCCCGCCAACGCCAAGGCCATCCTCGCCGCGACCAATTCCCTTTGAGACCCCCCAACCTGTAGCGCCGCAAAAATTTTCGTGAATTTGAAAATGCCCGGGCATATAGTGCCTAAGTGTTTCGCGGCTGGTCGTCTGAATCAGTTGCGCGCACCTCCAAACCTCTCGCGAAAGGAGCAATCCCATGAGCACCATCGCAACCAAAGACGGCACGCAGATTTACTACAAGGATTGGGGCTCGGGTCAGCCCATCGTTTTCTCCCACGGCTGGCCTCTGTCGGCGGACGACTGGGACGCCCAAATGATGTTCTTCTTAAATCACGGCTATCGCGTCATCGCCCATGACCGGAGGGGCCACGGACGCTCGAGCCAACCCGGCGACGGACACGATATGGATCACTACGCCGATGACCTGGCCGCGCTGACCGCGCATCTCGATTTAAAGAAAGCGATCCATGTTGGCCACTCGACCGGCGGCGGTGAGGTCGCACGTTATATCGGGCGACATGGAGAGAGTCGTGTCGCCAAAGCCGTTCTCATCAGCGCGGTGCCACCCCTGATGGTGAAAACCCCGGCCAATCCCGGTGGTCTGCCTAAAGAAGTATTCGACGGCTTACAGGCGCAGCTTGCCGCCAACCGAGCGCAATTTTACATGGATCTTCCTGCCGGACCCTTCTACGGTTACAACCGGCCGGGTGCGAAAGTATCCAAAGGTATCATCGAGAATTGGTGGCGCCAGGGCATGATGGGCGGTATTAAGGCGCATTATGATGGCATCGTCGCCTTCTCCCAGACCGACTTTACCCAGGATCTAAAGAAGTTCTCCGTGCCGACACTCGTCATGCATGGCGATGATGACCAGATCGTCCCCTATGCCGACTCCGGCCCGCTGACCGCCAAGTTGGTGAAGGGCGCGGTCTTGAAAACCTACAAGGGTTTCCCGCACGGCATGCCGACCACAAACGCAGACCAGATCAATGCCGACCTCCTCGCCTTCATCAAGGGTTAGCCTTTCGGCCGCCGGGCGCAACGGCGATTTCAAATTCAGAAAGGGTGATCACCATGAGCCCTGGATTGACGGCATTCACTCTCTTCCACGTCGCCATAAGTCTGGTCGGGATCATCTCGGGATTTCTCGTTGCATTTGGATTGTTATCCGCCAAGCGGCTCGACGGCTGGACGGCGATTTTTCTAACCACCACCGTCGCCACCAGCGTCACGGGATTTCTCTTCCCGTTCCACGGGTTCAAGCCGTCCTATGTGCTTGGCATCCTCTCGCTGCTGGTTCTGGCGCCGTGCATCTATGCCCGCTACACTCGCCGTCTCGCCGGCCACTGGCGGCTGGTCTACGTCATCACCGCAATGATCGCTCTTTACTTCAATGTCTTCGTACTGGTCGTGCAGTCATTTATGAAAGTCCCGGCCCTGCATGCCCTGGCTCCAACCCAATCCGAGCCGCCCTTCGCGGTGACTCAACTCGTTGTCTTGGTGCTATTCGTCGCGCTCACGGTTGTCGCGACAACCCGCTTCCACTTGAGTGCCACGCCCGCCTGATGGTATGGACATATCTATGAGCGAATCGACACCCCCGGCTGTGCCTGCGCCCCCTCCCCCCGCCCCGCACCATCCTCCATCCAAGCCCAAATTGAAATTGATCGCCGGCGGTATAGCCGCGCTGCTCGTCCTCCTGGTTCTAATCAACTTAATTCGCGACTCCTTAAATACCGTTTCCACGGACGACGCATACATAAATGGCCACGTTACCTTCGTTGCTCCCCGCGTCCCCGGTCAGGTTGTGCGCGTTCTGGTTGACGACAACAATCGCGTTCACAAAGGCGATCTGCTCGTCCAGTTAGACAAGGAGCCATACCTGGTTCAGGTCAACATCGCCCAGGCTGCCGTGGACGCCGCCCAGGCTGATTTCGTCGCCGCCCAGGCGCAAGCTCGCAGCCTCGAGGGGCAAACGCGCAGCTTAAGATTCAATCTGGAGCATGCCATTGAGGACGTGGATAACCAGGTCGCCGAATTGAGTGCCAAAGTCGCCACCGTCGATTCCAAAAAAGCGACGTTGGCCAAAGCCCAGGCCGATTACGATCGCGGCGTCCCGCTGGTCAAGTCCGGCGCCCTCGCCAAGGAAGATTTCGATGCCCGCGTCGAAGCCCTCGCCGTCGCCCAGGCCGAGGTCGTGGAATCCCTCCAGGACGTCTATCAGTTGCGAGCCGCCCTCGGCCTTCCCCCCAAGCCCGAAGGCACGGACGATCTAACCCAGGTCCCACCCGATTTGGATCAGACTTTTTCCACCGTTCGCCAGGCACAATTCAGCCTCCTCCAGTCGGCATCGCAACTCGGCGTCATTAATTCTTTCGACGAAACCCCCCGCCAGATGATCGCCGATTTCTTCAAGCGCGATCCGCAGGGCAACATCGACCGCATCTACGCCCAGCTTCTCCTCAACGCGCCCGCCGTCAAACAATCCGAGGCCAAATTATCCGAGGCTCAGCGCAATCTCGATCAAGCCCTGCTGAATCTTCGTTATTGCGACGTCATTTCAGAAATCGACGGCGTGGTCACCCGCCGCCAGGTGAATCCCGGCGACAACGTCATCGCCGGCCAAAGCCTGATGGCCGTCCGATCGCTCACCGAAATCTGGGTCGACGCCAATTTCAAGGAAACCCAACTCGCCGATCTGCGCATCGGCCTGCCCGTCGATTTGGACGTCGACATGTACGGCAGCCGACAGCGCTTCCACGGCCGCGTTTCCGGTTTCACCATGGGCACCGGCTCAACCCTCGCCCTCCTACCCGCCGAAAACGCCACCGGCAACTTCGTCAAAGTCGTCCAGCGCCTCCCCGTCCGCATCGACTTGACCGATTACGACCCCGATAAACTCACCCTCT
>JBEKPV010000002.1:0-63090 GCA_049520395.1 Tepidisphaeraceae bacterium
GGAATTTCCTTCCAGGGAACGACGTCGAAAGTAATCAGGCGCCCCGTTGGCGGAAGATATTTCAGCAGCGACAAGCTACCCAGCCCCCAATAGGTGCCGATTTCGATGACCGTGTTGGGTTGCAGGATCTTCACCAGCGCGGCAAGGAGTTTGTAATGCTCTCCCGGCCAAATGTCTGGAAAGCGGACGCCGGAAGCGAGGCGGTCGCTAATATCGGCCAGGTCGACGATTCTTGCCTCGCCGGCCGCGCGCAGCGCCACATCGAGTAATTCCGGTGTAGGCTTGGCCGCGTCATCGTCAATCGAAATGATGAGACTGGGCTCATAGTGGCGAGGAGTCCCGAGTTTTGGCCCCGTTGCTTTATCTGCGGAATCGGACGGGCCGGTCGCCATTTTTGCCATCCTATCATCCAGTGGGATTCGGGAGTATGTCGTGCGATAGTAGAAGCCATGCTGCCGCTGCTAGGCGTCATCCTCCTCGACAAGCCCGCCGGCCCCTCCTCGGCGGCGGCCGTGAATCGCGTCAAGCGCCTGCTCCCGCGCGGGACGCGCATCGGGCACGCGGGGACTCTCGACCCTTTTGCCACGGGCCTGCTGCTGCTGCTCGTCGGAAAGGCGACCAAGTTCAGCCAGAGTGTCATGGATCAGCACAAATCGTACGACGCGACGGTGAAGTTGGGGGCGAGCACCGCCACGGACGATATCGAGTCGGAAGAGATTCCGGTCGAGGGCGCCAGGCCGCCGAAGCTGCTGGAGATTCGCCAGGCCGCGGAGCAAATGACGGGAATCATCCAGCAGACGCCCCCCGATTTCAGCGCCAAGAAAATCGCCGGCCGCCGCGCCTGCGATCTGATCCGCAGCGGGAAAACGGTTCATTTGAAGGCCAATGCCGTGCGCATCGATCGGATCGAAATCCTCGATTGGGATTGGCCGCTTTTGAAACTGCGCATCGATTGCGGCCGAGGCACGTACGTCCGCTCCATCGCCCGGGATTTGGGCCGGCTGCTGGAGACCGGCGGGTATCTGACCGAATTGCGCCGCACCCGCATCGGCCCTTACACATTGGATAAGTCGGTGACGCTCGATCGGCTCACCGCCGATGGCGTCCAGCCACATTTGCGAGCGGTCATTTCCCCCCAAGCGGCGTTTTGAACTTATACTACCCCGGTGCGCTGGATCGTCGGAGACATCCACGGAATGCTGCGCCCGCTCCAATCGCTGGTCGAAGCGGTCGGGCAACTCGATACCTCGCCGCAGTGGATCTTCGTCGGCGACTACGTCAACCGCGGCCCCGAATCGCGCGGCGTCATCGACTTCCTCCTCCCACTGACGAACGCCCGGTTCTGCCGTGGAAATCACGACGACATCCTCGACCTGATTGTCAATGGGATCAGCTTCGCTGAGCAACCGCCGCAGATAGACCGGCCGACGGCCTTCCGGTGGTTCATGGAACACGGCCTCTCCGAAACGCTTGCCAGCTACGGCATCCGACCCGCCACGATGGCCGCCGTCCTGCGCCACCCCACCCTTGCGGCGCTGGACGATCTGCTTTCCGGGATTCCCCAAGCTCATCGAAATTTCCTGCGCAATCTTCAGCCGACGATTTCCGACCCGGACCTCTTCGTCACTCACGCCAAATGGGAAATCAATCGATCCGACATGCACCCGGATATCCCGACAAGCCTTGAAATGGAGCATGAACTGCGCCGCGTCGTCACCTGGGGGCGATTCACGATGGAGGAATTGGACGAACCCAAGGTCTGGCACCGCATCGGCTATTTCGGCCATACCCCCGTCGACAACTACGGCAGCCGCGGCGGCTTCGATCGCCGGGGTGGGGGGAAGCTTATCCCCATCGTCGCTAATAAACTCGTCTTGGTGGATACGGCAGCCGCTCTAAGCCCTGTGGGACGCCTGACAGCCTATTGCCACGACACCCCTCAGTTCATCCAATCCGATCGCCAAGGCAATATAATATAACACTATTGTTTATATGGTGTTACGAATAGATGTTAAGATAGAGCCACATCTGGACGGTTGGAAATGTTAAAATAGTGAAGATTTTTAGACGGCCTCTCCGATACACATTTCTGTGCAGACTACCTAGATTAACATTCATTAAGTTCGGAGACAGGGACGCCTCCACGACTAGCAGATTCGGTTTGCGGCCAAAGGGACAGGGCCGGCCGATCTTGGAGTAACCGTCCTATGAGTCTTTCTATCCCCAGCACCTCGATCTCCCAGCAGTACCTTGAGCCGTTGCTCGCAGGCGACCGAATTCAGTGCCGCCGCGTGGTCGAACATGCCCTCTTCAGCGGGACGACCGCCTATGAACTGCTGAAAAGCCTGATCTGGCCCACCATGGAACAGCTTCAGGGCTTTTACCGCGATGACCAGATCACCCGCAGCACTCTGAATCTGGCGACGCGACTGAATCGAACCATCACCGATCAATTGGCCGCCCAGCTGCCCCGGAAGGAAGTCAACAATAAGAAGGTCCTGATTTTCTGCGGCAACGACGAGCCGGAAGAACTTGGCGGGCAAATCAGCGCCGACCTCTTCGAATCCGAAGGTTGGACCACGCGCTTCGCGGGCGGCGGGGTGCCTGAGGACGAGGTCCTCAAACTCATCGGCGATTTCCGCCCCGACCTGGTCGTCATGTTCGCAACGCTGCCCTCGGGCGTGCCGGCCGTGCGCAAACTCATCGACTATCTCCGCGAGGTGAATAGTTGCCCCGATATGCAGGTCATGTGCTGCGGCGGCATCTACCAGCGCGCCGAGGGATTAGCCGACGAGATCGGCGCCGATCTCTACGCCCCCGACGCGTTCCACGCGGTGGAGGTCGCGGCGGCCAATCCGACGCGCAAGGCGACGGTGGACCAGCAGACCGTCGGCCGCACGCGGCGCAGCCGCAAGGCCGCCGCTCGCAAGGCCGCCGGGGCCACGCGAACCCCGGTCGCGCCCGGCGCGACGGCCGCGCCCATTGAACCGACCGAATTCTGCATCGACGACACCGAAGAAGAAGACGTCGAGCAAGAGTAGATTTTGCGAGTAACCCGGCGGGTCGCGAAAGCGGCCCGCTGGGTTTTTTTAATTTTTCGGCCGATTAGATCGCCCCGATTGCCTGCCGCATGATGTCGCTGAGGGCTCGCGGGCTGGCGGTGCGGAGCCGATCCAGAACGCTGAACCATCTTTTGGCGAGGGATCCCCCTTCGTCCCAGGGCCGGTGCTTGAAGAGCGTATCGAATGCCCGCCGATGCCGGGCGTATTCCTCTTGAACTCGGACGAAGCGCTCGACAAATCCGGATAGATAGGCATCGACGAATTCGCGCCGCTCGGAGAGCATCTCCAGCCGCCGGCGGGCGGGGCGCGCGTATTGAACGGCTCGCGTTTCCAGCGATCCGCGCCAATCGACGAAGGTGCCGACGTGATCGGAGACGATAATTTGGGTCGGCATACCCGAGGCGTCCTCGGCGACGATTTCATCGCCGACGTCGAAGACCATCTCGCCGCTCAATTCGGCGCGTCCCAGCACGATATTGGAAGCCGCGGCCTGGCCGAGTAATCGCGCGAAAATCATCGCATACGACCGGTCCGCCAGTTTGCGCGCCGAAATTTGGTCCGTCGCCACGCCGCCGATGTAATCGCGCTGAAAATAAGGGGACCAGATTCGGCGTCCGTGGTAGCGGGTGTTGCACCCGTAATATTGCTCGCTGACTTTTCGGGCGGTTTGCGAGAGGAGGAGATTCATTCCCAATTGCCGGCAGGCGAGCCTGCGGTCCTGCACATATTCGGTGTATTCCTCGGCCTCGGTGAGAGCCGTCTCTAAATCCTTGCCTTCATCGAGCCGCTCGCGCACGCCCCATTTTTGCATACGGATGATCTGGAGCACTTCGGCGGCCGCGCGGCGTTGTTTGATTTGCGCGACGTAGACTTCGCGCCTGCCGCCGCGGTTTTCATTGCGAGTCGCCGAGGGGAGCACTCCGCCGAGATTGATGTATTCCAAATCCCCGTATTCCTGAACCAGATTCAGGATCAGCCCGCGCACGACGGATGAAACCCGTTTTTCCTGTTTTCGCCCGTAGGGTTCCTCGATGGCCGGGTCGAGAATGAGTTCACCCTCCTCGATGCGGCACCCCGGCAGCCATTCGACGCGCATCGAAAATTCCGGATCGAGCCCCATCGAGGCGTCGTCAACCAGGGCCCCATTTCGCTGCGTCATGAGGCTGGCGAACATGCGGTTTCGCCACGCCGGCTCATCCAGATCATCCCGGCGAAATTCAGGTGGAATGTGCGTTACCAGCCGCTGGCACAGTTTTTCGAATTTCGGCCGCAGTTCCGACGACGAAGCCGCCGCCGCCAATTCGAATTCCCCCATCCCCGGCGCGCCCGGCAAATGGTCCGCCATGAAATATTCGATTTCGCAATACCCCGCGCGATTTCGGCAGCTCCCGTAGGCCCCGATCTCCGCCAGATGCTTTCGCAGCCCGTTGTCGTCCAATTCGGCCAAGCGGCGGAGATTTTCGAACGTCAGCAGCCGCGTCCCCGTAAACGGCCCGTAGTAATAAATCGCATTCCCCTCGATCGACGATCGCGCCTCGGCGATCATGCGGCGAATCTCCAGCGGCGCCGTCGGGGGCAAAAACATCCGCCAACATTCGCCCCGCATCTTGAGCGAATCGCGCACCCGCCGGTCGCTCAGCAGCAGATATTTGATCAGTCGCTTGGGGACCACTTCTTCCAAAAGCTCATCGGCCTCCCTGGCCAAATCCATCCGCGTCGGATCGGGACGGATCAGCACGCCTTGCTCATCCACGATCAAATCGACGGCCAGCTCCATCTCGGCGTCGGCTTCGGCTTCGCTGAGCAGCGGCTTCCCCTGCTCCTTGCGCGACCGGTTCAGCGAATCAACATACGCCTCGCGCTGGCTGGCGTGGATTCCGGGGAGGGTGACGATCGTCCCGGCCCTGGGGAAAACCGTCGCAATGCGAACGCGCAAATCCCCCTTTTCATCGCGGGAGAGCAGACTTTCGCCGAGGGTGATCACCATTGGAAGTTTTCCGTCGCCATTATGGCCGCCACATAACCGCTCCGCGACCAAACAATCTTAGGAGCCAAAAGAAAAAAGATCGACGCCCTCCCGCTAGCGCGAAATTGCGATCAAGCCCGGCAGCGGCGTAGCCCGCCCGGTATCCACGTCCAAAACCCATGCCTGAAGCGTGATCGTGCGAGTATCCGGGGGGATTCGCCCGAGATCCAGATCGGCTTCCCAGCCGCAATCCGGCAGCTCGCTTGCCGGCAATTTCCCGGCCAAGTCCGGGCGCCCAAGCCCCATCTTCGCAGCGGCAAAAATAATTGGATGGCCAGCCGCGTCAAGATAGGTGAGAAACACGCTGTCGGTCGATCGACCCAGCTTTGGATAAACCGCCCAGCCGCGCACCTGGATTAATCCGGCGGGGTCGGCGGCGGATAAATCCGTCGCGCCCGAAACATTTCCGTTGTCCTGCTCAATTAACGCCGCGTCGCTGGACGCAATCAGTGGCGGATGCAAATACCCCATCTGGTTGAGCGCATTGACGGTCTCAACCAAACGCGCCGGCCGCGGCACGCCCAGAAATTTTACGTAGGGATTATCCGGCACGATATTGATCAGCAGCATCGCGCCCTTTCCCAGCCGATAGAAGCGTTGGCGAGCCGCCGATTCCCCGATGCCGCCGGCAAAGCCATAAACTTGGAGCAGGATCAGCAGAGTGGTCGTGGCGACGACCGCAAGATTCCATCGCCGCGAGCAGCCCGGCGCGGCGCTGCTCCGCACTTGATCGCCAATCATCGGAATTAGATTGATCAGTGCGATCGGAAGGTATATCGAAAAGGTGACATACCGGGAACTGACGGCTTGTTCGAGCCCAAACCCCGCTCGATAAAATGCGGCGATGATGCCGCTGATCATTGCGTACGCCGCGAGCAGGAGCCAGGGCAACATTCGGCCGCACAAATCGCGTTGGCCGGTTTTAAGGAGCAATAGAAAATAGACTGTGGCCGCGACGATCCCGAGGCACATCAGGCCGCCCAGCACCATCCCCAAAGTTTGTCCGGTGACATCGCGCGGGTAGACGAATGCGCTGCCCATGTAAGTCAGGGCATAAATCAGCATTGAAGAGACCGTCTTGGGATAGGGATTTCCGTGGTGGACGGGGATTTGATATCCGTACCGATAGGCGGGCACGACCGCCGCGCAGATCATCAGCCAAGCCAGCGCGACCCATTTTTTTTCTGAAAAACGTTCGTTTGACTGCGGCCAAACGAGGAGGAACCCCGCCAGCGGCCACGCCAGAATTCCATTGCCGCTGGAAATCGTCGCCAGAGTCGCCAGCGGCAGACAGAGAACCAGCCGCGTCCAAATGGGCATCCGCGATCGCGCGACCAAAAAAGTCGCCAAGACGAACAAGGCCGGCGAGAAATTCTCCAGCCCCATTCCCCAAAGCCAATTCTCATCCTGCAACGGGGTAAAAATCAGCAGATTGCATAGGAACCAGAGAAAAATCGCCCGGGCCCCGGATTGGGTTTGGCGGATCAGCAGCCAGACCAGCAGGGAGGTCACGACGACCATCAGCCACGCGGCCATCTGGTTATCAAAATTATTCCAATGCGTCATGGGATTGATCAGCAGCGCGATGACCCGCGCGATGGACGGTCGATGTTCATTGTGCTGCGCCAGAATATCGCCCAGGGTGAGCTGATGCAGATGGGCCTTGATGAAGAGCCCCCCCATATCCGGCATCCATTCATCCAGAAAATGGAAATCGACGCCATAGCGCAAGATCAGTAGCGGCGGCGCCAGCGCCGGCAAGCCCGCCAGCAAAAGCCAAAGGCGCCGATAGGGCGATGATTGAGATTGGAACTCCGCTGCGTCCAACTTACTTTGCATCGGCGCGTTGGCCGGCCCACCGAAGGAAGACACCGGCGCGGCCGGCCAACGTCCCATAAACCACCGATTGATCCGCTTAGGAGGCTTATGAAGCGGCGTCGGGCTTCGGACCGATACAGTGCTGGCGTGAGCGACCGCGATCCCCCCACAACTCCGGAAGCCGTGCTTCAGCAGCTTGCCGAGGCGCAGAATCAGCTCGATCAGCTTCACAACCAGCTCACCGAATCGCAGCGGCTGGCGACGATCGGCACGATCGCCGCCGTCATCGCCCATGAGTTCAATAATCTTTTGACGCCGATCGTCAGCTATTCGCAATTCGCGCTGCAAAGCGCCCAGAGCGATAAGCCCGATATGCCGCTGATCTGCAAAGCCCTTTCAAAGGCCTTTCAGAGCGCCGAAAAAGCCGGAAAAATTTGCGCCTCCATGCTCGGCCTGGCGCGCGGGCAATCCTCGTACTCGACGGTCGGTGTCCAAAGCCTGGTGGATGAAACCCTGACCGTCCTGGCGCGCGATCCGCAAAAAGACGGGATCGCGCTGCGGGTTCAGATTCAGCCGGATATTTTCGTCCAGGCGGATCGGATTCAAATCGAGCAGGTGCTGCTGAATCTGCTGATCAACGCCCGCCAGGCGATGCTTGGCAAAGGGGGCTCCCTGACGATCAAAGCCGCCGCGCTGGATGATCAGGTGCAAATCCAGGTGATCGACAGCGGTCCGGGCATCCCTGAGAAATTGATGCCCAAAATCTTCCAGCCCTTCTTTACGACCAAAGGGACGGCCCGCAATGACGAAACCCACGGCACCGGCCTGGGCCTGATGATCTGCAAGGACATTGTGGAACACCATCGAGGGCGAATCGAAGTCGCCAGCGAAGTCGGCCGTGGAACGACGTTCAGCGTCTACCTTCCCGCCGCCAAACCCCCCGCCGCCGAGGCCCCAGAGCCGGCGGTGCCTCAAACCGCTTAATTCCGCCGAAAATCGGCGGTTTATCGGACCCACTCATGCCCGCGTCACTGGCGGGCCGATATACGAGGCACAGGAGCCGTATGCCCGTCACCGTCGATCATGCCCCGTTGCGAACCGAGGAGCTTGGCCTTCTCACGTTTGGCCAGGTGCTATCGCATTTGCAAAAGGCGAATCGTCTGGTGGTGAGCGTCCTGATCGACGGGCGCCCGCCCGATCTTCAGCGCCTCGGAGACGTGCGCAAAAGCTCCATCGGCGACCGAAGTATCTTCATCGAAACCGCCGACCCCCGGCAAATGGGCCTCGATATCCTCGAGCAAGTTTCCGCACAACTCGATCAGGTGGATGCATTGAAGGCTCAGGCGGCCGATCTGCTGCAAAAGAACCAGCCGGGGAAGGCTATGCAGAATCTCGCCGGCTGCTTCGCCGCCTGGCAACATGCCCAAAAATCGCTGGTGGGCACCGCCCAATTGCTCAAGATCAATCTGGACGAGATCCAATCGGGCGGCGGCTGCCTCAGCGATTTGATCGTGGAAGTCGGCGCCCAATTGAAACAAATCAAATCCGCCCTCGAAAATCGCGATTTCGTCACCCTTAGCGACCTGCTGGTCTACGAAACCTCGCAAATCAACGCCCAATGGCGGCTTGCGATTGACGCCCTCCGCCAGCGCATCGGCTAATCCACCCCCCTTTCCCTTGCCATCGTTTAATCCGCGCCGGATAGTTGCCGCACCGGCATGACGCAACTCACCCATGAACAAGCCTTCGATCTGGCGGTGCGGCACCATCAGGCCGGACGATTGCAGGAAGCTGAGGAAATTTACCGGCGCATCCTTGCCGAACAGCCGAAACATTGTGGCGCTTTGCACTATTTGGGAGTGGTCTCGCATCAAAAAGGGCAATTCGACGTCGCCGTCGATTTGATCCGCCAGGCGCTGGTCCAGAGTCCCGACGACGCCGAAATCCTCGGCAATCTCGGCAACGCCCTGCGAAGCAACGGCCAACTCGACGAAGCCATCGCCGCCCTTTGTCAGGCGATCATCATCAGACCCCGCTTCGCCGAGGCTCATTTCAACCTTGGGATCGCGCTACGCGAAAAGGGACGGCTCGACGAGGCGATCGCCGCGTTTCGTCAAACGACCGCCCTTAAGCCGACTTCGGCCGAAGCCTATTACATGCTGGGCACCGCGCTTAGGCGCAATGGGCAATTCGATGAAGCCATCGCCGCCTATCGCCAGGCCATCTCGCTGCAGCCGAATTTTTCCGAAGTCTATATCCATCTGGGCAGCACGCTGAAAGAGAACAAGGGACAACTGGACGAACCGATTGCGGCGTTTCTTCGGGCGATTGCGACTCGGCCGAATTTTCCCGAAGCCTACGTACACCTGGGCAACACCCTGAAAGATTTGGGATGCCTCGACGAGGCCATTGCCGCCTATCGCCGGGCGGGCCAACTCAATCCCGATTACGCCGAAGCCTTCAGTAATCTTTTTCTGGCCCTGTACTATCATCCCGCCTATGACGCCCAATTGATCGCCCAAGAACTTCGCGCCTGGAATGAGCTCCATGCCGAGCCGCTGCGGAAATTCATTCAGCCGCATTCCAACGACCGCAATCCCGATCGGCCTTTGCGAATCGGTTATGTCTCGCCCGATTTTCGCAATCACCCCGTCGGCCGAAATCTCGTGCCCTTGTTTCAGCACCACGATCGGCGGCTTTTCCAGATCACCGCCTACGCCCAGGTGCAACGTCCCGACAAGCTGACCGAGCTTTTTCAGGAAAATTCCGACGCCTGGCGCGACATTCTGAGACTCTCCGACGAGGAAGTCGCCCGGCAAATCCGCGAAGACCGGATCGATATCCTGGTCGACCTGGCGCTGCACACGGCGGGGAATCGCCTGCACGTCTTCGCCCGCAAACCCGCGCCGGTGCAAGTTAGTTATCTCGGCTACTGCGGAAGCACCGAACTGAGCACCATGGACTATCGCTTGTCCGACCCCTATTTCGATCCACCGTCTGTCGATGGGACCTGCTATAGCGAAAAGACCTTTCGGCTGCCGCGATCCTATTGGTGCTATATGCCGGGCGTTGATCTCGCGCTTGCCCCCGGACCATCCCCGGCGCTGAAAAACGGCTACGTGACGTTTGGCTGCCAGAATAATTATTGCAAGATATCGTCGCCCGTCTGGAGCGCGTGGATGGCCATATTGCGGGCGCTGCCAACTTCGAAATTGATCGTCAACGTCGGCCACGACAGCCGCCGCGACGCCTCGCGCAAACTGCTCGCTTCGGCCGGCATTGATCCGGACCGCCTGATCTTTTCCGAATCTTTCGGCGAGGATTATTTCCTGCGCTATCACCAGATCGACATCGCGCTGGACCCGTTCCCCTTCGGGGGCGGCACCACCACCTGCGACGCACTCTGGATGGGGGTTCCGGTCGTCACGCTGTCCGGCCAA
Source organism: Tepidisphaeraceae bacterium (assembly GCA_049520395.1). Classification (GTDB taxonomy): domain Bacteria; phylum Planctomycetota; class Phycisphaerae; order Tepidisphaerales; family Tepidisphaeraceae; genus UBA1161. The sequence goes on from JBEKPV010000002.1 coordinate 10,347, forward strand.
ACCGCCGTCGGCCGGGCCGGACGAAGCATTCTCTCCAATCTCGGCCTCCCGGAACTTGTGGCGCAGACGGCGGAACAATATGTGCAAATCGCGATCGACCTCGCCGGCGATTTGAAACGGATGGACGGCCTTCGAAGCGGCATGCGCGCCCGGATGCTCGCTTCGGCGCTAATGGACGGCAAGGGATTTACCCGCGACATGGAATCGGCGTACCGGCAGATGTGGCGCACTTGGTGCGAGGGCTCGGTGCTCCGATGACCCAACTCACGATCGAGCAAGCCTACGATCAGGCGATACTTCACCATCAAGCCGGCCGATTAAAGGAGGCCGAGCACATTTATCGGCAGATTCTCGCCCACCAGCCGCAGCACGCCGGCGCGGTGCAACATCTGGGCGTGATTGCCAATCAGGTCGGCGAACTGGACGCCGCCGTCGATTGGATTCGCCGCGCCATCGCCATTCAGCCGAATTATCCCCAGGCCTATTGCAACCTGGGCCTCGCCCTTGGCCGCAGGGGACAACTCGACGAAGGGATCGCCGCCTTGCGCCAGGCGATCTTGCTCGATGCCAATTATCCCGAAGCCCACATCACTCTGGGCGCCTTTCTGCGAGACAAGGGGGAATTCGACGAGTCCATCGCCATCTCGCGCAAAGTGATCGCCATAAACCCCAATCTTCCCGAACCTCACAACAACCTGGGCAACGCCCTGCGAGCCAAGGGACAACTCGACGAAGCGATCGCGGCGTTTCACCGGGCGATCGCCCTGCGGCCCAATCTCGCCGAGCCCCACGCCAATCTCGGTACGGCCCTGAGAGACAAGGGAGAACTCGACCAGGCCATCGCCGCCTACCGCCAAGCCCTTGCGATCCGGCCCAACTCGGCCCAATTCCTGACGTTTCTGGGCGTGGCCCTGCGAGATCAAAAGCAGCTGGACGAATCCATTGCGGCCCATCGCCAAGCCATCGCCCTCAAGCCCGATTACGCCGACTCATATAATCACCTCGGGTTCGCTTTGCGGGATAAAGGTCAACTGGATGAAGCCATCGCCGCGTTTCACCAGGCCATCGCGCTGCGTCCTAATTTTCCCGAAGCGCACGTGCACCTGGGCAACGCTCTGAAGGACGCGGGAAGACTCGACGAAGCCATCGCCGCCTATCGGCGCGGCAGCGCCCTTGATCCCAATTACGCCGACGCCGAGAGCAACCTTATTCTGGCGCTGCACTATCATCCCGATTACGATGCGCCGGCGATCGCCGGGGGGCAGCGCCGCTGGAATCGACAATATGCGGAGCCGCTTGGTCAATTCATTCGACCGCATTCCAACGACCGCAGCCCCGATCGCCGATTGCGCATCGGCTACGTTTCTCCCGATTTCAAAGACCATCCGGCCGGCCGAAATCTTCTTCCGCTGTTCCAGCACCACGATCGCCGGCTCTTTGAAATTTTCGCGTATGCGCAGGTCTACCGTCCTGACGCAATTACTCGCCAGTTTCAGCAGCGCGCCGACGGGTGGCGCAAAATATTCGGACTCACGGACGAAGAAGTGGCCACACAAATCCGCCAAGACCGGATCGACATCCTCGTCGACCTCGCGCTCCACACCGGCGGCAACCGCCTTTTGGCTTTCGCTCGAAAACCCTCTCCCGTGCAAGTCACCTACCTGGGTTATTGCGGCTCCACCGGCCTGGATGCAATCGACTATCGAGTCAGCGACCCCCATATCGATCCGCCGGGCTCGGACGAATCCCATTACACCGAAAAAACAATTCGCTTGCCGAAAACCTACTGGTGCTATCAGCCTGGGGTCGACCCCACGCCCGATGTTTGCCCATCTCCGGCAATAACGAACGGTTTTGTCACCTTTGGCTGCCAAAACAACTACTGCAAAATTACCGCCCCGGTCTGGACCGCCTGGACGGCGATCCTGCGCGCACTGCCGAATTCAAAAATTCTGATCTACAGCCCGCGCGGGAGCCACCGCGAAACGGCTCGCAAAATCCTGGCCGATTCCGGCGTCGATTCCAATCGCCTCCTCTTCTCCGAATCTCGGCAACTCGAATACTTTCAGCGCTATAACCAAATCGACATCGCCCTGGATCCCTTCCCCTTCGGCGGCGGAACGACCACCTGCGACGCTCTTTGGATGGGCGTTCCCGTGATCACCCTCTGGGGAAAAACCGCCGTCGGGCGCGGAGGAGGCAGCATCCTCTCCAATCTGGGGTTGGAGCGGCTCATCGCGCCGAGCCCCGAGAAGTACGTTCAGATCGCCGTAGACCTCGCCAGCGACCTGGATCAAATGAAATCTCTACGGCAGAACATGCGGGCCAGAATGCTCGCTTCCCCCCTGATGGACGCTGAAAGTTTTACCCGCGACATGGAATCGGCATACCGCCAGATGTGGCGCAACTGGTGCGAATCGCCCTCCGCGGTTTAGAATTTAATCGATGGACGAAATCCAGCGATTATGCGAACTGGGCCAGGAGCAGCTGATGGCGATGGAATATCGCCAGGCCGAGTGCGCGTTTGTGCAAGCCGAGGGACTGGCGCTAGCCCAAAACGATTTCGACGCCCTCTCGCGGCTGTATATGCCTTTGCAGGAATCTCGCCGCCAGCGGCGGCAGCGCTGCGGCGAAGGAATTATTCGGCTAAATCTCATTGCCCAAAATGCCGCTGAGATCATCTCCCCGGAAAAAATCGCCGACCAATTTCCGCAAGGGCAACTGCTGATCGCCGGCTGGGGCACGATCCAGCCGGCGACGGAATTGCGCCGCTTGCAGGAAGAGCGCGGCCAATACGCCGAAACATTCCTGGCCGCGGTTTATCCGATCGAATCCGCGCGGGTGATCGCCGTCGTCCCAACCGACGAAGTCGCTCTGCCCGCTGCCGAGCCGATGTCGATCGACCGCCTGCTGCGCCGCCTCCCGCCGCACAGCGTGGTCTTTACTGAGGATCAGCTGCCGCGACCCCAATACAGCGAAGTGATGGCCCTCTGGGAACGGTTGCACGCCCCCTACCTCGCCGCCGCCGATCAGGAAGTCGACCCCATGCGAAAGAAGATCGATGCTTATCGAAAAACAATCCGAGTCGATTACGCCTGCGAGCTAGCCCACCAACACCTGTCCGACCTTGCCAGACGAATATGCAACCATTCCCTCACACATCCAGATTCTTAACTTCCAGGGCGTGCTCCTCAATATACTGCCGCCGTCGTTCGACATCTTCCCCCATCAAAACGCTGAAGAGCCGCTCGGCTTCGCCCGCTTCTTCGAGCGTCACACGCAGCAGCACCCGCCGGCTGGGGTCCAGCGTGGTTTCCCACAATTGCTCGCTGTTCATCTCGCCCAGACCTTTGAATCGCTTGATCTCGATCCCTCCCTTGCCCAGCTCCAGCACCGCCGACAAAATCTGCGCCACTCCCGCGATATCGTGAACCTTCTCCTCGGAAATCAGCGCATATTTCGTCGGAAGCTTCTCGCCCGAGACCGATTCCTCCTGCGTCAGGAAATAATCCTCGATCGAGAGCCCATACTGCTCCAGTTGCACGAACAATTTCTCCATATCCTTCACTTCGTGCAGTTCCTGATTCTTCTGCAAGCGCTGCCGCTGGTTGTCCGCCTCATCCTCGACCGATTCCGGCAGCAAATTCTGCTCCCGCAGATACCGCTCGCGATCCTCGGCCGAATGGAAAAACATCTCCTCTCCCTCGATGATCACCTGATAGAGCGGCAGCCGGCCCGCGCTGTCGCGCTTGGCCAAAAATTCGGCGAAATCGATCCCCCGGCGCTGGATAACTTTGACCAATTCTTCCAGTTTTCCGAGCAGATCGACCACCCGCCGCAGCTCTTCGCCGCCGAGTCGGCGTTTTTCCTTCGCCTCGTCGTCGCGGATGATCAAGGCCGTCCCTTCCAGGCCCAGATCGGTTAGCGCCTTTCGCATCGACCGCTCGTTGAGCACGTATTCGCTCTTCTTGCGCCGCACCACCTGATAGAGCGGCGGCTGCGCCACATAAATCCGCCCTCCCTTGATCAAATCCTGCATGTGCCGAAAGAAAAACGTCAGCAGCAGCGTCCGAATATGGCTCCCATCCACGTCGGCGTCGGACATGATGATGATCTTCCCATAGCGCCGCTTCTCCATATTGAAATCTTCGTGAAATCCGCAGCCCAGCGCGCTGATGATGGTGCGAATCGCCTCGTGGGAAATAATTTTCACGGCATTGGCCTTCTCGACATTCAGAATCTTGCCGAAGAGCGGCAAAATCGCCTGCAAATTGGAATCCCGTCCCTGCTTGGCCGATCCACCGGCGGAATCGCCTTCGACCAGAAATATCTCGGTCTCTTCGTTGCTCTTGGAGCGGCAATCCGCCAGTTTTCCCGGCAGGCCGTTGCCCTCCAGGGACCCTTTTCGCCGCGTCAGCTCGCGAGCCTTGCGCGCCGCTTCCCGCGCCTCGGCCGCGAGCAATCCTTTCTCAAAAATCGCCTTGGCCTCCTTCGGATTCTCCTCCAGATACGCCCCCAGCCTCTCGTTCACCGCCGAGCTGACGAAACCTTCCACTTCGCTGTTGCCCAGCTTGGTTTTGGTCTGCCCCTCGAACTGCGGCTCCGGCACCTTCACGCTGACCACGGCGATCAATCCTTCGCGCACATCGTCCCCGCTGGGGCGCACGTCCTTGAGCAAATTCGCCGCTTCCGCGTACCGGTTGATCGTCCCGGTTAAAGCGGTTTTGAATCCGCTTAGATGCGTGCCGCCTTCGTGCGTATTGATGTTATTGGCGAACGATTCGATTGTTTCGTTGTAGCCGTCGTTGTATTGCAGCGCCACTTCCACCACGAGCCGGCTCTGCGGGTCCTCTTTTTTGAAATAGATGATCTCGGTCTGCGTCACCTTCGCGTCGTTCATGTATTTGACGTATTCCACCAGCCCCTTCTCGTATTTAAATTCCTCTCGCTTGTTCGCCCGCTCATCCTCGACGATGATCTGCAACCCCTCGTTCAGATACGCCAGCTCGCGCAGCCGTTTCTGCAGAATTTCATATTTGAATTCCGTGTCCTGCAGAAAAATACGATCGTCCGGCTTAAACGTGACTTTGGTGCCCGATTTATGACTCTTGCCCGTCACCTTGAAATCGCTCGACTTCTTCCCGCGCTCAAATTCCATGTGATAAATCTTCCCATCGCGCGAGACTTCGACCTCGAGCCATTCGCTGAGCGCATTGACCACGCTGGCCCCCACGCCGTGCAATCCGCCGGTCACTTTGTAAGCGCTGTTGGCGTCGTGCTCGAACTTTCCGCCCGCTCCCAGCTTGGCAAACACGACTTCGACGGTGGGGATTTTCTCGGTCGGATGGATGCCGACGGGAATTCCCCGGCCGTCGTCGGTAACGGTGCAGCTTCCGTCCTTATTGATTCGCACGTGAATCGTGTGGGCGAACCCCGCCATCGCTTCATCGATGGAGTTATCGACAATTTCATATACGAGATGATGCAAACCGCGCGAGGTGGTATCGCCGATATACATGGCGGGGCGGGTGCGCACGTGCTCGATTCCTTCGAGCACTTTGATCATCCCCTCGTTGTATTCGCTGTTGGAAGCGGGGGCGGTTTCGGATACGTTTTCTTCAGCCATCCGTGAACTCCTGTGGGGCAAATTGGTTTCACCCCACCCGACGGGTCGCCCTTGGCGGCCCGAATAGGCCGCCCGGCGGCCTCGCGTGGCCACCGCACGCCCAGGTGACATGAAACAAGAGAAACATTATCTCAGATTCCCATCCGATTGCCACGCCGCAGGCGTCAAAAAGACGGTCCAAACGCGGGCTATTTTCAACTATTTTAGGTTCATTTTTCTGATCTTTCTCGCCCCCGCCGCCGCCCCGATTGCCGCCATGGCGACGGAGGCCCCGCAAACCCAGCCTGTCGCCCAGCGGATCGATCAACTCATCGACCAACTTTCAAGTGACGATGCCACGGAGCGTCAGTCCGCCGCCGGCGATTTGCTTACTATTGGCCTCCCCGCCCGCCCCGCCGTCCTGGTCGCCAGCCGAACCGACGAGCCCGGTCTGCGCGACCAGGCGGCGCAAATCCTCCTGCAACTGCCCTGGTATCTGCCCAACGACCCGAAACCGGTCCGAGACTTATTAAAACATTACGGCGTTCCCGACGTCAGCCAGCGCCGCCAAATCATTGAGAGCCTGGTCGAACTGAACGATCCCGCCGCGCTGGACGTCCTGGGGCGTTTACTCAACGAAGACCCGAGCGTCGGCGTGCGCTGGACCATCGTCGGATTTCTCCGCCGGCTGAACAACGACACCCTCCTCGCCCGGTATCGCACGGTCGAACCTCCGCAGGACGATCCCCCCATGCTGGCGTTATGCGCCTACGCCCGCCTCGACGCCAATCCCGCGCAGGCCCGCCAATTTTTAAACCGCTGCGCGGACCTCGAATTCTCGGCCCCCAGCGACGACGGCGAGTTCGATAACGTGATCCAAGTGCTGTGCGATTTCGCGGTGCAAGACAAGGCGTATGCCGCCGCCGCCGATCTGCGCCGCAAGCAATACGCCCGCGGCTCTCCCGACGACGGCGAAGGAATCCCCAGCGCCCTCCTGGAGCTTTTCGCCCTGCAAGCCGAATACGGCCCCCTCCCCGGCCTCCAGGGCGATCTACAACTCGCCGGTTCTGCCGCGGGGCAACCCAAAATCGAATACTGCCTTACCCGCCTCTACACGCGCGCCGGTAAGGCCGATCAGGCCGCCACCGCTCGCGCGGCGGCATTCGCCGGTTCGCACACGCGCACCCAGCGCCTCGACATCGGCGAGTTTCTCACCGCTCACGAGTGGGACGACCTCGCCCAGGCCGAATTCACCGCCTTGCTGACCATGCCCCCCGACCCGGACGACCCCTCCCGGCAACTCGACGTCCTGGCCCATTTCCACCTGGCCACTCTGGCGATAAAACGCGGCGACGAACTGGCTGCCGCCAAAAACGAGGAAACCGCCCTCCGCTCCTGCGGCGAAATTCTCCCGGTGGTCCGCATCGACGCCCTGGGCCATCAGTTCCCCATCGCTGCCAGCGAAATCTGGCCCGAAGTTCACTGGCATTATCTCCACGTTGCGCAGGCCAACCACGACGACGCCCAAATCCGTGAACAACTCAAGCAGATTTCGCTTCTTAGACCGACCGATCCGGACATCGTGATTGAGGTATACCGCCTGCTGATTCAACGCGGCCAGCCCGACGCCGCGAAAACTCTTTTCGACAGTGCATTCAATTCCGGGAAAGCCAAGCTCGATGGCGATCCGCACAATCCCGATCTGCTCAATTCACAAGCGTGGCTGTGCGCCGAGTGCGACCAGCATTTGCCGCAGGCGCTGGTCTGGTCGGAGGAATCCGTGTCGGTTCTTCCGCGCGACTCGGCCGCGATCGACACGCTCGCGGATGTGAATTTCCGCCTGGGCGACGCGAAAAAAGCCGCCGAATTGGAAGCTGAAGCCTTGAAATACGAACCCGGCGACTCCTTCATGACCGGTCAACTCGCCAAATATCTCGCTGCCGCCACACAGGCCTCGACACGCCCAAACTGAACTATAATCCACCGCATGTTCCTCCTCAGTCGAGAAGTCCGCTTCGCCGTTAACGACAATGATGACGCGCAGCTTTCCGCCGGCCCGACCAACAGCTTTGGCGGCTTCCCCTCTCTTACGGGCCTGGGCCATTATTTCTCGCTCGAAGCCGCGATTGCCGGCGAGCCCGACCGCGAGACCGGCTGCCTTTTAAACATCAAGCAGATCGATCAAATGGTTCGCCAGCGCGGGATTCCTCTGACAGCGGATTTTCTGCGCCGCGGCCAGCGCGATCCCGCGGAACTTCTCCGCAGCCTGTATCTCACTTTGCAAAGCGCCTGGCCCGGGAGCGAATTGCGATCTCTTCGCCTTCGCCTGAGTCCCTTTATATCGTTTCAAATTCTCTCAACGGAGCATCCCATGGTGCGCCTCAGCCGAAAATTCGAATTCTCCGCTTCCCATCGCCTGCACAACCCCAAATTAAGCGAGGAGCAAAACCGCGCCCTTTTCGGCAAATGCAACAACCCCAACGGGCACGGCCATAACTACGTCCTGGAAGTCACACTAGCCGTCCAAGCCCCCCGCCCATTGGAAATCCCCGCCGTCGAGCGCATCGTCTCCACGACGGTCATCGACCCATTCGACCACAAAAATCTAAACGTGGAAATCGCCCAGTTCAAAGAACTAATTCCATCGGTCGAAAACATCGCGATGGTGATCCATCGAATGCTAAAAACCCCGCTGGAAACAGCCGGTGCGAAACTGGCGGCCGTGACGGTATGGGAAACAAGCAAGACCTGGTGCGAGTATTCGGAATGACGAACGAAAAGCAAAAGGCGATCGATTTCCGCGCCTTTTATTGATCATTCAACATTTATCCAATGGCCGCCTCCACCTCCGGCATCGTATCGGCGATCCACCAAAGGATCATCAGCGGCGTCATCCGCCCCAGCAGCATGATCGCGCAGTGCGCATATAGCACATTCTTCGCATCCGGCACCCCCGAAAGCGAGAACCCGACATTACTGGCTCCGCTGACGGCGCTGAGCAGTGTCCCACCGACGGTTGCCGCCGGATGAATAAACGAGAGCAGCATGGCTCCGCCCAGCACGATGGCCCCGTAAATACCGAGCCACATGACGGCCACGCCGAATCCTCTGCCTGGATGTTCGCCTTCGATGAGCCGCCGGGTTCCGCGGACCAGTTCCACGATCGTCGTCGTTTTCAGTCCCCCGCCGGTCCCCGCCGGGCTGGCTCCGATCGCCATCAGCACGATGATGATCCATTGCGCGCTTTGCGAAAGATCGTGAACTTCGGCAATCGGCATTCCCCCGGTGCGCGATTCGACGGAAAGAATGCTCCCCGCCCGCAGCGCCTGCGACGCCGTTTCCAGCGACCACGTCTCGCGCGACGACGCCCAGTTGAGCCCCGTCAGCAACACGACGCCCGCGATATAGAGCCACGCCGAAGACGACAGCACATCCCGCGTATGTCGCGAGAGCGTCCCGCGCCGAAAAATCGCCGCGGTCAAATCCATCAGCACCGGGATTCCCAGCCCTCCCAGAATCGTCAGCGGCAGCACCAGCCCATGCGTGAGCAGGCCGCCCGCCCCTGGCAAACTCCCCACATAAAGCCCGCAATTCCCAAACGCGCTAGCCGACAAAAAAATCGCCTGAAACAGAGTCCGGTCGCTGGTCATCAGCAGCGGCGTCCCAATCAGCAGCGCCAAAGTCTCGGCGATCACCGCGCCAAAAATCACCTGGTCCGGCTGAAACTTCAGCCGCGCGATATGGCTCACCGCCAGTCCCCCCACAATCATGCTGAACAGGCTGCCGACGATCATAAGGATCAGCACGATAAACTGCCCGGCAAAATCCAATCCCCCCACCCCCGGATTCTGATCAAACCCCGTCAGCGTTGCCGCGTTGATCGCGAAGAAAAGCGCCCGCACTCCGCTCCGCGCCCCGGCGGGGAACCCGACCGCCCGAATCATGAAAAACCCCAGCAGCATCATCCCCATAAAAAATGGGAATGCCCAATTGGCGACCGCGCGCCCATACGGATCGACCGCCAACGGTTTTCCGACCGCCTGCGGCGCCGGCTTCGGGCTTTTCACTTCTTGTAGACCGTTTCGGGGTCGAACTTTTGCTCGCCGACGATTTTCCAATCTTTGGCTCCCGCCTGATGCTCGCGGAAAAAGCAACTGAAATATCCCTCGTGACACGCCGCCCCCACCTGCTCCACCCGCACCAGCAGCACATCCTGATCGCAATCGGTGGCAATCGAAATCACCTTCTGCACGTGCCCGCTGCTCTCCCCCTTGAGCCACAATTTATTCCTGCTGCGGCTGAAAAAATGGGTCTGGCCCGTCGCCACCGTCTTTTCCAGCGCTACCCGGTTCATCCAGGCCATCATTAGCACCTGCCCCGTCGCCGCATCCTGCACGATCGCCGGAATCAGCCCATTGGCGTCGAATTTCAGGCCTTCCAATTGCGTGTCCATACCCAAAGTTTTCGGCCCCCGCCGCTCGTTTGTCAATTGGAGGAAGGCACGAAGGCACGGAGGCACGCAGGCACAAAGGGAAGAGAAGACAACGCCCGCTTCCTTGCCTTTCCCTTCGTCCCTACGTGCCTATTTGCCTTCGTGCCTTCTTCTTGACACCCCTCCCCTTCCTCGTAGCATCCGGAGGAGAATAGGAGTCAACCATGAGCAAAAAAACCCACGCCGACGTGAACGTCCGCGGCAAAAAAGTCCTGATGCGCGTCGATTTCAACGTCCCGATCGAATCGGGAAAAATCACCGATGACCGCCGGATCGTCCAGGCGCTGCCGACCATCAAGCAGATCCTCGGGAGCGGCGGGCGCTTGATCCTCATGTCCCATCTGGGGCGGCCCAAGGGCGGGCCGGAACCCAAATACTCGCTTAAGCCCGCTGCCACGCGACTTTCCGAGCTGTTGGGGAAACCCGTGCAATGCGCCGGCGACTGCATCGGCCCGGCCGTCGAGCAATTGGCCGCCGGCCTCAAGGACGGCGAGGTGTTACTCCTCGAAAACCTCCGCTTCCACAAAGAAGAGGAAAAAAACGACCCCAACTTCGCCAAAATGATCGCCAAACTCGGTGAAGTCTACGTCAACGACGCCTTCGGTACCGCCCACCGCGAGCACGCCAGCACCTTTGGCGTCCCCCAAGCCATGGCCGGCAAACCCCGCGTCATCGGACACCTGATCACCAAGGAACTCCAATATCTCGGCGAAGCCATTACCAAGCCCGCCCGACCCTTCGTCGCCATCCTCGGCGGCGCGAAAGTCTCCGATAAAATCAACGTCATCGAACAACTCCTCTCCAAGTGCGACACCCTCCTCATCGGCGGGGCGATGGCCTACACGTTTTTTCTCGCGCAGGGCAAAGAAGTCGGCAAAAGCCTCGTCGAACGCGATAAAGTCGATCTGGCCAAAGGCCTCCTCGCCAAGGCCGGCGGAAAAATCAAACTTCCCGTCGACAATGTCATCTCCAACCAGATGACAGACGACGCCAAAACGCAAATCGTCGAAGGGAACATCCCCCCAGACATGGAAGGCTTCGACATCGGCCCCAAAACTCGGGAGATTTACAAAGCCGAGATCGCCAAGGCCAAGACGATCGTCTGGAACGGACCCATGGGCGTCTTCGAGAAAAAGCCCTTCGCGGCCGGCACCCAGGCGATCGCCCACGCCATCGCCGACGCCACAGCCAAAAACGGCTGCGTCACGGTTATCGGCGGGGGCGACAGCGCGGCGGCCGTCGAACAACTGGGCCTCTCCGAAAAGGTCACCCACGTCAGCACCGGCGGCGGCGCCAGCCTCGAATTCCTCGAAAACGGCCACTTTTCGACTTTGGATATATTGGATTAGTTGCTAGTTGTGAGTTGCTAGTTGGAAAGATGACCCGGACACCCTGAACTAGCAACTGGCAACCCGTAACCGGCAACTTCTGAAAATGACTTCTGATCCCTTCCAGCTTACGAGTCCGCAGATCGCGGCGTCGATCCTCTCGGCGGATTTTTCTAAACTAGGCTCCGAGATCGCCGAGGTCGATCGCGGCGGCGTCGATTTCCTCCATCTGGACGTTATGGACGGCCACTTCGTCCCCAACATCAGTTTCGGGCCCGCCGTGACCGCGGCGACTCGCCGCTCGACCAAGGCGTTTCTCGATATTCATCTGATGATCACGGAGCCGATCCGTTACGCCCCCGATTTTCTGAAGGCGGGCGCCGACGCGCTGACGTTTCATTGCGAAGTCGTTCAGGACACGCTCGCCGCCGCCCGGGAGCTGCGAAAACTGGGGTGCAAGCACGTCGGCATCACGCTCAATCCCGCAACCCCCGTCGAAAGGATCCTCCCCGCCATTGAGGAGGTCGATCACGTGCTGATCATGAGCGTAGTCCCGGGTTTCTCGGGCCAAAAATTCATGCCGGAAGTCTTACCGAAAGCGCAGGCCGTAAAAAAACGCCTCCGCCCCACCCAGCGCCTGGAAATCGACGGGGGCATTCACAGCGAGACAATCGGCCAGGCCGCCGCTGCCGGCGTCGATTGGTTTGTCGTCGCCAGCGCTATTTTCGACCAAAAAGACCGCGCTGCCGCCATCGCCGCATTGCGCAAGCGCCTCTCCGCCTCGCCCCTTTAATAGAACAGAACCACCAAGACGCCGTCGAATATTCCGGCGTTTGCCGAAGTGCTATTATTATTGCAAGATGGAGCCATCCAATGTCGCGCGTCTCCCCCGATGAACAGCCCGTCCTCCCGACTGAGCCAACATCCTCCGGGGATCCCTATCACGAAGACCCCAACACGACCGCCTTCGTGGAATCCTGCGTCGAGACGGTCGCCGGCTCGGCTGTCGCCGCCGAGCGGCAGGCGCGTCACCGCCCGCGATTTGGAAAACTCCTCAAACTTCTGGCCGACAAGCGCAACATCCTGGTCACCACGCATCTTTATCCCGACCCCGACGCCCTGGCGAGCGCCTGGGGCCTGCGCACGCTCCTCGAAGCCCGGCTCCCCGGCGCCAACATCAGCATGTCCGTCAAAAGCCCCATCGGCGGCGGAGTTAACGAGGCCTTCGTCCAAAGCAGCAATCTGACTCTGGTCCCCTGGAAAGAATCCGCCCTGGCCGCCTACGACGCGATTATTCTCACGGACGTGCAGCCGATGTTTTCCTACTCGCCGCTGCCGGCCGATTATCCGCCGCTGGCGGTCATTGATCACCATCGCAACCGCCGCAAGCCGCACGTGCCGTTTTGCGACATCCGCACCGATGTCGGGGCGAGCAGTTCAATTATCTTCAGTTATTTCATGGAGGTTGAGCAGCCCATCTCTCCCGACCTGGCCGCGACGCTGCTGTACGGCGTCGAATCCGACCTCGCCGGGGCCGCCGGGCAACCGGGCGAACTCGATAACATCGCCCTCTCCAGCCTCACGCTGCTGGCCAACCCGCGCAAGCTCTACCAGATGCGCTATGTCGATCTCCCGCAGGCTTACTACATCTGCTACGCCAGCGGGTTATCCAATGCCCTCTATTACGACGATGCGATCATATCGCATCTGGATTCGATCGATTCGCCGGAGAAGCCTGCCGTGATCGCCGATTTCCTGCTGAGATTCGAGCCCATCCACTGGGCTTTGGTCACGGCCGCCTACGAAAACCGGCTGGTTCTGAGTTTAAGAACGAGCAGTTCCAAATTATCCGCCGCCGACATGATCCGCCGGCTTCTTCGCGGCGCCGGCGAAGGGGGCGGGCACCGCACCAAAGCGGGCGGCTTCATCCCGCTGGAAACCAATTCCCCCACGGAAATCGAACGCAAACGCACGATCCTGCGGCGTAGATATCTTAAGGCGCTGAACATACGGCAAGCGCAGGGAAAACGACTCATTCCGAAGGGGGAGTAATTGGTTGCCAGTTGCTAGTTGCCAGTTGCTAGTTGCCAGTTGCTAGTTGCTAGTTGCTAGTTGCTAGTTGAAATGAAGACTCGGACAGGCAAAACTAGCGACCAGCAATTATTTTATGCTCGACATCGCCAACAGCTACGACCCGGCCGGCATCGAAGGGGAGGTCTATCGCATCTGGATGGAGGAGAGATGTTTCTCCGCCGACCCGGCCGCGCCGGGCGAGCCGTACTCCATCGTTATCCCGCCGCCGAATGTGACCGGCGCGCTGCATCTCGGGCACGCCATCAACACGACGCTGCAGGATATTCTCACGCGGGTGCACCGCATGCGCGGGTTCAACACGGTCTGGATCCCGGGCATCGATCACGCCGGCATAGCCACGCAGGCGGTCGTGGAAAAACAGCTTAAAGAGAAGGAGAACAAAACGCGCCACGACGTCGGCCGCGAGGCGCTCGTGGAGCGCATCTGGCAATGGAAACAACAATACGGCGACCGCATCATCGACCAACTCAAACGGCTGGGCTGCTCCTGCGATTGGGACCGCACGCGTTTCACGCTGGACGATATGTGCGCCCGAGCCGTCCGCGAAACCTTCTTTAAACTCTTCAAAGACGGCCTCATCTACCGGGGCAAACGCCTGGTCAACTGGGACGTCCACCTGCAAACGAGCATTTCCGACGACGAGATCTACCACGAAACCGTCAAAACGAGTTTGTGGCATATCCGATACCCCATCGAAGGGACGGACAAATTCATGACGGTCGCCACAACGCGTCCTGAAACCATGCTGGGGGACACCGCGGTGGCGGTGCACTCGCAAGATCCACGGTGGAACTGGGCGATCGGAAAATCCGTCGCTCTTCCGCTGACGAACCGCAGAATTCCCATCATCGCGGATGACATCCTGGTCGATCCCAAATTCGGCACCGGCGTCGTGAAGGTTACGCCGGCCCACGATCCCAACGACTACGCCGTCTGGCAACGGCACAAAGGCGCAGACGACCAAATCGAGATCATCAACATCCTAAACCCCGACGGCACGCTCAACCAAAACGCCGGCGACTACGCCAAGATGAAGCGCGAAGCCGCCAGAAAAAAAGTCGTCGAAGATTTGACGGGCCTTGGCCTGCTGGAAAAAGAAGAACCGTACGAAACCCAGGTCGGCCATAGCGATCGCAGCAAAACGCCGATCGAGCCATATTTGTCAGATCAATGGTTCGTAAAAATGGCCCCCCTCGCCGAACCCGCGCTCCAGGTCGTGCGCGACGGCACCATTAAATTCTTCCCCGAGCGGCACGCCCAGCAATATCTAAGCTGGCTGGGCGAAAAACGCGATTGGCCGATCTCTCGGCAACTTTGGTGGGGGCATCGGATTCCGGTGTGGACGCTCAGTTTCGAGGGCAATTGCGAAAGACTCACACAAGGCGATCTCGCCAAGTTTAACTCCTATATCAAGGAGATCGGCCTCGAAGATGATGTTGTCGTTCGGATCGCATCGGGTGAGCCGCCGCGTCTGGAAATTTGCACACGGTCAACTCGCGCCGACCGGGCCATGGAAGCAATGAACCGCTACTTTCACCGCACGGGAACTCCCCAGGTTGACCCGGATGACTTCAAGGACGTAATTCGCACCGAAAAGGCTTGGGAACTGGCACGCAATATCATGGATGGGTCTGCGGCGGACACGGTTAACCAGGACCCCGACGTGCTGGACACCTGGTTCTCCAGTGCCCTTTGGCCCCACAGCACGCTCGGCTGGCCCGACGACACGCCCGACTTGCGCAAATGGTATCCAACCAGCGTCCTCCTCACCGGCCGCGACATCGTCACCCTCTGGGTCGCCCGCATGGTCATGATGGGCATCTACAACATGGAGAAAATTCCGTTCGCGCATGTCGCGATCAATCCCACCATTCTCGACGGCCACGGCGAGCGGATGAGCAAATCCAAAGGCAACGGCGTCGATCCGGTCGACGTCATCGAAACCCACGGGGCCGACGCGCTACGATTCACCCTCACCCACATGGCGACCGAAACGCAGGACGTCCGCATGCCCGTCAAGCGCGACGCCCAAGGCCGCAATACGTCGGATAAATTCGACCTCGGCAGCCGCTTCTGCAATAAAATCTGGCAAGTCGCCCTGAACTTTGTCATCCCGCATCTGGGAAAAATCGCACCTGTTGCGCCGGACGCCGGGAAATGGACCTTGGCCGACCGCTGGATCGTTTCGCGTTTCAATCGCGCGGTAAAAGAATCGGATGAGGCGCTGAGGATCTACCGCTTCGACCAGTACGCTAAAATCTGCTACGACTTTTTCTATAACGATTTCTGCGACTGGTATGTCGAAAGCGCCAAGTTCTTCCTAAAGGACTCAAAAACCGCCGGGCAAACAGCCGCCGTCCTCGCCCAAATTCTTGACGGCTCCCTCCGCCTCATGCATCCGATGATCCCCTTCATCACCGAAGTGATCTGGGAACGGCTGAACTCAATCCGCCCCACACGCGACTTCAAACCGGGCCATCGCCTCATCCGCGCCGCCTGGCCAAAATATGACCCATCGCATCTTGAGCAGAATGCCGCATCAGATTTCTCGTTCATTCAGCAGGTCAGCACTGATATTCGCAATGTGAAGAACGAATACAAAGCCGACCCCAAATTGAACATTGACGTTTACGTGTCTGCAAGTTCCGAGGACGCAACTGTCCCTCCGGGATCCGGATCGATCATCGGTTCGTTAACGAGCTCGACAATATCCGTGCAACAATTCGGTTTCACCCCGCCATCGGATTCCATTCGCTCATCCATTCCCGGATTCAATATTTACTATCCGGGATTGTACGATGGTGAGGCCGAAAAAAATCGGCTTTCGAAGCGGCGGGAAGAACTCGTGAAACTGATACAAACACTCAAAGGCAGATTGTCCAACGAATCATACGTAGCTAAAGCCCCGCCCCATTTGGTCAAGCAGACACAGGATCAGCTCGCAGAGGCGGAAGCCGAACTCGCCCAGATCGATGCCGAACTGGCAAAACTGAAAGGTTAAGGTGGAATGACGAAATTCGAATGACGAATGACGAATGAATGTCCGAATGACCAAATGAGACGCCCATTTGATCCATTCGGACATTGGAATTTGATTCGTCATTCTTCATTCGAATTTCGTCATTCCGCCGCATAAAGGCCACATCATGTCGGGAAAAAGCGTTTCAACCGAATCGTTCGCCACGACCGAGGCCCGTCCCCGTCGCGGCGGCAAGCTTCGCGTTGCCGTCATCGGCTGCGGCGGAATCAGCGAAACCCAAATCCGCTCCCTCCAATCCCTGCCGGACGTCGAGATCATTGCAGCCGCCGAACCCGACGCTAGCCGATTAAAGACGGTCGCGGACAAATTCAACATCAGCGACCGCTTTTCCGATTGGAAATCGCTGCTGAAATCCGCTGGTCCCGACGCGGTGACGATTTGCACCCCCAACGCCCTGCACGTCCAGCCGACGGTCGATTGTTTAAATGCCGGCTGTCACGTGATGGTCGAAAAGCCCATGGCCATGACCCCGGCTGAGTGCAAAAAAATGATCGCCGCCGCCAAACGCGCCGGGAAAAAATTGGCCGTCGGCTTCCAATATCGTTTCCACCCGAGCACGGAATTCCTCCTGCGCGCCAGGGACGACGGCCGATTCGGTAAAATCCTGTTCGTCAAATGCCAGGCCCTCCGCCGCCGCGGCATCCCCAACTGGGGCGTGTTCGGGCAAAAGCATCTCCAGGGCGGGGGCCCCATGATCGACATCGGCGTGCATGTCATCGAAATGGCCCATTACGTCATGGGTTCTCCAACTCCCATCGCCGCCGCCGCGAACACCTGGACGTACCTGGGCAACAAAAAAAGCACCGTCGCCAGCATGTGGCCCAACTGGGACTATAAAACCTACACCGTCGAAGACCTCGCCATCGGGCAAGTCCGCTTCGACACCGGGGCCATCATGCAAATCGAGGCCTCCTTCGCCGCCCACATCAAGGAAGACGTCTGGAACTTCACTCTCGTCGGCGAAAAAGGCGGCTGCCAATGGGATCCGCCGCAAATCTTCACCGACCGCGCCGGCGCCATGATCAACGAAACCCCCGCCTACGTGGGCCCGCGCTCCGATTTCGCTTACCTCTTCGACTTAAAACTCCGCAACTGGGTCGACGCGTGTTTATACAACAAACCGTTGAGAGCCCCCGGCGAAGCGGGCTTGGCCGTTCAGAAAATATTAGACGGCGTCTACCGCTCGGCAGCGGCGGGAAAGGAAGTGCCTATCAAGTGACGTCGGTTTCGGCGATGTAAGGACGATTTCGCCTCATCGCCGCGGTCCATTTCAATACGCGAATCGTTTACGCGCTGAGGACCCTGACGCATAAGGAATTTGGTCGGGACAACTGGAAAGAGCAGTTATGAAAACCAGAACTTCCAAACGCGTCGACGTGCCCAGGGCCTACGCCGAACTGGTGCGATTGCTCATGCCCCGGCCATTGCATGATGAGGTCGATTACCGCAACGCTTTGCGGATGATGGACGCAATGGTCGGTCTCAAAATGAATCGCGATCAATCGGACTATTTCGAGGCCATCGCCACCTTCGTCGAAAAATACGAAGCCGAACACCACTCCATTGGCGGCTCAAAGATGACCCCGGTGCAATTGATTCGATCCCTCATGGAAGAGCACGATATGAATGAATCCGATCTCGGACGGCTGCTCGGAGACCGCAGCCTCGGCCACCGCATCCTCAGCGGGCAGCGCGAACTGAGCAAGGTCC
Organism: Tepidisphaeraceae bacterium; assembly: GCA_049520395.1. Lineage (GTDB taxonomy): Bacteria > Planctomycetota > Phycisphaerae > Tepidisphaerales > Tepidisphaeraceae > UBA1161. Next base: position 28,616 of record JBEKPV010000002.1, read on the forward strand.
ACATCCGCCTGTTGGCCGAGCATTTCAGCCTCAACCCTGCCGCCCTTTTATAGCCATCCCACTCCGCCGCGGAACAACACGATCGGCGCTTTAGTATTGGCGGCGCCCGCTCCCCTGCGCGCAAGATTCATCGAGCGATGACCTTGCTAATCGTAAATATCGGCAACATCAGCGCCATCGCCACTCCCCCGATGATCGCTCCCATCACGGTGATCATGATCGGCTCGATATATTTCGTCATCTCCGCGATTTTCTCTTTTAGTTCCTCTTCGGAGTAAGTCGCCACTTGCTCCATGACTTGGGCGAGCTTGCCCCCTTTTTCCGCGCTATGCAGCATTTGCGCGATCGACTTGGGAACGAGTTTGCTTTGAAACAGCGGCTCGGACAGTTGCCGGCCTTGTTGGATCTGCTGCGAAACGTTCTCCCACAAATCTTGGTAATAGGTATTGGAGACCAGATCGTGAGCCGTTTTGACCCCATCCACGAGACTGATGCCGGCCCCCGCCATGGTGCCGATCATGCGCAAACCGCGCGCGAGATATACTTTGTGAAACAGCCCCCCTATCAGCGGAACATGCAATTGCACCCAGTCGAAAGTCCGTTTCCCCGGCCGCGTCGAAAAGAAGGCCATCAGTCCAAACCCGCCGGCCGCGATCCCCATCAGCAGCCAGAGCCACTGGTGCACGACCAGCCCGCTGATTGCCATCAAAACTCTCGTCGGCGCCGGGAGCGCGGCCTTCTTAGACGCATAAATCGCCGTGAATCTTGGCAAAACAAATGTCAGCAAGAACGTCGTCGTACTGATCGCAAACCAGAGCATGATCGCTGGATAAGTCAGCGCCCCGCGAATGCGGCGGATCGCCTCATACTCGTCCCGCAAATATTGTGTCGCCCGGTTCAGCAGCTTGGCCATCATCCCGCTCTTTTCGCTGGCGGAAACCAAAGCGATAAAAAGCCTGGGAAAAGCGCGTGGATGCCGCTGCAGGGCCGAGCTCAAATCGCCCCCCTCCTGAACCTGCTGGCTGATATCGGAAACGATCCCCTTCACATTCGGCTTATCCGCCTGATCCGCGATGCACTGCAACGACTCCGAGAGCGTCACGCCGGTATCCACCATGATCGCCAGTTGCGTTGAAAGCTGAATCAAATCCCTGCGGCTCATCCGCAGCCCGCGCCGGCCGAAACGAACCCCCTCGCTCGTCCCCGCCGCCGCTTCTCCGGCAGGCTTGATGCTGGTCGGATATTTCCCGTCCGCGCGAAGCAACTGAATCGCCTCGGCGATCGTATTGGCCACCAGAGTCCCGCTGGCGGGAGACCCGGCGTGATCGCGCGCGGTATAGGCAAACGTTCCCATGCGGCCAACCCAATCAAGCGGTCACGCGATAGACCTCTTCCATCGTGGTGATTCCCGATTTCACTTTGTCCACGCCGTCGCCGCGAAGCGATTTCATGTTCTGCGATCGAGCCAGCTCCCGGATTTCGTTCAGATTCGCGCCGTTGCTGATCTTTTCGATCATCGCGTCGTTCGGTATCAGCAGTTCATAAATCCCAATCCGCCCGCTATACCCAATATTGCGGCAGCGCGAGCACCCCTTGGGACGATAAAGTTTGTCGATCGAATTGGTGAACCGCTCGAGTTGCCGCCGCTCGTTGGCGCCCGGCTCGTATGACTCCTTGCAATGCTGGCAAAGCTTCCGCACCAGCCGCTGCGCCATCACACCGATCACGGTCGCCCCGACGAGATAGGGCTCAATCCCGATATTGTAGAGCCGCGTAATCGCCCCGGCCGCGTCGTTGGTATGCAGCGTGCTCAAAACCAGGTGCCCGGTTAGCGCCGCCTGCGTGGAAAGCTTGGCGGTATCGGTGTCGCGAATTTCGCCGACCATCAGAATATCCGGATCCTGGCGCAGCAGCGCCCGCAATGCCGTGGCGAAGGTGAAGCCGGCCTTTTCGTTGACCTGGAATTGATTGATGCCGCTCAGCGCGTATTCGATCGGGTCTTCAACGGTGCAAATATTGGCGTCGCCGCGGTTCAATTCCTGCAGCACCGCATAGAGCGTCGTGCTTTTTCCGCTGCCGGTCGGTCCGGTGACCAGCACAATACCGTTTGGCAAACTGATCAGTTTCCGCCACGCCTTGAGCGTGTCGTAGCCGAAGCCGAGCTTTTCCAGATTGACCGATGCCTTGTCGTTGTCGATGACGCGGATGACCACTTTTTCGCCGTATTTCCCCGGCATGGTGCTGACGCGCAGGTCGATCGGGCGCTTATCCATCATCACATGGATGCCCCCGTCCTGCGGCAAGCGCCGCTCGGAGATATCCAGCGCCGCCATAATTTTGATTCGACTCGCCACCGCCGCGTGCATCTGAAATGGCGGCCGCAGTTTTTCCGTCAATCGTCCGTCGATTCGGTAGCGAATCCTCAGGACTCCGTCGCCCGGCTCGATATGAATATCACTGGCGCCCTCTTTTACGGCGTTGTAAATGACGTAGTTAACCAGCTTGATGACCGGCGAATCGCCCGCAGCCACCTCCAGCGAGGCGATGTCCTGCACCGGCTGCTCGATCAGCGTGAATTCCTCCGGCTTCACTTCTTCGATGATGTCGTCGATGACGAACACCTTATCGTTCGGCAGATAAGCCTGGAGGGTGCTCTTGATGTCGCGCACGGTGGCGGCGACCACCTGCACGTGATACCCGCTGATTCGCTCGATCTCTTCCAGCAAAAAGACGTTGGCCGGCTCCGGCACCGCGACGGTTAGAATCCCCTCCACCAAAAAAAGGGGCAGAACCTGGTGTTTTTCCAAAAATTCCTTGGGGAGAACGGCGATCACTTTAGGGTCCGCGATTTTCGGGCTGACCCGCGCGTACGGCACGCCATACGCCTGCGCCAGAGACTCGGTGATCTGATCCTCCGTGCAGAAATGCAATTCGACCAGCACTTCGCCGAGCAGTTTCTGGTGGCCGCAGCGCTTTTGTTCGTCCAGCGCGCGGTCCAACTGTTCCTGCGCCAGCAGGCCTTTGGACATGAGCAATTGTCCCAGAGGTTTTCGCTCGATGGTGGCAACCATGGATTATCTCATCGTCTTTAGAGCCGCCGCCAAATCCGGATGGCATTCAAACCGGTGCTCCAGGCGGGTGATGCCCAGAATCTTGCGGCAATTTTCGTCCAGGTTGACGAGCTTGATTTGCCCGAACAAATCCTCGCAGCGCCGCTTCATCCAAAGCAGCGCTTCCAGACCGTCGCTGTCCATGAATCCCGATTTTTGGAAGTCGATCACAAAATCGACGATCCGCCGCTGCTCGATCTGGTCTTCCAGACTTTTTTTGGCCAGAATCGCGGTCTCGGCCATGAAGTCTCCCTGGACTTCCATGACGCAGACCTGGCTATATTCTTCGCATTTGACCGGCATAATTCATTCGCCTCTGGCGCCTCACGCGGCTGGCGCGGGTTGAAGATTGCGCTGCAATTCGATCATGTCCTTGGCCTGTTCCTGGCGCATGCTCATGTATTGGCGGAATTTCTCAACGCTGATCTTGAGAAATGCTTCCGTCAGAATCGGATCGAATTGCGTCCCCGAGCACCGGCGGATTTCCGTCAGCGCCACTTCCAGCGGCAGCGCCTTTCGGTAAGTCCGGTTCGAGGTCATCGCGTCAAAACAGTCCGCCAAACAGATGATTCGGCCCATGAGGGGAATATTTTCGCCGGTCAAACGGCCCGGATATCCCTGGCCGTCATAGCGCTCGTGGTGGTGCAGGACGCCGGGGATGATGTCGCTGATTTGTTTGACGTCCTGGAGAATCTTAGCGCCGATTTGCGGATGGCGCTTCATCTGTTCGAATTCCTCCGGCGTGAGCCGGCCGGTTTTTTGCAGCACGCTCTCCGGCACGCCGATTTTCCCGACGTCGTGCAGCAGTCCGGCCATGTAAATTCGCTCGGCCAGCGCGTCCGGCAGGCCCGCTTCAATCGTCAACTGCCGGGAAATTGCCGCCACGCGCTCGCTGTGGCCGCAGGTATACGCATCCTTGGCGTCCACGGCGCTGGTCAGGCTGTGCAGCAGGCCCATCATCAGCCCGTGCACGTCGTCGAACAACATCACGTTTTCCAGATAGATCGCCGATTCGTTGGCGATCGAATTGAGCAGCTTGCTGTCCTGCGAGTCAAAGTCGCCGGCCTTTTTTTCCAGTGCGAAGAGGCATCCCAGCACGCGATCCTGCCGTTGCAGCGGCACTGCCAGCAGATGCCGGGCGTGTTCGCCCAGCCAATGAAAAGTTTTGTCCTTCGCCAGATCGTTAATCAGGAGCGGACTTTTGCGATGAAACAGAACCGGCATCAATTCGCCGCTGAGCCGATGCACCGTGCCCGGGGGCAAACTCAGCGGCCCGTACAACACCGGCTCCTGCCGATGCGCCGCGTCGCCGCTCAGGGCCACGCCCATCCCCTGCACACCCATCGTTTCCAAAACGTCCAGACAGGCCGTTTTGAAAAAGTCGTTGGCGCCGCGGTTGATCAGCATCCCGCCGCTGAGTTGGTAGATCAGGCTCAATTCCTCATACGTGTTGGCGAGCTGACCGGAGAGCGAATCCAATTCGCCCTCCAAACTCGACAGACGGACCTGATCGCGCATCATCGCCAGCAGCATCCGCGCCTGGCGCTGAATCGCTTCCTCGGTGAAAGTGGGGGTCTCCTCGGCTTGCTGGTTGAGCCAGATTCCATCCAGCCCGAGCCGGCTGCAAACGCGAACCACCTCTTCGCTGAGCTTGAAGCTTGCGCTCTTGGCCGCGAGGATGAGAATCCCCGCCATTTGCCGGCGATCGACGTGCGGAAACGCCGCCAGGATCACGCCCGGCAGATGATTCCAAACCGTGACGGGCGAAGTCGCGCTGAGCGTGCGCAATTGCTGTTTAATGCCGGAGTCGGAAGTATCTTCGTATTGCAACAGGGGCAGAACGTAACGTTGGAAAAACAGCCCTGCCGAGTCATCGTGGAAGAGGATGGTCCCATCGGCGCGGAGTAGCGCCAGAAATAGCCCGGCCGGGCGGAAGCGCGTGGCGAGATTGTCCAGGACGGCCTTGGGGACTGTTCCCCGGACGCCGCCGGAACCCGCAATGTGATGGTTGATCTGCAAGGCCATAAAAACTACCGATGGCTTGCCGTCGCTTCACGCCGCCGCCGCTGCCGCCGCCAGCACTTCGTTGACGGTGCTGAGCAGATGGCGCGGGCTGAAAGGTTTACTGAGCATTCGCAAAATCCCGTTTTGCTCGGTGTCCTGGGTATCCAGTTGATAACCGCGCGCGGTGAGCATGATCGTGGGGATTTTGGCGGTGGCTGGGTCCTGCTTGAGCCGCTGACAAAGCTCCAGGCCCGACAATTGCGGCATGTGATAATCGGTGATCAGCAAATCGGGGCGCTCCGATTGCGCCAGCTCCAGCGCTTCCTGCCCATCGGAGGCGGTGATCACCTCAAAACCGGCGTTGCGCAGTTTCAGCGACACCACGTTGAGAATGTGGCTCTCGTCGTCGGCAACCAGTATCTTCTTCGACGCCATTTTTTCTCCCTCGATGAACCCGCGTCATTCGCATAGGTCCAGCTCAAATCCAAAACAACTTCCCTTGCCCACGTGACTTTCAACGAAGATCCGACCGCGATGGACCGTCTCAACGATGTGCTTCACAAGCGACAAGCCCAAACCAGTGCCTTTGGCCATGTGATTGTTGGCCTCGGCCCTGTAAAACTTATCGAACACAAAGGGAAGGTCCTTGGGCGGAATTCCCACCCCCGTGTCGCTGATGCGGGTGATAACCTTGCGTTTGGCCTCGTCCACGAGGGTCTGAACCGTGATGGTGCCTCCCTCGGGGGTATATTTCACAGCATTGCTAAGAAGATTTAACACTGCCTGATAAAGCATGTCCTTGTCCGCCAGCGTCTGATAAAACACCGGCGTCAATTTTTCGACAAGGTTTATCTGCTTCAATTTTGCCTGCGGGGCGATGACTTCGATCGCCTCCTTCAGGATCACCATCAAACTCTGCGGCTGCTTGTTGATCTGAACCAGCCCCGATTCGATGCGCGAAATATTCAAAATGTTATCGATCAGCCGGCTGAGCCGATTGGCCTCGTTTTGGATGACTTCGTAAAACTCTTTTTGGGTTTTCGCGTCGTCGTATTCGCCGTCGATGAGCATTTCGATATACGCCTTGATGCTCGCCAGCGGCGTGCGCAATTCGTGGCTGACGCTGGAGACGAAGTCGTTTTTCAGTTCGGCGACCTCTTTTTCGCGCGTCATGTCGTGCAGGACGGCGACGACGCCGGCGGGCATGTTGTTGTTGTCCGCCACCGCCGAGAGCGTGACTTTGAATATTTTGTCCTCGCGCTGGTTTTTGACGCGGTGTTCGACGATCCGCCGGCCGGTGCTGCTGTTGCTCTGCCGCATGTCGCGGATGAGTTCGACGAGTTTTTCGTCGGAAATGATCTGATTGATCGGTAAACGCCGCGACCGCTCCAGATCGAACTGGAACGTGCGAGCGGCCGCTTCGTTAGAGAGAACCAGTTCGTCGAAGGTGTCGGTCACCAGCACGGCATCGGAAATACTGTAAATAATCGCCTCGGCATGCTGGCGCTGCGCCGTGGCGACCTTCAGCTCGATCTCCAGCTCCTTCATCCGCAAAACGGCTTCGGAGACCGTTTGATCGGCGGCCTCGACCATTTCGTTGACGGCGAGGATCAGCGGGCGGATTTCGGGGTTGGTGGTTCGCAGTGTGTCGAGCCGGCCGCTGCTGGTCATGCGATGAATCGCGTCGATCAGGAACCGGCAATCGCGGCGGAGCAGCACGATCGCGGCCAAACCCGCGCCGGCGCCCAAGACGAAGAGGACTGAGCCGAAGATGCCGATGTGCAGACGGGTGCCGCCGTGTATGGCTTCGCCGAGGCTCTGTGAAAAGCAGAGAATTCCGCCCGCCACCAGGGCGAGCATGGCGATCGACAGGGCTTTACCGCGACGCACAACAACTCCCGATCCCGGCCCCACGGGATTCACTGACTCGAAGGTTATGGGACCCGCGCCGGCACAAAAGGCGCAAGGCAGTCCGCTATATAGTTATTCGTGCGAATCAAGCCGCGCCATAAGCTGGGCGGCCATTTGATCGTGAGGATTGAGTTGCAAAGCCCGCTGGTAGAACGCGGCGGCCTGTTTGGCACGTCCGAGTTTATCCAGCGTCAGGCCGATCATGCAGAGGCTGACGGTATCGCTTTGATCCAGCCGGCTGGCGAGGCGAAACGCCTCCAGGGCATCGGGCAAATGCTCCAGGCGAAGCTGCAGATATCCCTGCAGCAGATAGGCCTGTGAATTTCCGGAATCCAGCGACAAGCTGCGGCGCAGCGATATGTCCGCCAGACGGAGGCTCCCCTGCTGCATTTGCGCCTTGGCCAGGCTCAGCCAGACGCCGGCGGAATTGGGCAAGGTATCCGTCGCGGTGGTGAGCGAATCGACCGCATCGCTTGGCTGGCCGTTTTCCATTTGGCTTTCGCCCAGTGCCGCCCAGAGATCGCCGCGATCCTGATATCCGTCCTCCTTGAGCAGCGGCGAGAGCACTTCGATGGCGTCGGAATAATTCCCTTCCTCGTACATCGCCGTGCCGAGATGTTCGCGGATGGTCAGATCATCCGGCGACAAAATGCTGGCGCGGCGGAGCATCTCCACCGCTTCGGGCAGCCGATTCTGTTGAACCAGGATCAAGCCCACGGCGTCGCGGATCGCACCGCTATGCTCGAAATAGGTGACCTTTTGCTGCAAGAGCGCCAGGGCCTGGCCGCGCTGATCCAACGCGACGAGCATTTCCGCTCGCGCTAAAAGATAGGCCAATTCGGCCGGGGCTTTGGCGGAGGCGTGCTCGTAAAATTCGAGCGCCTCCTGCGGCTGCTGCCAGCGCTGATAGACGACGCCGGAGAGGTAGTCGCATTCGGCGTTGGCCGCATCCAGTTGCCGCGCCGTGGCCAATTCGCGCTCGGCGGCCTCTAGCTGCCCCTGCTCGATATAAAGCCGCCCGGAGAGCACATGCGCGACGGCGCTATTCGGCGACATTTGAATCGCCTCGTCCACCGTCTGGCGGGCTTTTTCGAAATTCTGATTGTCGTATTCATCCTTCGCCAGTCCCAGCAAAACGGCGCTGCGGGCGTCGTTCCAGCGCGTCATGGCGGCCTGCTGCTGCGAAGGGTCCTTATGCTGCGCGCAAGCCGTCAGCAGCGGCGCGGTCATCAGAATGAAAATGCAAAATTTGCGCATGTTCGCTCCGGCGGATCAGGGCTTTTTGGGATCGGGCAACGATTCGTTGTCGTCCGCGTCGACATTGACCGGACGCGTAGCGGGAAGATCGGGTACGACCGCAGACGGAACGGTGGTCGGCGGAGCCGTGTCCTCCAAAATCGCTCGCGAGACGAACGATCGGATCGTGCTGTTGTCGACGTCGGTCACTTGTTTGCCGGTTAATTTTTCCTTCATCTCGATCGCTTCGGAGAATTTCGGATTCAGGTTGGTCGCGCAGTCGAGGTGCCAGATGGCTTTATTGACGTCGGGATTCGGCTTGTTCATCTCGTCGACGGCGTCTTCGTAGGCCGATTCGGCCAAACGCTCACGGCCGAACCACATCATCCCCTTGCGTACGCCGACGCGCAGACGCTCGGCCTCACGCAGTTCCTGTTCGCCGAGCCGGCTGTATTCGGCATCGTCCTTCACGATATGCGGCGTCAGCAGGATGATGATCTCCTGCCGCACGGTGGTGTCGGCCTTGCTGCGGAAGAGCGGCCCCACGACCGGCATGCTGCCGAACAGCGGAACCTGGCTGCGCGTGGTCTGGCTGCTTTCGCGGAAAAGGCCGCCGATCACGATGGTGTTGCCGTCCTTGACCATCACGTTGCTGGTCACTTCCGTGGTGGTTTTTTGCGGCAGATTGTTCACCAGCGTGCCGGTGGAATCCTCGGGATGAATTTCCAGGCGGATGTAGCCGTCGTCGCCGATGAACGGGCGGAAAGTGAGGATGGTGCCGCTGTCGAGGTATTGAACGGTTTGGGTGGATGTGGTCTGAGTGACGGTCGTCGTTTGATAGCCCAATTCCTGACCTACCAGCACGTCGCCCGGCTGCTTGTTGAGCACCAGTACTTTGGGATTGGCCAGGACGGTGGCATCGGTAACCGCTTCCAAGGCCTGGATGAATATGCCGAGGTTATTTTTCACGATGCCCACTTGAAGTCCGCCGGGGGGAACTTGGGTGTCGTAATTTCCGGTAGTGACGCCGGCGTAGCCGCTGGCGACAACCGGCGCGGCGTTGGAACTGGTGCTGCCGCTGGTTCCGCCGGTGCCCGAAGTATTGGTCACCGGATTCAGAATGCTTCCGCTCAGCGCGCTGGCGACGCCCAGCCCGTTGTTTAGCAGCGTGTCCATGTTTACGCCGCCCATGAACGAAAAATCGATCCCCATCGCGTTATTCTCGTTGAGGGTGGCTTCGAGAATGGTCGCCTCCACCAGCACCTGCTGCGGGCGGCGATCGATCTTGGAAATGATTTGATCCACCTGGGCGAGATTTTCCGGGTAGTCGCTGACGACAATCATGTCGACGCCGGCCAGCGAGTTCCCGCCGGAGTCGCCTACGCTGCCGGACGGCGTCCCCGTTGAGGCGTCGGTGTTGAAGCTCGAGAGTCCGGTGCCGCTCCCCTTGGTGGTCTGCACCACCGCGTCGGGGCTGAGCGCGGGTTTGATCAAATCCGCGGCGTCCGAGGCGGTCGCGTAATAGAGCGAATAGACCTTAGTCTGCCGAAGATGGGTGGCTTTTTGCAATTGATCCCACTGCTCCGGCGAATAGACGAAGATGAAATTCCCCTGCTTTTTCCAGTGCATTCCATTGGTCTGGAGGATCGCGTCCAGGGCTTCGGAAGCGGTGACGTTGTACAAATCCATTGCCGGGACGGTTCCCTTCACGTCCTTGCCGGGGATGATGCTGATCTGCGCCTGACTGGCGATCATGCGCAAAACCTGAAGCAGGTCGATGTTGTTGCTGATTTGAATGCTGAACGTGCCGGAGTCGTTCATAACAACTTTGGCGTCGGGATCGGGGGCGGGCTGCCTGGCGGGGGGTTCGGTCGCGCCTTCGGGCAGAATCGTGATCTGTCCGGCGCTGGACGCGTTATCGGAATCGCGCGGGGTGGTCTGCGCGCCGGCAAAGTTTGCCTGATCGAAATAAACGGACCCGCCGAGCAAAAAAATAAGCCCGGCTAACGGGATCCACTTGCGCATAACTAGTCCATGAGGATGGCCAACCGGACGCCCTGACGCTCGATGACTAGCGTGCGCGGCTCGATCCGCACCACACGGAAGCCCGCGATGTCGTCGCCCGGTCGAATCACTTCGCCGTTCACCATCGCGCTGGGCTCGGAGCCCATGACGATGGATTCCAATTTCAAAGCACCGGCCATGATCCGGAGGTTGTCGATCAGGATCTGCCGCTGTTCCTGTTGATCGGCATGGGCCGAGAGAGACTTTGCGAGTCGGTCCCAGAAACCAGCCCCGACCGATAAGTCGCCCCCGTGCTCACCATCACGGCGGTAATAGTCCAGCGGGACGGCAAATAAATTTCGCGGCGGCATGACAATCGGCTGCCGGGCCCATTCGAGCAGCGCCGAATCTCCGCCGGCACTGCGGCGAAGGACGTAATCGTCGTCGGAATGTCCCGCGCCCGGAGAATTCTCCGCCGACATCGAAGCCGATGCGCTGCTGGGGCCGGAGGACCCGAATATCAGACGGCCGACCAGCACGAACAGGACCAGCGCCAGCCCCACCAGCGCCGAATATTTTTTCGGCGAAGCACGGAACAATTTCAGCGGTTTTTCAGACCATTTTGGGGCCGGCGGCAGGGTCATTCACCCCTCCGAAAAGTAAAGGTCCATGGACAGGTCCACCTGAACATCGCCGCTGTTGGAATCCGAATCATGAATGGCGATGCTTGAAACGCGCGTCAGCCGCTGCATCTCCTCGGCTCGCTGCAAAAAGGTGAAGACGTTCAGAAAATCGCCCTCAAATTTCAGCGTGACCGGCTGGACCGTGTAATGCTCGCCCGGCTGGGGCGCGCCGCTGAGGCTGTATTCGAGCTTTTGCAAATTCGCCTCGCGGGAGAGTTCGGTGATCTCGGTCACAAATTCGCCCAATTCCAGATTCCGCGGCAGGCGCTTGAAATCCGCCAGCTCCGCCCGCAGATGAGCGATATCGGCGACCACGGCGGGCAAGCCCTGTGCGCGGGCGCTGCTCATACCCAGATCGCGCCGCGCTCCGGCGATGTCGAACGACAACTGCCGCAGGCGCGCGTCTTCCGGGCGGTAGCAGCCGAAGTAGAACGTGGCCGCCACCGCCAGGACGACGGCGAGCAGACCGATCTGCATTCGGCCGCACCAGTGAATTTGTGATTTGAGCGAGCCCACGATCGATCCTTTGAGCTAATTTCCGTCGCTTAGCCGCACGGAAAAGGTGACTTCGAATTCGCGCATGAGATGTCCGCTGTCGACGCGGTCCTTGGAATACGCCATGGCGATGTCGTCGAAATAGGAAACACCGGCCAATCTCGCCAGGAAATTTCCCAAATCCACGTCGCTTGGGGCCACGCCATGAAGGCGAATCAGCAGGCTGCGGCTAACGGCGGGCTGCGCTCCGGAGGCGGCGCGGAGCGTCGGAGCCGCCAACATTTGCGATTGGCTGTCCATCGAAAAATCGAGGATCGCCATATCCGATGGCATCACCTCCTCGACCACGTCGATCAACCTCGCATTTGGCACGTGCGGCCCCAGCAGGGCGACGACTTGTGCCTGCTGCGACATTTGCCGCTTGAGGGATTGCAATTCGCTGAGCCGGTGTAACTGGTCATCCGTTTGCTGAAGCTGACTTTGCAGGCCGGCGAGGGAGCTTTCGGCGGCGCTGACGTTGCGCTGGGCCAGCAGCATCCACGATCCCAGCGCCACGACGATGGCGCCGGCCATCCAGGCCTGCAGCGCGACAAAACGCTTTCGGCGCCGCAGTGCCGGATACCAGGCGGGGAGGAATTCCAATTCACGCATGGGAGACCTCCGTGCCCGCCGCGCGGCGAACGGCGGCAAAATGCTCCGCCTGAGGATTGGCGATCGGCGCGATTCCCGCCGGGGAGGCGCCGGCGCCGGCCACGATCGCGCTGTTCAGGTCGACAACTTCGGCCGAGCGCTGCAGAGCGGCGGCGCGCGGAGTACCATCGAGCGGGGCAAATTTGCCGTCGGTTCGCTTGAGTCCCAGTCCCAGCGATAGCGACCATTCCGAGGAGGGCCCGGTGCGGTCGAAATCCTTGATCGCGTCGCAATTGAGGCTGAACAGAGGCCTCGCGGCCTCCACCGGAACGTTCGCCACGGCGTTGAGGATCGAGAGCAGTTGCGTATCCTGGGCTTCTCCGCCCATGAGGCGCACGCGGCCGGGGCGCTGGCCGCGGAAGGTCACCGAGTAATAGCGCAGACACAGTGAAATCTCCTTGGCCAGTTCCTCCATGGTGCTGCGCGTGGAGTCGCAGACGGCCTGGCGAACCGAATCTCGCGCCGCTTCGACCTGGCCGGCCGCCACGCGACGCCGAAGGGTGCGGGCTTCCTCGATGGTGATTCCCAGTTTTCGGCTCACCGATTCGTTGAAGCGTCCGCCGCCGATGTCGATCGACTTGAAAAAGCTCAGTTCGCGGCCTTTGCCGATCAGCACCTGGGTGCGATGCATTCCCAGGTCGACCAGAACGTGAATTTCCTGTTCGTCGTCGCGCCGGCGGCCGAAGCGTTCGACGCCGCGGTACAACGCGCACGGCTCGGCATCCAGCGAATCCACCACCGCGCCCGAGGGATGCAATTGCTCCAAAAAGCGGTCAATATCGGTGCGCTTGGCGCCCAGGACGATGACTTCCTGGCGCACTTCGCTGCCGTGACGGACTTCACCGGCGGGAATGAATTCGACGTGACCCTCATTTTGATCGAACGTGAAAATGTTTCGCGCCTCGAATTGAACGACGGCGGCGAGTTCGGCGGCGGGCATCATCGGCAGACGCAGGTTTTTGATTTGCACGATCTGCCGGGGCAGCGCGGTCACGACATTGCGGCCGTGAAAATCGTTGTCGCTGAGCATCTCGCGGATGACCTGGATGGTTTGCGGGCGGACGAGTTCGCCGTCGCGGATGCTTGCCGCCGAGCCGCTGGAATCCACGGTACGCCGCGCCGAGCGATAGACGAAGAGCGCGCGATCCTTCACTTCGATCTGAAGCATCTTGACGCTGTCGTGACCGAGATCGAGGCCGATGGGCTGGATTTGTCGTTGGGTCAATTTGGTCATGTCGAGGTATTTCATTGGGCGCTGATATCCCCCGTGGCCGGCTCGATGCTGACGGTGACGGAATAGTTGTCGCAGGAAATGACGGCCGTGGCCGCGCTGCTGAGCGGCGCCGGCGGAGCACCGCCGGGAACGTAGCTGTAGGGAACTCCCGTGGGATCGAAGGCGAGGGTCGATGCGTTGCCGGCAATGGTAGCTGAAGTGAGCGTGACATTGGCCAGGGCTTCGGGACCGGAGCCTCCGAATGTCATCACGTAACTATTTTGATTGACCGGATGCGTAAGCGGGGTGCTCGACGGGGCAGTCTGCGTTCCGCCGTAGAGCGTGTAATTTTGCGCGGAGGTGTCGAAGGTGACGTAGGTCCAGCCGCCGGTGGCGATGGCTCGATTTTGCGCGTAGGTCAGATCGCCGACCAGGACGCGGGCGGCGGCGGCGGCTTGCAAATCGCCGCGCTGGCCGATTTGCGGGATCACAATCGCGGAGACAATCCCCAGAACAACCACGACCGATAAAATCTCAAGCAAGGTAAAGCCGCGGCGATAAACGCAGTCTCCGCCAAGACCAGACACTGGCCGGTACATATACAACCTTTGGACAGAACGCCACTTACAATCCATTTATCCCGCGCAATGACGCGGCTATTGCTTATCTGACTCATCGGGTTTTGCCACCTGCACCTGAAGTTTCCCGGACTCTAATATGGAGAGGAGTTTGTCGAGTTTGTCGTTGCTGGATTGGAGCAATTGGATGATCTGCAGTTGCTGCGCACCGGCATCCGGAATCTGCGCTCGCGCCGCGGGCAACGACGGCGAGATAAACTGATTCAAGAGCGTCAGCACCTGCAAAACCAAAATGACAGTCAAGAGTCGATTCGTTTTCATGGGAATACTCCGCTTGCAAAAAACTTTTTTTCATTGCGACCAGGAAACCAATTGCACGGCGTTGGGCACGGAACTGAGCGCGGGAGCAAAGGCCAGGGCGGAATTATAGGTGACGTTCAAAGTCGTTCCGCTCGGCGGCGTAACCAAGCCGGTGTTGACCAGCAGGCCGCCATTAATTGTCAGTTGCGATCCAGTGTTGGTTCCCCCCCCGCTGGCGATTCCCGCGGCGGCGTAGACCGCGCCGTTCACGGTAAGCGACTGATTGGAATTCAGCACCTCCAGCGATTTGTCGATCACGAGCGCCGGCATGGTGGACATGGCGGTGATGGAACTGCCGGAACTTTGGACGATCAGATTGCCGTTGATCGCGATAAGCGTCCCGGAAAAATTAATCGGTCCGGCCAAGGTGATATCACCGTCAAAATAAAAGACGTTGAGCGGATTCTGGGTGACGTTAAATGCCGGCAGCGTCGCCTGGGTGAGCGTTCCGCTTGAAAGCGCGACGGCCGAGTAGGTGTTGCCCTGGTAGAGATAGGTGGCGTAGTGATTCAAGGTGGTTGTGGAGGGTGCGGGCGGACTGGCGGGGGCGGAATAGATCGTGCCATTGAGTACGCCCAGGCCCTGGTTAACATTGGCGGCGCTGATGGCGCCGGTGATGTTGGAGCCGGCGTTGAGTGTGAGGGTTCCGGAGGCGCGAATGGCGTACGGGGAGCCGGTGATCGTCAAACCCGTCCCCAGCGTGCCCAGGGCCAATGAATTTAGTCCAACGGCTTGCTGGATTTGGTAGGTGAGTTCGACTTGCGCCGTGATGGTGCGCGTGATGACTCCGCCGCCGATTCCGGCGCCGGCGCTGGAGCCGGTCGCGACAACCGTATACGTACTGGTCTGCTGATTCGTGGGCGGGGTCACCGTCACCACTACACTCCCGGGCATTTGCGCTGGCGGCGTGGCCGTCGTGTTAAATGTCACTGCGGCGTCGCCGCTGCCGGGCCAATATGCCACGGAATTACTGACGGCAAGGCCCGGCGCATATTGGGGATTCAGGAGGTAATACATCGCCAGTTTGACGCCGGCCTCGGCTTGCGCTTCGGCGACGGCGGCCGCCGCGCCGTTGGTGCTGGCCGTCGCTTGAATCGACGAGGTCGCCAGTAGCGCGTAACTGAGAACCGCCGCCAGCGCCATGACGCAGACTACCAGCACCAGCGCCATCCCGCGCCGGCCTGAAGATCGGAAATTGTTACGCTTCCGTTGCATGACTGTTTTCAATTCGGCTGAGTCGTTGGGCCGCGCATCGTCGTGCTGTTGTAAAGCGTCGCGCTTTGACCGTTCTTATCGAAGGAAAGCGAGAATTCGATGATCGGCAACTGCGTCGTGCTGCCCAGGCCGGTGACAAAAAAATTCGCGCCGGTGACCTGTAGGGCGTTGGGGTTCCCACTCGTTCCCGGGCCGCCGAGCGGAGTCGGCTGGATATACGACCAGGAGATGAATTGTGACGGGGTTAGCGTCTGCAGCGTGCTCCAATTAAGCGGAGTCTGGGCGGCGGCGAGCTGGCTGCCGGTGAGATTGGGGGCCGCTTCATACAAATAGAGTGTATTGGTCGCCGAATCCAATTGGATGAGCCCCAATTCGCCGGCCTCGACGGTGGAATCGGCGATGAGATCGTCGTTGGCCCAGAAGAGTATGGATGAACCGGAGCCGCCGTCGGTCGGCAGGATCACGTATTTCGCGCCGGAGAGGATTTTTTGTACGCGGGCGTAAATCTGATTCGCCTGCATTTGGGTGGATTGGCTGATGCTGCCGGCTTGCCATCCCTCGGCCACGGACGTCATCACCGCCGCCATCGCGGCTAACACCATCGCGGTGATCACCAGGCCGATCATTAATTCGATGAAGGTGAACCCGCCGCGATGAATTCGGCGCTGGCAGTGGCTGGTCGGCATAATTCACCGCTGGATTGAATAGTTGGCCACGAACCTGGGGATCGAGACGCTGTCGCCGTCGGGATAGGTCACATTCACCGTCACGATCGCGAAATTCGCGGCGGGAGAGAGAGTGTCGATCGAGGGCCTGGCGCCGACGACGACGTCGACGGAGCGCGTATAGGCATCCGATCCGGTGACATCCAGCGAGCCGCCGCCGAGAAGTGGGAGGGATGTGCTGGTGTCGGTATAGCCGTTGTAGTTGGTGACGCGGGTGAAGGTGCTGCGCGAGGTCATTCCGGGATCGGGGCCCAGGGTGGTGGATCCGGAAAGAGGGTCGGCCATCGGTTTGGCGGCGATTTCGTCGGCGAGTTGGGCGGCGAGCATGACGCCGATGGAATTGGATTGGGCGGCCTGCGTTTGCTCGTACGACTGGCTCAGCACGCCGCACACGCCGAGCACGAGGATCGACAAAACCACGGCGGCGATCAACGCCTCGAGGAGCGTAAATCCCCCGCGGTTACGCCTTGATGTGCGCTGAATCGACTCCAGACGATTAGTAGCTGGAAAACGGAACTCCACTGCTGTCTTTCCCGGTGAGATTGACCATGATCGTTTGGGTCTGAGGCTGGTAAATCCATCCGGTGGTTCCGTCAGGTGCCGGCATCGACGCGTTGTTGGGAACCACGGTCATCGTGCTATCGCCGTTGATCGGATTGGTGGGCATCTGGCTGAGATAGGGGCCGTAGGAATAAACGCTAGATGGGGTGGCGCTGGTGACGCAATTGATGTTCGTGCTCATCGTCATTTGCTGAGAAAACGCCTCGCCCGAGGGGGCCTGGGTTGGATCGCCGTTGGTGTAACCGGGGGGAATGTCCTGATGCTGGGCCTTGAAAACCACGATCTGCGTGCGGAGATACCGCAGCTCGTCCTTGATGGTGTTTTCCCGGGCCTGCTGGCTGGCACTGGTGAATTGAGGAACGACGCAAAGGGCGATGATCGCAAGGATGCAGACGACGATCAGAATTTCGATGAGGGAAAAGGCGCGGGAATTCCGGGCGGCTCCGCGCTGGGATTGGACCAGAGGCCGCGTGCGGCGGAATAGGGAAAACGCGTAGTTGCTCATGCTCGCCCCGGAAGCCAAAGCCGCTCGCCCTCCAGACGCCCGGCCCAGATAAATCGATTAGTACGGTGCGACCGTGACCCCCGCCGTATCGGCGGTGCCGTAAATCTCGCCAGTGCCGTTGCCGCCGTTATAGTCGTAGACAAATCCCGTTCCCGTCGCGACGCTGGCGCCGGGACTGGAAGTGCTGTCGATCACGGTGCTGAAGCCGTTTTCAGGATTTGTTGGTGTCGCCTGCATGTAGGGACCGAAGGTCGTGGCGGGATTTCCGTAGGTGGTGGTGCCGGTGAAGGGCGCCCAACTGGCGACGAGATTCGGGAGCGTGTCGCCGTGCTGAAGTTTGTACAACTCAATCTGGCTGCGCAGCGTCTGAAGCGTGCTGGCTAAACTGCTGTTGCGCGCGTCGGAGCTGGCGTTGGTGAACTGGGGGATCACGATCGCGGCCAAAATGCCCAGGATGATGACGACGATCAGGATTTCCACAAGGGTAAATCCTTTTCGGGCGGTTGGGCGAAATGCGGACATGCGATGTCCTCCTGAACAAAATTGCGAAACCGCCGCGGCGGCGAGCAGCCGCGGCGTCGCGCGTGTGGGGCAAACCCCACCTTCAGGACCCGGCGACGCGTGGAACCGTCGCGTACATCGCGACTGAAATTCCGTCTATTACCGGTCCCGCACCTGTATCGGCCGATCAAACCTTGCGGACAAATCGGCCGGCAGGGAATAGAACATCCCCCTCATCGTCGTGCCGCGCAGACGACTTAACTCGCCCCATATGACGTACCCCACGGAGCGGGCGTAAACGCTGTTTTCAAGACCTATAAACCCCTAAAGGCAAGGCTTAGATTTCAATCTCCATGCCAATATCCAGGGCCCGCACGGAATGAGTTAACGCCCCGACGGAGATGCGTTCCACGCCGGTCAGGGCGATCGGGCGGACCGTCTCCAGAGTCACGCCGCCGGAGGCTTCCAGGGCCACTTTACCTTTTTTTCCCGCGCGGTCGCGCAGGTCCACGGCGGCTTGCATTTTGGGGCAATCCATGTTGTCCAGGAGAATCACTTGAACCCCTTCGACTTTCAAAACCTCGCGCAATTGCTCGAGGCTGTCCACTTCAACTTCGATGAAGCGATCGGTCGATTCCGCGCGGCTTTTTTCCACGGCGGCCGACAAATGCCCGACCATTTCCTTCAGCGGAATCCCGGCGATGTGATTGTCCTTGACGAGCATTCCGTCGAAAAGCCCAATCCGATGGTTGTTCCCCCCGCCGCAGCGGACGGCGTATTTTTGCAGCGCCCGAAGGCCGGGAATGGTCTTGCGCGTATCGTAGATTTTCGCTCCGGTCCCCTCGACGCGGCTGACGAACCGGTACGTCTGCGTCGCCACGCCGCATAGATGCTGCAGAAAATTCAGGAGCACGCGCTCCGCCGAAAGTAGCGAGCGAAGCGGCCCGCGAATGCGCACCAGCGGCTGGCTGCGGGCTTCGCTGAAGCGGCCTTCAATAATATCCAGGTGAAACCCGGGGATGGGCTCGACGCGCAGCCGGCTGTCGTAAACGCGGCAGACCATTTCCACGATCGGCAAGCCGCAGGTGATCCCCACTTCCTTTTGAAAAATCGTCCCGACGCCGACGGCATCTTGCCCGATCAGCAGGCGGCTGGTGACATCGTCCTCGGCCAAATCCTCCCGACGCGCGAGCTGAATAATCGGGTTGATCTCCTCGAACTTAGGAAAACGAAACGACGTGCTCATGAACGGTCTCCCGTCTCCGAAGCGATTGGTCGACAAGTATTATATCGCGCCAATCGTGCAAAGAACGACCCGCGTTCAGGCGGGAATTCGCAAGGGACGGATGGATCGCGCCGTACGCGAATCCACCCGGCTAAGCTCCCAGTTTTTCTGCAGATTCAACCAAAGCCCTGCCGATGTGCCCAGCGCCTTGCCGAGCAGAACCGCCATGGAGGCGGAGATTCCGCGCCGACGACGGCAAATTTCGTTGATACGGGCAATGTCCGTGTGGAGATGCTTAGCCAAACGCGACTGCGAAATCCCTCGTTCGTCGAGCATCTCCTGCAGGATATCGCCGGGATGGACTGCAATCGGAAAATCACCGTTTATTTTGCGCATAATTTGCCTATTAATGATAGTCCACAATCCCGACTTGCTCCGCCGCGCGTCCGGTCCATACGAAACAAATGCGGTATTGGTCGTTTATCCGGATCGCGTGCTGGCCCGATCGATCCTCTTTCAGCGCGTGCAAATTCAACCCGGGCCACGCACTCAAGTCTTCCAACGATCCGGCGGCCGCAAGATACGCCATCCGCTTTCTGGCCGACTCATGAAGTACCACGGGCAGCCGACGCCGCGCCATCTTGGAATTGACACCGGCGGCGATATCGCGGGTTCCCCGATCGCGATAGCTGCCAATCGCCATTATTACTACTTTAGCGCATAGTGCTAAAAAACGCAAC
Source organism: Tepidisphaeraceae bacterium (assembly GCA_049520395.1). GTDB lineage: Bacteria > Planctomycetota > Phycisphaerae > Tepidisphaerales > Tepidisphaeraceae > UBA1161. The sequence goes on from JBEKPV010000002.1 coordinate 48,372, forward strand.
TCCTGACTGAAGCGCAACTGCGGAGCCGTTCGTTTGCCCCCGCGCCTTGCCCATCAGGATTGAATGAGACATCCACCGTCCCCTCATGATGCACCTCGCAGCCGGCGCAAAGCGCGATGATGATGAAACTTAAAACCAAGCCAAAATGGTAGCGCACCACGGACAAAAAGTTTACTCCGTTTGATTGCGCATGCCATCAAAAATCCTCGCGCTAGGTCGCTGTCCGCTTGCCCCCTCGCCCTTTCCCGCGCGGCTGCCAGATTTTCACGCGCTGATCCGAATCCGTCACCTGCGGCTCCCATTCGCGGCCGCTGCGGATTACCGGGAGGCCTTTCAATTCATTCACCTTGTCCCGCAACTGCGCCGCTCGTTCGAATTCCAGATTTTTTGCCGCCTCCAGCATCTCCGCCTCGAGCAATCGGACCAACTCGGATTGATCAAACTGCTCGGGATTTTCATGAATCGCCTCGCGGGCGGCGCGGCGAGCCCGCGTCTCGGCGTCGATGCCGGTGCGGATCGCCTTCTGAATCGTCTGCGGCGTAATCCCGTGCTCGGCGTTGTATCGCAATTGCGTCGCCCGCCGACGTTCTGTTTCGTCGATCGCTTTTCGCATAGCGGGGGTGATCTGATCGGCGTAGAGAATTACCTTGGCGTTCACGTTGCGCGCGGCCCGGCCGATCGTCTGGATCAGCGAAGTTTCGCTGCGTAAAAATCCGGCCTTGTCGGCGTCCAAAATTGCCACCAGCGAGACCTCCGGCAAATCCAATCCTTCGCGCAACAAATTGATTCCGACCAATACGTCGAAATCCCCTTTGCGCAGATCGCCGAGAATTTCGACTCGCTCCAGTGTCTGGATTTCGCTGTGAAGATACCGCCCGCGAATTCCGCCCTCCTGAATGTAGGCACTCAAATCCTCGGCCAGCCGCTTGGTCAATGTCGTCACCAGGACGCGCTCGCCGGCGGCGGCGCGCTGGCGGATTTGCTCCAGCAGATGCGGAACCTGCCCCTGGGCGGGATGAACTTCGATGACCGGATCGACCAGGCCGGTCGGGCGGATCACCTGCTCGACCACTTCTCCGCCGGTTTTTTCCAACTCGAATTTTCCGGGCGTGGCCGAGACGTATACCACCTGCTTCCACATCTCCTGGAATTCCTCGAATTTCAGGGGGCGATTGTCCAGGGCCGACGGCAGGCGAAAGCCGTGGTCCACGAGGACCGTTTTGCGCTGCTGGTCGCCGTTGTACATGGCGTGTATTTGCGGCAAAGTCACGTGCGATTCGTCGATAATCAGCAGAAAATCCTTCGGGAAATAATCGATCAGCGTGTACGGCTTTTCCCCCGGCTTGCGCCCGTCCAGATGACGGCTGTAATTCTCGATCCCCGAGCAGTAACCGACCTCCAAAATCATCTCCAGATCGTATTTGGTCCGGGCGAGCAATCGCTGGGCTTCGAGCAACTTGCCCTGGCCGCGCAGATGCATCACCTGCTCTTCGAGTTCCTTGCGGATCGAGCGCACGGCCTCCTGCACGCGGTCCTCGGGAATCACGTAATGCACGGCGGGATAGATGAAGACCTGCTGCTCGCTGCTGAGCACTTCGCCGGTGAGGGGATTGATCGCGTCGATGGCGGTCAGCTCGTCGCCGAAGAATTCGATGCGGTAGGCGAATTCCTCGTAGGACGGATGCAGTTCCACCACGTCGCCGCGAACGCGGAACGTCGCGCGCCGGAAGTCGACGTCGTTGCGGGAATATTGCAGATCGATCAGTTTCCGCAGCATTTCGTCGCGATCGACGGTTTCCCCCCGCCGCAGGGGCAGAACGGACGCTTTGTAATCGACCGGCGAGCCTAGGCCGAATATGCACGACACCGAGGCGACCAGCAGGACGTCGTTGCGGCTCACCAGATTGCTGGTCGCCGATAATCGCAGGCGGTCGAGATCGTCGTTCCGGCTGGCGTCCTTCTCGATATAAATATCCCGCTGCGGAATGTACGCTTCGGGCTGGTAGTAATCGTAATAACTGACGAAATACCCGACCGCATTATTCGGAAACAGCTCCTTGAATTCCTCGTAAAGCTGCGCGGCCAGGGTCTTGTTATGTGAGATCACCAAGGTCGGCCGATTGAGCCGGGCGATGGTGTGGGCCATGGTGAATGTTTTTCCCGAACCGGTCACGCCCATGAGGGTTTGGAATTTTCGCCCGTCCAGAACGCCGGCGACCAGTTTGTCGATCGCCTGCGGCTGATCCCCCTCGGGCTTATATGGACTGACCACTTCGAACTGTCGCATGTTCCGGGATTATACCCCGCAAAATCATTCAGAAGCGGGTCGCCGCGGTCGGCTGGAAAAACAAATAGGGTTCGATCACCTCGGCAGTGGCGGCGCCGATGCCGGTAACTCGCTCTAAATCCCGGGCGTCAGAAAAGGCCGTTTTTCCGGGATGAAGGCGGGCATAATTGCCGCGGAACGCGACGATCGCCTCGGCGCGTTTTTCCCCGATGCCGGGAATGGCGGCCAGCTGCGGGGCGGTGGCGACGTTGGGATCGATCCGGTCCTGAAGCTCGTCGGCGGCAGGACCCTGGGGGGGTTCGGGATCGGCGACTGTCTGTCGATTGTTAAGGAGTCGAAGGGCGAGGATCGCGGTAACCAGGGCCATCAGCGCGATCAGGCCGCGGCGCTGGGAGACGGTCCAGATCCCGTCGGGGGCCCCCGCCATCTCAGCCCTTTCGCTGGAACTGATGGAAATGTTCGCGCAACTCCTGGATTTTGGTGAACCCGGGCTTGGGTTTGAGCATCCCGTCGAGCAGCCCGCCGGCCGGTAGAGTCGGGTTCATATCCGCCAGATTCCCCCAGGCGATGGATTCAATGTACGGCTTGCTGAGCGCGATCCGATAGGCGGCGTCAATCCATTCGGCCTGGAGTTCCGGGTCCCACGGCCGCTTCCATCGGCCGGCCTGGGCAGGGTCAAGTTTGCCTTCCGAGGTGTCCTCCGGGTCCGGTCCTGGCCGGCCGGGAACGCCCAGCCCGGTCAAAAAGACCGGCCGGCTCAGCGCCGAAAATCGGTCGAGCATGCTGCTGAATTGGAACAGATCGCGCGTAAACAACCCCGGCAGGGGGACGCCCATCTCCCACTCCAGCCCGAACGCCTCGAAACTGATCCCCGCTTGCGCCACCATCTCCGCGTAAAGCATCGGCGGCACGCTGGCGCGGCTTCGAGAATGATATTCGCCGAAGGGGTGCTTGACCGTCACAACCGTTCGGGCCGTCGGCAGGAGCGTTTTCACTTCCGCCACGAGCAGGCGCGTCAGTTCGATGATCTGCTCGAAGCTCAGGGTGAAGACGCTGTTGGTGTGCATGCCCGCCACGACGTTCCAGACGGAGACTTTTTTCCGGTAGCGGGTGACCACGCGCTGCACGTGTTCGTGCGCCAGTTCGCGCAGGGTGTCGACATCGTGCTCCCAGATGTACATCCAATCGGGGACTTCGCCTTCGGTTAAATCGATCAGCGGGCCGGCAATGATCGGGATGCGTTTTTTTTCCAGGAGTTCGACCCATTCATCGGTGGCGGCGGCGTCGAAGGTCTGCTCCTGGGGCTGCATTTGTTTCCAGCGCGTGGGAAGCACCGCGTAATCGAAACCGCTGACGGCCGTCTCCCGATATTTTTGATTTTGAACGAGCGGATCGACGCGGCAGCCGAAGATGTGCTTTACGAACCCGTTGGCCGCCTTGCGGCGGTTGATCAGCAACTCGCCGTGAAATACAGCCAATTGCTCGGAGAGTTCGACGGAAATCGCCAGCGACTGATCCGCCAATTTCGCCGCCTCGATCGGCGTGCCGGCCTTCCCCAGCGCTTCGGCAAAGAGCGACTGCGCCTCGCGGAACCGCAGGTTGAACTGCGTGAACTTCTCCGCCTTGGTCGGAAAATCGAATAGATTCCAATCCTCCTGCTTCTGCACGATCTTCATGAGGCGGGCGCGAGCCAGTTCGACGTTGAGGTTGTAAGCCTTTTCCCGCGGTTGAACGCGCGTCGTCTCCATGTGAAACGAGCCGGCACTGCCCATATCCCAGAGCAGCGCGACCCCCAGGGCGTATTCATCGCTGCGGTGGACGACGAGATGGCCGTCGCGGAAAAAGACCTCGGCCGGCAGCGGGACGCTCTCGGGTCCTACCGCCATCGCGGCTATCGGCGTGAACTGCGTCAGCCGATATCCGTCGCGATAAATCTCGAATTTGATGGGCATAGCAACTACCGCCGCCACCGCATCTTAATGGAGCGGCCACGCCGCTCAAAGGGGAAGAAATTCTTGCCCGCCTGGCGAGACCGATTTACGATGGATTTCGGCTCATGCGCGCGGGACTGCAATTTTCATTGCTGCTGGTTGCGCTAATCGGCCTGGGGGATGCCCCGGCGACGCAGCCGGCGGACAAACCGCCGCTGGATTCAAAGTCGATGGGCATCGCCGATGAATGCACGGTTCTATTTTCGGAAAAGCTGCGGGACTACCTGCATCCCGACGCTGGGCAGTTGACGCTATTGAGCGATCTGAGAAACCGGCTGGATTTTCAGATCGAAGGGATCGTGTATGTGGAGCCGGTACAGCATACGTTAAGCGATTTCGGCCGGAAGGTTCGGGATGTGCTGACGATGGATCAGGATAAGCAGTTGCAGGCGCTGTTCGATCAGGGCGTGCTCAAGCCGATGGAAGTTCGCGCCTTTCCACGGGATCAAAAGCCGCCGGCCAGCAGTCGCGGCAACGAACGGTACCGGTGGATTGAAGTTTTATATACCAATTACGGGGTGATCGAAGTGGAAGCTTCGGCCGCCGCGATGCCCGACGGGCAGGTAGGCGGTTCCAGCATCGCGCTATTGGAGCGAATCGCCAACCGCCCGGGAACCCCCGACGGGTGCGACGAGACGGAAATCGTGGGTGGCTCCGGGGGCAGTCCCTTCACCACCGCGCGCACCGCCGGCGACCAGGTGATCGGATTCCGCTATTCGGTGGCCAATTGGATGGGCCAGCCGATCCTGCACACGCTCGAGCCGATCTATGCGTCGACGGACGAAAGTTTCCCGGTCGGAAAGGAAATTGAAATGGCCAACGACGGGTATATCGTCGGCGGAATGACGGTCGATTCGGATCGATGCGTTAACGCGATTCAGATCATCTACGTCCGCCTGAAGGACGGAAAAATCGATCCTAAGGACACGTACACCAGCCCGTGGTGCGGCATGCCGACGGGGAATTTTCAGCAGACGCTCGGTAACAACGGGGAAGCCGTGGTTGGAATCTGCGGCCGGCGCGGATTGAATCTGGACGCACTGGGACTTGTCCAGGCGCCGATCAATCCGTAATCTGCGGATTATGGATAAACCTCTGCTGCAATCGACACTCCCCTTCCCCGTCCGGCGCGGAAAGGTTCGCGATGTTTACGATCTGGGCCAAACCCTCCTTATCGTCGCGACCGACCGGATCAGCGCCTTTGACGTGGTGATGCCCAACGGAATTCCCGACAAGGGAAAAGTGCTCACGGCTCTGAGCCTTTACTGGTTCGCGAAATTTCACGAGCAATTTGAAAACCATCTGATCGCGTCGGAGGTTTCGGATTATCCGAAATCGCTCAGTCCGTTTTCGGATCAGATCGCGGGGCGATCGATGCTGGTGAAGAAGGCGTCGGTCGTCCCGATCGAATGCGTGGCCCGGGGTTACATCACCGGGTCCGGGTGGAAGGAATACAAGGCATCGCAAACCGTCTGTGGAATCTCGTTGCCGGCGGGGTTGAAGCAATGCCAGCAATTGCCCAAGCCGATTTTCACGCCGGCGACGAAGGAGGAGACGGGGCACGACATCAACATCACCTACGAAGAAGCCGCGCTGGGGATCGGAGCCGCCACGGCGAGCTTGCTGCGGGATCGAACGCTGGCGCTCTATTCGCAAGCGGCGGAGTACGCCAAATCGCGCGGCGTGATTATCGCCGACACCAAATTCGAGTTCGGGCGACTTCCCGACGGGCGATTAATCCTTATCGACGAAGTCCTGACTCCGGACAGCAGTCGATTCTGGCCGGCCGATCAATACGAGCCGGGGCAGGATCAGCCGAGTTTCGACAAGCAATTTGTGCGGAATTACCTGGAGAAGCAGACGTGGGATAAAAATCCGCCGGCCCCGGCGTTGCCGGAGGAAGTCGTGATGGGAACGCGGCAGCGCTATATCGAGGCCTATTCCCTGCTGACCGGGAATCAATCTCTCTGGAAATAATCCTGAACCAGATCGGCCGCCCAATCGGGGACGTGACCGTTCGTGGGCATCCGGCCTGTGGCGACCGCCCCGCCGGCGGAATGCCATACTGGGGCATGCCGGACGGATGGTCCGGCTGAAGTTGAGTCACCGACCACATGGCCCGAGGTGGCGGCGTGCGAATTGGATTGGCCGCCAGCGGAGGCCGGGCCGAAGCCGGGGGCATCGCTGGAAGCGCTGCTGTTCGCTTCTAGATGCCAATGCGATCCCGGCGTGATCGATAAGCCATCGCCCGCGCCGGAATAGCTCGCCGCCTGAAACTCGGCCCGATTATCCGCAGACGGCGCCGAGGACGATGAGTCGGCGGGCTGCTGACTTTCGATCGGTCGATCAAAACCCGCATCGGCTGCGCCGGGCACGGCCGGCCGCGAGGGAATAACCGGCGGCAATTGCGTCGGAACGATCGGAATCGGCAAATCCGCGATCGCGATCGCACTGGATGAGCTTTCGGGATTTTGTAATTCGGCGCGCAGTTCGGCGGGGCGGGCGGTGAGCAGGGCCAATGTCATCAGCAAAGCCGCCGACAAACCGACGCCGCCCCAGGATCGCAGGCCCAATCTGGCAATGATGAGTTCCGCGGGGCGGAGATTTTTGCAACGATCCTCGGCCATGGCCGCGACGGCTTGCGCCCAGGAATCGCCGGTGGAATCGCAGCGCAGTATGGTTCCGAGCAATTCCGAGAGCCCCAGTTGCCGATCCGCTTCGGCGGCGGCGACGGGCAAAGTCGGAATCCGCATCATGCCCCAAACCAGTCCGCTGAAAATACCCAGGCCGAGCATCGCCGCGGCCGCGGCGGCGCCTGATTCGCCCCGCCATCCGATCGCGCAGACCAAAACCGCCCCTAATCCCGAGGCGACCGCGCATGAAATTCCCACGCTCTCCAGCAATCGAATCAGCGTGATCCGACGCCGGACGGCCTCCAGGAATTTTCCCGTATTAGGCGGCAGCATTTATTTGGTTCTATTTTACAGCTGTTTTCGCAATTCTTCGACAGTTTCACGAACGCAGGCGAGGTGGGGATTGATGCTGAGGGCTTTTTCGTAACATTCCATGGCTTGGGGGATTTCATTGAGGTGGGCGTGGCAATGTCCGCTGCCGGACCAGGCTCCGAAGTGGCAGGGCATCCTCAAAATCGCCCGCCGGCAGTCGGCCACGCTTTTGGGATAATCCTCCATCAGATAATATGCGATCGCCCGCTGGTTATACGCTTCGGCAAAATCGGGATCGGTTCGGATGGCCTGGTTGAAAAGTTCAATCGCCCCGTCGAAATCCTTGGAATCCAATGCTTCGGCCCCCCGGCATACCATCTGATTCGCCTGCTGGCATTTGCCGCTGCGGAACCAGATCGCCCACAACGCGTGCTCGGCCAACTGATTAATCACCGGGTCCGGGTCGCGCAATTGCAGCGACAACTCCTCCACACAACAACTTGGCCCCACCAGCGCCATCGCCAGCAGGGCCACTTTTTTCGCATCCACATGCTCGGAGCGGAGCAAATCGCGCAATTGATCCGGCGACCAGCGCGTCTTGAGCAGATTCAAAAGCCCCGTCAAATCCTGCTTCGCCAGAAGCGGCTCAACTAATTGGACGAACTGCCTTGGTTCGATGGCGGACAAATCTACTCCTGACGATTTTATGTCGCTTAGACGGGACGTTCCAACCCATGGACCAAATCAATAACTGCCAGGGCGGTGGAAATCACTGCCCTCCTGGGAGCCGCCTTGATCGGACTGGGCGTCCTGGGCTTCCTGGCTGTAAGGATCGGCGTATAGCGCCTTGCGCTGTGCCAGTGACATGTCGAGCTTGTCCGGCTCGTAACCCGTTTCCAGCTTGGAACTGCAAGCCGCCAAAGCCGCTAGCGCGACCGCTCCCACCGCCAATACCAAGGCTCTAAACACGGAAAAACGCTCCAAATCCGGCATCCCTGAGTCGCCGGATACTGCTGAAGCATAGCAGCAGAGGGGCTGGAAATCCAAGCTGTTTTGGTAATATCAAACTCGATGACTGCTCCCGCCCTCTCCATGTTTCAGCAAGAATATGCAACGACGGTTCGTCGCCGGCTGCTGGAGCGGATCCGTCGCCTTTGGCCGGTGGTCAGTCAATCGCGCCGATTTGGCGATCTAGAGTTGGAATTCACGCGCGTCGCCGATCCGGATCGGGTGCTGGATCAGATCATCGCCGAGGAGGATCGCCGGGAGAGATTGACGGGCGTGCGTCTGGCCGATCCGCCGCATCTTCCGTATTGGGCGGAGTTATGGGAAAGCGCCGCGGGCCTGGCGGCGCGATTGTCGCGCATGCCGATGCTTAGCGGCCGGCGTGTGCTGGATCTCGGCTGCGGCATGGGACTCGCCGGGGCCGCCGCCGCCGCGCGTGGCGCGGAAGTCTTGCTCGCCGATCTCGAATCGCCGGCGCTTCTGTTCGCGCGATTGAATACGCTGGCCTTTGCATCGCGCGTTCGCACACGGCAATTGGATTGGCGCACGGATCGACTCGCGGAAGATTTTGATTTGATCCTCGGCTCCGACATTCTCTATGAGCGCCCGCAGTGGGAGCACCTGGAAAGATTCTGGACAGCGCATCTGGCCCCGGAGGGCATGATCCTGCTCGGCGAGCCGGGACGGCAAACCGGGGATTTATTTATGCCCTGGATTCGAGCGCGAGGTTGGGGGTTAACGCAGGAAGATGAAAAAATCGAAGGGCGAATGAAACCGATCCGAATCTTCGAATTGCGGCGGCAGGAATAGCGCGGTTTTTTGATGAGCCTTAGGCCGCGATTTTGAGTCGGCGACGGGGGGTCACGATCAGGTCGACCTTGCACCCGAGCAGTTCTTCGAGGAGCCGGAATTTCTTCCGGCGGGCGAAGACTCGGCGGGCCTTGGCGGAATCTTGGGGAACCCGGCAGACAATCCGTAAACGCCGGCCCCGGCGGCGAATGAGCAGTTTGGGGGCGGGGAGCGACCGGCTGTCCAGGCTGTCGGCGGCACGCAAAAAGGCCAGCACCAGCCGCAGGCGCTCGGCATTGTCGCCGCGGCGCAGAACCAGTTCCTCACCCACATCCGGAACTTCGTCTCGGTGATAGAGCGTAAGATAAGCTAGGGCCCGGCGATGGCGGTTTTTCAGGGGGAGCGAATCGTCGTCTAGGAGCATGTCCGCCCCAACCGAGGGGTGCTCCCTTTCCCCGGCATGACGACCGACATCGTGCACCAGCGACGCCATCCGCAATAGGCGGAGCTCGCGGGTTTCCAGATCGTGAAGTGTGCTGGTGACCGACACCAATCGGCGTGCGATGGCACTGACGCGTCGCTCGTGACGGTCAGAACCCAGATGTTCCATAACCCAGCGACGTAAGACTTGTAATTTAGTTAACGGTCGGCTGTCCCTGCCAATGCGACTCATATTACCTCCGCATACTCCTCCATGTTCGGCCACATCGTAAATCCCAATTATTTGCATTGCGCAAAGATAAACAAGGTTTCGTGAGGGTAATTGGATTATTAATGAAATTATTGGGCGGGCAAAAAATGCCTCCAAAAACCCGGGCGTGGCCATGGCGCGGCTTTGCCATACAATCCCGTCTATCTGACCGATGCCTGAACCCGGAGCCATTCCCGTTGCCTCTTCCGGGACGGAAAAACGCGCGGCCCTTTTGTCGTTGGGGCTGAGCATTTTCCTCCTAGTGGTGAAGTTCATCGCCTATTTTTTGACGCATTCCAACGCGATTTTTTCCGACGCCGTCGAGAACATCGTGAACGTCGTCGGCTCCGCGTTCGCGCTCTATTCCATCACACTGGCGCATCGCCCGGCGGACAAGGAGCATCCCTACGGGCACGGGAAAGTCGAATTTTTTTCGGCGGGCCTCGAAGGCGGAATGATGCTCCTGGCGGCGGTGCTGATCGCCGGAAAAGTGGCGTCGGCTTTGCTCATCGGGCAATCGCCGATCATCGCGGAACTGGGCGTCGGGCTGCTGCTGATGACAATCGCCTGCCTGCTCAACTGCCTGGTCGGGGCGTTGCTGTGGCAGATCGGCACGCGAACCGGGTCGCTGACTTTGGTGGCGGATGGAACGCATCTCTTCAGCGACGCCGTGGATAGCGCTGTGGTTCTGGGGGCGCTTTTGCTGGTGCGCTACACCGGATGGAAATGGATCGACAGTGTAGCGGCGCTGCTTGTTGCGGGTTACATCGCTTATCTATCGTACGGGTTGATCCGCAAATCGGCCGCGGGATTGATGGACGAGCAGGACGCCGCCAGTCAAAAACTGTTGCGCAAGATTTTGGACAGTCATCTGGGCCCGAGGGGCGCCGAGCCGCGGATTTGCAGCTATCACAAGGTTCGTCACCGGCACAACGGCCGGTGGGTATGGGTCGATTTTCACATCATGGTCCCGGCATGGTGGAACGTGCAGCGCGGGCACCGGGCCGCCAGCGCCATTGAATATGAAATCGAGCAGGCTTTGGGCGAATCGAACGCCACGGCGCATGTGGAACCGTGTGCAACGGCGGACTGCGCCAATTGCAGCGCGGAGCAGGCGGCGGTGCCGTGAACCGCGAATTCAACGGTGGAATCGGTGCAAGTAAACGCCCAGGGCGGTGAACCGGATAAGAAGATCGAAGATGCCGAGGACCAGGCCGATGACGGCCATCCCTTGGCCACGCTTGTCTCCGGTAGTTCCCATGCCACTGAGGGCCATCGCGCCGAAGATGATGCCCAGGATTCCCCAGACGAAGCCCAGGCCGAATAGTCCGAAGCAAGCCAGGCCGATCAGGGAAAAGATCATGGAATTTCTGGCCATGCGGAAATAGCTTCGCGCGCCGGGCATGGGCATCGGGTATCCCTGCAGCACCGGCGGAGGAACCGCGCCCGGAGGGGGCGAGGCCGGCGCAGGCGATGGGGCGGCTGGGAAAAGCCCGGGGATGGTCGCGGCGGCGGTCCAGTTGGGCATGCCCTGCTTCCAGACCAGTTCGCTCGGCTGGATTTTTCCGGCCGCGGCCATTTGCTGGAGAACCGAAAACTCGACCGGACCGGCCTGAACGCCGTTATCAGTATAAAACCATTCGTCCGCCATGATGCTGCTCTCTCGATCTAATTGAAGCGCTACTATCGTCTACACGGATTGAAGTGCGTCAAGGATGATCTTGACGTGCCTCTGAGTCGCCCCCTGTGACTCGCGGACGACCTGCTGGGCAGCGGCCCCCATCGCGCGTGCCTTTTGCGGCTCCGCTAGCAGCCGTGCGGCGGACACTTCCAATCCAGACGGATCGGCAATCACTTCGATTGCTCGCGCGGAGCTGAATCGTTCCATCGCATCGGCGAAATTCGCGGTAAAGGGCCCAACGATCACAGGCTTGCCCAGGGCCGCCGGCTCGATCATATCGCTGCCATGTTGCTTGGGACCCTGATCCACCAGCGTCCGCCCCACGAATACCAAATCTGCCAGGGCGTAGAATTTACGCAATTCGCCCATGGTGTCCCCCAGAACAACCGACGGCGACGGACCGACGGGCTGCGGATTTGATCTACGAATCAGTCCAAATCCGCCCGATTGAATCAAGCGCGCCACTTCATCAAATCGCTCCGGCTTCCGCGGCACAATCACCAGCTGTAAATCCGCGAAACGCTCCAGCAGGCGTTTGTAAATCGGCAGAAGAATTGCCTCCTCGCCCGGCCCGGTGGACCCGCAAACCCAGATGCGCTGCGCTCCCGACGACAAACCGACGGCCGACGCTAATTCTTCCTGACCGTCCATGCGCTGGCCAATCTGCGCCGTATCGAATTTCATGGTGCCGGTCACGATTACGCGATCGGGCGGGACTCCCAATTCCCTGAATCGGATCGCATAGGTTTCGTCCTGCACGCAGGCGCGATCCAGCCCGCGAAAGACTCCGCCCAGGATCGGCCGGGCCATTCGGTATCGGCCGAAGCTCCCGGCGGAGACGCGGCCATTGATCAAGAGCACCGGAATGTGGCGAGTCGCGCATCCGTGAATGAAATTCGGCCAGACTTCCAATTCCAGAAGCACAACCACTGCCGGGCGCAGGGTGTCCAGCAGCCGATCCACCGCGGAGGAAAAATCGAGCGGGAAGCGCACCAGTGTCACATCGGGGGCGGCGCCGTAAAGATCGCGCCCGCGGGCGAAACCCGTTTCGGTGGTGACCGAGACGATGAACTGCAAACCCGGCCGCGCCGCGCGCAGGGAATCGACCAGTACCCGGGTGGAGTTGATTTCGCCAAGGCTGACGGCGTGGATCATGACCGCCGTATTGGAAACATCGCGCGGCGCGACGTGCCCCATGCGCTGGCGGTAAGCCGAAAAAACCTTTCGTCGCGCCGACGGGTTGAGCAGCCAAAATGGAGCCGCCAGCCCAACCCCAACGCCATACGCGATGTCGTATTGATTGATCATGCTACCGGTACAGCCCACGATCCCGGATATACCGCACCACCGACGGAGGCGTGAAAAAATCGATCGGCAAACCCGCGCCCAGCCGACGCCGGATTTCACTGGCGCTAATGTCGATCTGCGGCACCGGAACCACGTTCTTCAGCAGGGCGGCGTATTTCACCGGCAAATCCACCCCCCCAACCGACCACCGCGGGCGAGCCATCAGCACGAAGCGGACTTCATTCAGCAATGCATCGGATTCGTGCCATTTAGGCAGGCCCGGCAGCAAGTCGGCCCCAATCAGCCAGGTCACTTCGCTCCATCCCGATTTTTTCAATTCGCGGGCGGTGTCGATCGTGAAGCTGGCGTTGCCCCGGCGAATTTCCCGGTCGTCGAGTTCAAAATCGGCTATGCCTGCGGTCGCCAGGCGGCACATTTCCAGGCGGTCGGAGGCGGGCGCCAAATCGCTTTCTTGCATCTTAAGTGGGGAGACCGCCGTGGGGATCAGAACCACTTTTTGGGCCCCCACCGCCTCGGCGGCGGCCCGGGCGCAGAGCAAATGGCCGTAGTGCACGGGATTGAAACTCCCGCCCAAACAGACTTTGCGCACCGGAGGTGTCATGGGGTCCTCTTTTGGCAGGTCAGATTAGCCGCCGAGGCATTTAGCCGCCAATCCAGGCGGCATAACCGGCATAGAGATCGTTCCATGTCCAGTAACCAATTGTGAAATAAAGCACGGACGTTTTTATCATTACCCCAATATTTTCAGTCACTTACAATATGAACCGCCCCGAAATGCCGACGTATTAATCTAGCCACTGCAAGGTCCCGTATTATTTGTTGTAACTAGTAGAATGGGATTTGCATGGTAGGTGTGGGGAAGGACGTTTAGGGAAGCTGGAGGTGACATATGGTGAGCGTGACGAAGACTCAAGCAACCCGAGCAGCCCCGATCCCGCGTGCCTTGCGGCAGCGGGTTGCGCAGTTACTCGGAGAGAATTACGCATTTATGGATAGTCCCACGTTTCGGCACAAGAACGTGGAACGGGAGTTATTTACTCCCGATGCCGAGCGCGAGCTGCCCCTGACCAGTTGGTATCAGCCGACGCGGGATGATGCCGGCCATGACGCCAGTTCATCCCCGCCGCACCTCATGAAAGGTCCGGAAGAGCGGCTGATGTTCCTGCGCTTCAACTATGCCAAGAAGCGCTTGCAGAGCCTGCAGCGCACGATCGCCCGCGACGGCATCACGCTGCGGACGGCCAACGAGATGGTCGAATGGCATCGAAAATTTGAACATTTCCGCGAATATCTGGTTCGCACCAATCTGGCGCTGGTGCTGGCGATGGCGAAGCGCACCCGCCTGGGCGACGTCGATTTCGCGGAAGTGGTCAGCGAAGGGAATATGGCCCTGCTCCGGGCGGTGGATAAATTCTCCGCCGACCGCGGGTTTAAATTCAGCACCTATGCGTGCCGCGCGATTCTCAAGGCTTTTAGCCGAACGGCGATGAAGGCCTCGAAATTGCGGATGCGCTTCCCGGTGGAATTTGAGCCCGATCTGGAAAAGAGCGATTGGGCCGACCGTCGGCGCGATCAGATCGAAGACGATTGCATTGATGAACTCAAGGCGATCGTGGACGGCAATCTGGCCGATCTTTCCAGCGTGGAACAGACGGTGATACGCCGCCGTTTCAATTGGGAGCAGGAAAAGGAATCGCCGCTGACTTTGGAAGAAGTCGGCAAGATAATCGGCGTGACCAAAGAGCGCGTGCGGCAGATTCAAAATAAGGCGCTGGCGAAAATTCGCACGGTCATGGAAGACGGCGTGCTGCGGGCCCATCCGCGCACGGAAGCCGAAAGCCAGGCTCGCGCGGCGGCGCATCAGCCGTCGGTCGTCGAGTAAAGATCGTTGCCCTTGAAGTTGATGGCGTGAAGGCGCTGCATACACGGCGCCTTCATGTTTTTTTATGCGGCTTTTGGCGCGAATTTCATTAGAGACTCGGGGAGAGTCTTGATGCCGCGCCGAAGCGCCTTGCCGACCGC
>JBEKPV010000003.1:0-57923 GCA_049520395.1 Tepidisphaeraceae bacterium
GGTATAGGCATTGGAGACTTGCCAGGAATGCTGTAGATAGATTCCGAAGTTGCCGAGGGGTTGGCGGGCGGCGAGCCAGAATCCGGCGAGGGCGGCGGCGAAAAGGATCGGAGTCCAGGGGAGGCGGCGGCGCCATAATTGATCGGCGCCAATCACTACAACAACTGGAACGGCAGCGACGAAGAGCCAGAACTTCATGAGGCCGACCAGCGCGGCGGCGACGGTCAAGAGCACCTTGTCGGCTGTCCAGGGAGAATCGTCGACAAAAAAATGGGTGAGGAGGAGGAGCCAGCTCATCATGAGCAGGCGCGCGTCGACCATGATGATGGGGAGTCCGGCGAGGAGGATCACGATGATGAGCCAAAAGGCGGCGAGCAATCGGTCGCGGGTCAGGTAGCTTGAGAGGCGAAGCAGGGAGACGAAAAATGCGGTGGAGATGAGGAGCCAGGCGGCGGCGAGTTTTGGGAAGGTGCCGGGCAGGCCCCACTGGAGGGCGAAACCCCATGGGCCGTAGGTGTAGACCAAATCCAGGCCGAAATGGACGTGGTGCAATTCCGCCCAGTGGAGGACCATGAGCCAGGAGGCGTCTAATTCATCTTCTCCCGGCGGGGGCAGCGGGCGATTCCATTGGGCGAAGACGCAGAAATTGAAGAGGAACAAAACGACCAGCACGGCCATCCATCGAAAGGAGCGCGTGGGCCTGGCGCTTGTGGATGGCCCGACGGAGCCGGTTGGAGGGCTTCCCGAAGATGCTGGATCGATCGAATTCATACGGAAATTTCCCCGGCTCTCCTCGTAACAGTTTCAATGAAATTGGACGTCCGTCCAATACGAAGGAATAAACGCGTGCGGCCCGTTGGGTTCGACTTCGAGCAGAACGTTGGAAACCTGGGGGGACGCGGGCAGAGGGATATGGGCGGTCTGAAGTCCGCGATCCGGCGGCTGCAGGGTTGGGTCCAGGGGGCGAGTCCAGAGGGGGACGATATTAATTCCGCCGCTGGTGAGGCGCTGGGCAGTGTAGACGCGGAAAGTGACGGCGTCGTTGGGGTCGGAATGAACCGCTTGCGAATGCATGATTCCGAAACCGATATCCAGGCCGGTTGCGCCGGGGGGAACGGGAAACATGAGGCGGCTCATGGCGGGGGCGAGGAGGACCATTTTTCCGCCGTCGTCGGAGGCCAGCATCAGGGAAGCGTCGGATTGCACGACCGTCATCTTGCCGACGAGGCGCGTCAGGTTTGCGCTATCGGCGGCGCCGGGGACGGCGGAGATGTCCTGGTGGGGAAATTGAAGATCGTAAAAGGAGACGTCGAAATTCGGATCGAAGCAGGCGCTGGTCCCGGAATCGCCGGCGGTTATCGCGATATGAGCGACCTGGAAATCTCCGAGCACGTCCTTCCAATCGTTGGAATAAAGCATGGCGAAACCAACGCGGTCGGAAATCTGGGGGGAGAGGAGGAATCCGGCGGCGGCGACGTCGCGCATTAATTGGAAACTTTGGATGCGCTGGCCGTTGTGGTCGACGGTCATCGTTAGAGTGGGAACTTTGTAGATGGCGCGCATGAGGCGGCCCAGGGCCGTAAGGCGAATCTGCAATTGGACCCAGACGGGTCCGTCGGATGCGGGGACGCCGATCCATTGGTTCATCGGGGCGGTGCGGTGGTCCAGGAGGTTGAGTTGAAAATCGCGCGGCTGGGGCGAACGGCGCAAGACGAGACGATCGCCGGAGGCGTCTTTCAGGTCGTAACGCGTAAGTAGCTGGGGCCAGGAGAGGGCCTCTTCTTCGGACGGATAGTGGCCGTCGATGGGTTCGGTGTCGAAGAGGATGGTTTGGGGCGCGTTTTCGGAGGCGAGGAAATCGGCGTTCAATTTTGAGAGTGCGGAGACGTAAGTGAGATAGCTTTGGAAGAGCGGGCGCGGGTTATAGTTTTCGGCGCTGTCGAGCAGCATTTTTTGTCCGCCGGAGTAGGTGTCGACGGTGCCGTCGATTTGCGACGCCAGGTCGGAGGGGAGGGACTGGCGCTGATTTTCGTAGGCGTTTTGGAATGCGGATGCGCCGGTGGCCCACTCGGTGGCGGCGGCCGCGGAATCGGGGATCTGGGCGAGGCTCTTGGCGGCTAACTCGGGTGCGGAGATATCCATGCCGACCTGCTCTGATCTGGAGGTCAGGGTGAGCAGGCAGGCTGAGAGCAGGACGATATACACTCGGGCGGCGCGGTTGGTCTGGGGCCAGATGGCGGCTCCGAAAGTCAGGGCCATCAGTGTGAGGGAGCCGGTTGCGATGATCTCGTGGGAATCGTGACGCACATAGCCTGTTTTGAAAACCAGAAAGAGGATTGCGAGAAGCCCGGCCGCGCCGAGGAGACTCCTTGGGCGCGCGAGGCAGACCATGGCAAAAAGCATCGCGGCGGCGGCGAGATATAAGGTGACGTCGGTCAGTTCCGTGCTCGAGCTGTAGGCCACGCCTTCGGTGTATCCGCCGGCGAGGGCCCAGGAATGTTCCAGGTAAGGGCCGAGACTGCTCAGCGGCTGCCATGCAATTAGCCAGAGGCCCAGGTAGGCCGCGATGAAGACGATCAGTGTGGAGGGAATCCGACGGCGGATTAATTGATCGAGCGTCACCACGGCCAGGACGGGGAAGCACATGAAGATGACGGAGAATTTTATGAGGCTCACCCAGGCCATCCCGATGCTGAGGATCATCTTTTCCGATTTCCACGGTCGATCGTCGACGTAGAAGTGAATCAGCAGGAGGAGCCAGCTCATGGCGGACATGCGGATGTCCTGGAATTGCCGAATGGGGGTCGCGGCGAGGGTGATGACCAGCAGAAGCCAAAGGGCGGCGCCGAATCGGGAGGAGAATTTTTTGGAGAGGGTCCAAATGGCGGCGAAGAAGCCGGCGCTGATGAGCGTCCAGGCGGCAACGACGGAGCCGAAGTTGACGGGGAGATAGCGCAGGAGAACGAAGCCCCAGGGTCCGAATGTGAAGATGATTTGGCGGCCGAAATCCAGGTGGTGGAGATGCGCCCAGTGCAGGACGACGTTCCAGGATACGTCGAGGTCGCCGGGCGGGGGAGGCAAAGTCCATGGGACAAAGGCGCTGAGGGTGAAGAGGAATAATGCGACGCCGACTATTTTCCAGGCCCAGGCGCGGTTGGGGTGCGGGGGATTGGGGGGAGGGATCGAAGGTGTGGGGTCGATGGGTTTCAACGGGAGTTCGGGGCTGGTGATTCCCCCAGTCTCCAATAATCGGCCATGCCGGGTACGGCGCTTACGTCCAGGTAAGGATAATGCAGGGCGTAGAATTGCACGGTGTACTGCTCGTCGTAATAGGGGCTCACGCCGGTGGGCGTCCCGACGGCGAGGCGCGCGACTTGCAAATTCTGCAATTCAGTCTTCCAATCCTGGGAATAGAGTGAGGCGAATTCCATTCGGTCGTCAACGAGCGGCGAGAGTAAAAAGCCGTCTTGGGCGACACTGCGCAAAAGCCGATAGAACGGGGCTTTTCCGGATTGCAGTTGGACGTTGATCAGCAGAGCGGGGAGTTTGTAAGCCGCCCGCATCAAGCTGCCCAGCGGAGTAATTTGAACCTGCACGGTCGCCCAGATGGGGTCGTCCGACGGGGGAACCGGAATCGAGTGGCCCATGTTCGCGCTGGCCTGGCCCAGGGGAATGAGCGTAAAACCCCGGGTGGGATCGGCGCGGCGCAATACCAGGCGGGATTGCGTCGCGTCTTGCAGATCGTATCGGGTCAGTAGCTGGGGCCACGACTGGGCGTCCTCAAGGGACGGATAGTTCACGTCGATCGGCTCGAGGTTGAAGAGGATCGTTTCGGGGGCGCGCGGGCCGGCGAGGAAATCGGCGTTCAGGCGGGAAAGCTCGGAGGTGAAGGCTAGATAACTTTGAAAGATCGGGCGCGGGGAGTAGTCCAATTCGCTGTCGATCAGGGCGCGCTGGCCGGCGGAATAGGTGTCGACAGTGCCCTGGATTTGCGATTTTAAGGCGTCGGGAAGGGGCTGGCGCAGCTGGTCGTATTGGGCCTGGAGGGTTGAGCTGGCGGTGGCCCAGCGAAACGCGGTGAGGGCCGAGTCGGGGATTTCGGCGATCGATTGCAGCATCATGGTCGGCGTGAAATCGATGACCGAATTAAATTCCGAATTGCACAGCAGGCTGAACGAGGCGACGCAGGTGATGACGATCCAGGTCCTGGAGGCGATTGATTCTGTGCGCGGCCAAATGGCGGCTCCGATCGTGAGCGACAGGAGGGTCAGGGAGGCGGTGGCGATGATTTCGTGAAGATCGTGGCGGACGAATCCGGTTTTGAACAGGGCGAAGAGGACGCCGACGAGGCCGGCGGCGCCGAGGAGACTCTTTTGGAGTTCCAGTTTTTCGCCGCGGCTGGCGACGGCGAGAGTTTCGTTGATGACATCGCGGTGGGTTCGGGCGGAGCGGATTCGGGGCCAGGGGTGCAGGATCGCGACGATGATCAGCGTCATTGCGCCTGCGGTGAGGTATAGGGGGATGTCGACGCTTTCCGAGGCGGTGATCAGACCTTCTCCTTCGGCATAGCCGCCGGCGATATTCCAGGAATGCGAAAGGTAGGGGAGTAAACTGCCGAGCGGTTGGCGGGCGAGGAGCCAGAGGCCGAGATAAGCTGCGATGAAGACGAGCAGCGTGGAGGGAATTCGGCGGCGCAGCAATTGGTCGAGGGAGATTGCGACCACGACCGGCAGCGCGAATGCGATCATGGAGAATTTGATCAGGCAAGCCCAGGCCATGGCGACGGCGAGGAGGGTTTTGGCCGGGCGCCGGGGGCGATCGTCGAGATAGAAGTGAATCACCAGGAGCAGCCAGCACACCATGGCGAGGCGCACGTCCTGGAATGTGCCTATTGGCGATCCGGCGATGGTGATGACGACGGCCAGCCAGAAGGCGGCCCAAACTGGGGAAGGAATACGCGCGGAGATGTTCCAGATGGCGGTGAAGAAGGCGATGCCGAGGAATGTCCAAGTTGCGACGGTCCAATTGAAGGCGGCGGGGAGATATCGAAGCAGGACGAAACCCCAGGGGCCGTAGGTGAAGACTATTTCATGGCCAAAATCGAGGTGATGGATGTGCGCCCACTGAAGGGCGACGTTCCAGGAGGCGTCCAAGTCGTCCGCCGGGAGCTTCTGGTTCCAGGGGATAAAAGCGGAGAGTGTGTAAAGAAAGAAGACAGCCGCGATGGCGATCTGGCTTGCCCGGCGGGGGGGATGGTTTTCTGTGACCGGGGAGGTGATGGCGCTTGAAGGTGTGGATTCCACGGGCCGTCCTTCGGGCTACAGCCAGCGACTCCTGAATGCCAGGAAATACCAGCGGAGATATTTCGGAAGCCATTTGAACAACTTGAATCGGCTCATTCCGGCGGTGCGGTCGATCCAGGTGGCGGGGACTTCCTCGACGCGGCGGCCGCTGAAATGGGCTTTGACGGTCAGTTCCAGGCCGAGGCAGAATCCGGCCGTGCTTTCGATTGGAGTTTTCCGGAGAAAATCGAGGCGATAGGCTTTGAAGCTGTTGGTGGCGTCGTGGGTCGCCAGTCCGGTGAACCAGTAGAGGGTTAGTCCGGCGACTCGGCTTAGGAAGCCTTTGAGTTTTGGCCCGCCGAGTTGTTTGCCGCCGGTCATGTATCGGCTGGCGCAGACGACGGCGGCGCCGGCCTCGGCGCGGCTTACCATTTCCTCGACCGCGCCAAAATCGTCGGAGACATCCGCCATCATGACGACCATGACGGGGGCGGCGGCGGCGCTCATTCCGGCTTCGATCGCGTAGCGGACGCCGGGGCCGAGGCGGTTGCGAATCAGCCGAATTCTTTTTGGTTTGGCCTCGGGAGGCAGCGCCGCCAGGGCGGGCAGCGTGTCGTCGGCGTCAAAATCGTAACAGATGAGCAATTCGTAATTCGGGGGCAATTTTTCGATGGCGTTGCGGCAATACTCGGCGATGTTCGGGCCCTCGTTGTATGCCGGAACGACGACGGAATATCTTGGGGGGGGGCCGTCGGTGATGGGTGGCGTTGAGGGGAGGGGGGCTTTGCGGGCGGCGGTGATGTTGAAGGTTCCAAATCGCCGGCCCAGACCGATGCGTTCCCAGACATAATCGACGGCGTTGTAGGCCCAGAGCATGGCGTTGATGGGGCCGGGGGCGACCTGCCGGTAGGGGATGTCGCCCTGGCAGCGGAGGTAGACGTATTGGAAGCCGGCGTTTCGATATTGACGGCGAAGGCGTCTGGGGTGCAGCGGTCTTTCATTGGGGCTGACGCCGGTCGCCATATACAATTTACTTTTTGGCCAGCGGAAGAGTGCCATGGCGGGATGGAGAACGTTGGGATCGTAAGCGAAGACCCATCCGCCGGGGCGCAGGACGCGCATGGCTTCTTTCAGGGCTGGCAGATAATTGGGGATGTGATGCAGAACGCTGCTGAAGGCGATGACGTCGAAGCTTTCATCGGCGAAGGGCAGGACGCAGGCGTCGGCGCGCATCCAGCCGGAATCGGGGAAGCGCTCGGCGGCGACGCGCACGGCCTGATGGGACAGATCGAGGCCGATGTGACACTTCAAGAATCGCTGATAAATGCAGCGCGAGCGGCCGGTGCCGCAGCCGATTTCGAGGACTCGCACTTGTTCGGGGGGCATTTGCCGGGAGAGGGGGTCGGCGACCCAGCGTTCGAATCGGCGTTGGAGGGTTTTCCAGCCGCGGTCGGTGAAGGGGTTGAAATCGCCCTGGTCGCCGACGTAGGCGTCGAAATATTGAATCTCCGCCGCGACGGGATCGGTCTCGATTTCGGTCGGGCTGCGCGACGGACCGCTCATATGTTGCCGTGGTCTAACTCCCGCTTGATCCACGGAATGACTTCATCGAGCATCGTGGAGAGCGAGGTGTTGGCTTCGAACCCGAGGACGCGCTTGGCCTTTTCAACATTGGGCACACGCATTTGCACGTCGTACGGGTAGGGTGGGTCGGACACGTATTCAAATTTCTTTCCGTCCTTGGCGTGAATTTTATCCCAGACGAGTTTGGCCAGTTCCAGCACGTTGGTGGCGACGGGGGTGGAGAGGTTGAAGTCTTCCATGGTGGCGGCGGGGTGGAAAATGCATTTCACGATTCCCGCCGCGAGGTCGCCGCCGTAGGTGTAACAGCGGGTTTGCTTGCCGCTGCCGAGGATGCGCAGCGGGGACTGGCCTTTGAGGACTTTCTGAACCAGATCGGGGACGACGTGGCTCATGGCGAGCTTGATGTTGCCGCTGGGAATGTCCTTGTCTCCCAGGGCGCGGCGCTCGCCGATGCCGACGCAGTTGAAGGGTCGGCAGATGGTGTAGGGCAATTTGTATTGCTCGTAAGCGCCCTTGGCGAAATATTCGCACGCCAGTTTTTGGAAGCCGTAGGTGCTGGCGGGGGGCGGGCAGACCATTTGATGGCCTTCGGGCGTGGGGAATACGGTGGCGTTTTCAAAAACCATGCTGCTGCTGAGGACGGTGATTTTTTTCAGTTTGGCCTTGGTGAAGGCGGCGATGGCGGCGTCGAAACTGGCGGAGATAATCCGCTCGTTTTCGGCCAGCAGATCGTAGGCGTATTCGTGAAAGTAACTGATCCCGCCGATGCGGGCGGCGCAGGCGACGAAATGATCGCAATCGACGGCCAGGTCGGTGAGGAGTTTTACGTCGGTGGCGTCGCCCTTGATGAATTTATATTTGGGGTCGTTTTGATAGCTCTTTTCGATCTGCCCATATTTGGAAAAATTGTCGATGCCGACGACGTTGTGGCCGGCGGAGAGGAGTTCCTGAACCATGTATCCCGCGATGAAGCCGGCGGAGCCGGTCACTAAAACCTTCATGATTGTCGTTTCCCTAGTGTGTGATAATGAGTGCTCACGATTCGCCCGGCAGACAATCCCAGACGTCGACGACCTTGTGGCTGGGGATCTTCAGCGAACGATACGGCTTGTGCGGCGCTCCGATGAAAATCATGTCCGATTCCGCTAGCACTTTTTCCAAAGGTACCAGATTCGGGTCCTGAACGTAGGGATCGCTGCAAAGCACGCGGCGGCATTCCAGAGTCAGGAGCTTTCTGAGCTTGTAGCTTAGGGAATCGCGGGAATCGTCGCTTTCGGCTTTGAACGCCATGCCGAGAATTCCGGCGGTCTTGCCTGTCAGATCGGTCCGTTTTTTCGCCAGGGCGATTAAATGGGAGGGCAATCCCTCGTTGATCAGCATCGCCGAGTGGCCCAGGACGAATTTGTTGTGGCTGAAGGCGGCTAATTGCATGGTGTCTTTGACGAGGCAGGGTCCGGCGGCGAGGCCGGGGCCGGGCATGCCGCTCATGCGGGGATATTTGTACCGGCAGGCGTGCAGAATGCGTTTGAAATCCAATCCGTATTCCGTGGCGATCATGTAGAACTGATTGACGGTGGCGAACTGAATGTAACGCCAGGCGTTGGTCATCAGTTTGCAAAGCTCGGCCTCCATGACCGGAATCTCGACGAACTGGGAGGTGAACCTTGCGAAGAGTTCGCGCACTTGCTTGAGGGTGGCGGGATCGAAGGCGCTGATGACCTGGGGCAATTCGCGGAACTCGCGGAGGCTGAAACCCTGGGCGACCCGTTCGGGGCAGAAGGCGACGCCGATGTCGAGGCCCATGTTGTGCAGGTGCGATTGGATCAGTTTGCTGATGCCGGGGAAGACGGTGCTGCGGAGGATCAGAACCTGGCCGTTGCGGAGGTGATCCTTGCACATCTCGATGGCTTTGTGGATTGCGGTGAATTGGGGGTTTAGATGTTCATCGACGGGAGTGCCAACGATCAGGACGATGAATTTGCAATCGGAGAGCAATTCGGGAGTGGCCTGGGCTTCGAGGGTGCCGCGTTTGAGGACGCGTGGGAGGAGATCGGCGGCGCCCTCTTCTTCGAAGGGCATGACGCCGGAGCGGATCATGTCGACGACTTTCCGGTTGATATCGTAGATGACGGTTTTGAGCCCGGCATCGGCGAGGGTAAGGGCGAGGGGGAGCCCGACGTGGCCTCCTCCGCCGATCACACAGACATCGCGCCCAAACGTCGCCGGTTGACTCAACGAACACCTCCTGAACCTGCCCTGGGGACCAGGGACTAAATATACACGCCGAGGCACCCGACGCCAAA
Source organism: Tepidisphaeraceae bacterium (assembly GCA_049520395.1). Lineage (GTDB taxonomy): Bacteria > Planctomycetota > Phycisphaerae > Tepidisphaerales > Tepidisphaeraceae > UBA1161. The sequence goes on from JBEKPV010000003.1 coordinate 9,170, forward strand.
GCCCCGGCGGGGCGGCTGAAAACGCGGTAAAGCCCGCATATAGGACGGTTTCCCCTAAATGCGGCTCGGCGTCAAATCCATGTGTTGTCGAGCCAACACAGGCGATTATGCGGGAAGCTCGGTTGGATTTTTGCTGCACTCCCTATTTGTATGTTCCGATGAGATTGGGTCAGTGGAGAGCCTCTTGATCGTTGGTTGACGAAGGGCTACATGGCCGCATCCGGGAGCGTGGCGTAAGCAACGCATTGCTCCGTCTCCCGAGATGCGTTTTTTTGGATTTTGACTGGTTCATCGATCGCGCGGCCGCGGAAACCGAACCTCGCCGCCGCCTGAATTCGTGCGGGTCCCCCCACCCGTGACTGGATCTCAGGCGGCGGCTTTTTTTGCTTCGCGCGCGGCTCCCAATCCACATCCTCTTTTATTGGACATCGCACGGGCAAAAGTCGGCTCGATGGATGCGTCATATAGTCGGCACGTCGGCGTGCCGAAACAACTTGTGACGGGTGAAGGGATTTCGTCGATGAGCCTGCAACTGACCGCGGAACTTTATCATCAGATTTTGGATCATCTGAGATGTGACGCGCCGAGCCGTTCCTCGGATAAACGTTCTCAGGGTCGGGTGGGGTTGCGCTGCAGCCTGCAGATTGCGCCGGTGGCACAGGGCAATTCCCAACCCAAGCCGTTTGTGGTGTGGGTGCGCGATATTTCGATGAAGGGCATCGGCCTGGTGACGTCGACGCCGATCGCGGAAAACACCAGTTTTTCGGCGCAATTCGCCCGCGAGCAGAAACAGGATCCGCTTTCCGTGACGTACAAAGTGGTGTATTGCCGACGGCTGAGCAGCGATCTGTACAGCGTCGGCGCCATTTTGGAAGAAGTCTTGAAAAAAGAGAGCAATCCCAGCGACATCCGCGTTCCCGCGTCCGCCGTGCGGTAATTCGTCCCGCCGATCGCCTATTCCGGCCAATTATCGAACCCCCTCTCGATTACCCGACGCGGATTTGCCGACAATTTGTCGGGGCGGTTATCATTCGCGCAGGCGAAGGTTGGTAACGGGCACCGGCAAAGGAAAGGAAGGATTGTGTTATGGGATTGATTTCGGAGTTCAAAGAATTTGCGATGAAGGGGAGCGTGGTCGATTTGGCGGTGGGTGTCATCATCGGCGGGGCGTTCGGGAAAATCGTTTCCTCATTGGTGACGGACATCATGATGCCGCCGCTGGGACTTTTACTGGGGGGCGTGGATTTCTCGCAAAAGATGATCGTGCTGAAGGCGGCGGTTTTGGATGCATCGGGCAAAGTGGCGACCCCGGCGACGACGCTGAATTACGGGTTGTTTATCAATAACGTGATCAATTTTATGATCGTGGCGATTTCGATTTTCGCCGTGATTAAATTGATGAACGCGGCGAAGAAGGCGCCGCCGGCGCCGGATGCGACGACCAAGGAATGTCCGCGCTGCTGTTCGACGATTCCGATCAAGGCGACGCGCTGCCCGGATTGCACGTCGGATTTGCCGGCGACGGCCTAGCCGATCGCCTGGATGGCTCGGGCGAGAATCTGGCGGATGTCGCGCTTCTGGAAAATGGCTCGGCCCTTTTGTTCGAGTTCGCGGCGAGCCGAGTTGTCGGAAATCAGCCGCCAGCAGGCATCGGCGATTTTGTCCGTGGAGGCAAATTCGACCGCATCCATCATATCGGGCTCGACGAGCGTATTGGGATGGAGGTCGGAAACGACCGCCTTGGCGTTGGCGAGAAGATAGGAGACGCGCACGATCTCGAAAACCCGGGTCTGGTCGTACTGATTTAGATTGAGCACGATCTTCGAGCGCTCGATCATTTCGTCCCGATCTTTTCCGTAGAGTCCGCAGACGAACATGGCATGCATTCCCTTGCGGCAGATTTGATAGAACGTCTCCATCCGGGGGATCGAGGGAATGCCATAAAATAAAACGTCGATCGGCGGATTTTCGCGGGCGGGGATTCGAGCGAGGATCGGCGCATAGCCGATCGGAACGTGGACGGGGCGGTGCGTCGGTTGGAGGTTTTCCCAATTGGCGACGTTTTCCACAGTGTAGTCCCAGACCTGGAATCGTTTGGCCACCACGGCCACCTGGGGCCTTTGATCCTCCGGGGTGGATCGCGCGAATTGCTCGAGGTTGTAAATAATCGTGTTGTCGGGGAGGGCCAGCAATTGCTCCTGGCTCACCATCTGAATGCCAAAGACGATGTTGATGGCCGTGAGGTCCATGGCGTTGGTTTCGGTGGTGACCTGATGTCCCAGCGCCTGCAGACCCCATTGAATGGATTCGATGACTTCACGGTAGCCGAGCAGGCCGTGGTGATTCGGCTTGGAGGAGACGATTTGCACGAGATGAAAGTGCATGAAAGGGTCTAATTCCCGGCGCTTAAGGCCTTTGTGAGATAGGTGCGGATATCGCGGCGCTGAAATATCTGCTGGCCGCGGCGCTCCAGTTCGTTTCGGGCGGTTGCATCGTTTGCCAAACGCAGGCAGGCATCGGGGACTTCCTCCGGCTGGGCAAATTCCAGCGCGTCCAGCATGTCGGGTTCAATCACGGAATTGGGATGGCGATCCGATACGACCGCCTTTGCGTTGGCGAGCAGGTAAGAGACCCTGGCGATCTCAAACACCCGGCTCTTGTGATAGAGATTCAAATTCAAGACGACTTTGCTGTGGGAAATCAAATCATCGCGTTGCTGCCCATAGAGCCCGCAGGCATATACGCAATGCAGCCATTTTTCGCATAGCCGCATAAACGTGGTCACGCGGTGCGTCGAAGCGAGGCCGTAGAAGAGGACATCGATATATTCGTCGCGTCGTTTGGGAATTCGCGTCAGGGTGGGGGCGTATGCAATGGGCATGTGGATTGGGGGGCGGCGGGGCTGCCATTTTTCCCAAATCTTCAGATGCTCGGGGTTGTAGTCCCAGACCTGCAATCGCCGGGCGGCCATGGCGTATTGGGGAATGAAATTATCGGTGCCGTGGCTCGCCATCTGCTCCAGGTTGTAAACGATGGTGTCTTCGGGCAGCAGGTCCATCTGCACCTCTTTGACCAATTGAAATCCGAAGAGGATGTTGACCGAGGCGTTAGCGATGCGATTTTCGACGACGTCGACTTGATGGCCGAGGGCCTCCAATCCCCAGCGGATGGACTCGACCACTTCGCGGTACCCGCCGACGCCGTGATTGGACGGTTCGGTGGAGACGATTTTTACGAGAGTGAAGTGCACCGCCGCGATGATAAAGCCGCCGGCGAGGCGTGGCAATTCGATGCCCGTCATGGGCTGTTGCGTTAATATCGCGGCGTGCGATAGTTATGGGCGCAGATGGGTGGTGTACCTCAAGCGGGTTTTTCCTGTATACTGTTTGGCAACCAACCTGCTGGGACAGACGTTTTAGTTGCATTTTTCAACATTTACTTAGATAGCCGAATTCAATCATGCCTATTCGTGTCGCCTTAAATCACAGGACGAGATATCGGTTCGCCCGCCCGGTCTGGCTTTCGCCGCACGTGCTTCGATTGCGGCCGGCGCCGCATTGCCGGACGCCGGTTTTGAGCTATTCGCTGAAAGTGACCCCCAAGGATCATTTCATCAATTGGCAGCAGGATCCGTACAGCAATCGATTGGCGCGAATTGTTTTTCCGAAACAGACCGAGGAGTTGGATATCGAAGTCGATCTGGTGGCGGAGATGACCGTCATCAATCCCTTTGATTTTTTTCTGGAGCCCAGCGCCGAGGAATATCCTTTTGCATACGACGCGGTTTTGGCCCGGGAATTGGCGCCGTATCTGGAAGCCGCGCCGGCGGGGCCGAAGCTGGCGCAATTGATCGAGGAGGTGCGGAGGAAGAAGGTTCGGACGGTCGATTTTTTGGTGGAATTGAACAGCCGGTTGCAGAATCAGATTAAATATCTGATTCGGATGGAGCCCGGGGTTCAGACGCCGGAGCAGACGCTTTCGCTGGGGAGCGGTTCTTGCCGGGATAGCGCGTGGCTGCTGGTTCAGTTGCTGCGGCATTTAGGATTGGCGTCGCGGTTTGTTTCGGGGTATTTGATTCAGCTAAAGCCGGATGTGAAGTCTCTGGATGGGCCGTCGGGAGCGGATAGGGATTTCACGGATTTGCATGCCTGGGCGGAAGTGTATGTGCCGGGGGCGGGGTGGATTGGATTGGACCCGACGTCGGGTTTGCTGGCGGGGGAGGGGCATATTCCGCTGGCGTGCACGGCCGCGCCGACCACGGCGGCGGCGGTGACCGGGTTTTTCTCCGCGGATAATGAAAAGGTGACCGTTGCCGATCCGGACGACGGCGCGCCGTCCGACGCCAAGGCGGAGGATCAATTTGAATTTGCGATGTCGGTGACGCGGATTCACGAAGACCCGCGGGTGACCAAGCCGTACACCGATGAGCAGTGGGAGGAGATCGAGGCGCTGGGGCACCAGGTGGATGCGGACCTGCGCCGGGGCGATGTGCGATTAACGATGGGCGGGGAGCCGACGTTTGTTTCGATCGACGACCGCGACGGTCCGGAGTGGATCACCGACGCGGTGGGGCCGAAGAAATATGAGCTTTCGGATTCGCTGCTGCGGCGATTGCGCGATCGTTTCGCGCCGGGAGGATTTCTGCATCATGGGCAGGGGAAATGGTATCCGGGCGAATCGCTGCCGCGCTGGGCGCTGGGGGTTTATTGGCGGAAGGACGGCCAGCCGATCTGGCGCGATCCGGCGCTGGTCGCGGATGAAAAGAAGATAAACCATGCGACGGAGCAGGACGCTCGGCACTTCGTGACGGAATTGGCCAAGCGGCTCGGCGTGGAGCGGCGGTTCGCCATACCGGGGTATGAAGATGTCTGGTATTACCTGTGGAAAGAGCGGCGATTGCCGGTGAATGTCGATCCGTTCGAGAGCAAATTGGAAAAAAAGGAAGAGCGGGAGCGGCTGGCGAAGGTTTTCGAGCAGGGTTTGGACAAGATCATCGGTTGGACGCTGCCGTTGCGGCGCGAGCATTTCGTGGACGGGACGGGGCAGTGGGTGAGCGGATCGTGGTTTTACCGGCCGGAGCGGATGTATCTGGTTCCGGGCGATTCGCCGATGGGATTTCGTTTGCCGCTGGATTCGCTTCCATGGGCTGCGGCGTCGGATCGGCCGTGGGTTGAAGAGCGCGATCCGTGGGAAGAGCGTGGCCCGTTGCCGAGCCGGTCGGCGATTTCGCAGCAGCGATATATAGCGGGGCGGCGTGAGCCTTACGATCAGCAGGCCTGGATCGAGCAGCAGATCGAAAAAGAGGGGAATGGTCGCAAGCCGTCGCCGCGCCGGCATCGGGAGGCTGCATCGGAGATGGCGCCTGCGGTGGGCGAATGGGCGCCGTGGCTGGTTCGGACGGCGCTGTGTGCCGAGCCGCGCGGGGGCGTTTTGCGCATTTTCATGCCGCCGCAGCGATATCTGGAAGATTATCTGGAGCTGGTGGCGGCGATTGAGGATACCGCGGCGGAGCTGAATTTACCGGTCTTGGTGGAAGGGTATAAGCCGCCGCACGATGACCGGTTGAACGTGATCAAAGTTACCCCCGATCCCGGGGTGATCGAAGTCAATACGAACCCTGTTGAAGATTGGGATGGGCTGGTCAAGAACACGGTAGCGCTTTACGAGGAGGCGCATTATTGCCGGCTGGGCACGGAAAAGTTCATGATGGACGGCCGGCATACCGGCACCGGGGGCGGAAATCACATCGTCGTCGGCGGGCCGACGCCGGCGGATTCGCCGTTGCTGCGACGGCCGGACCTTCTGAAAAGCTTGGTTTCGTATTGGCATAACCATCCGTCGCTTTCTTATTTGTTTAGCGGACTATTCGTCGGGCCAACCAGCCAGGCTCCGCGCGTGGATGAGGCGCGGAATGATCAGGTGTATGAACTGGAGATCGCGCTGAAACAGATTCCCAAGCACGGCGAATGCGCTCCATGGATGGTGGACCGGATATTGCGAAATATTCTGGTGGACGCTTCGGGGAATACGCATCGGGCGGAATTTTGCATCGATAAGTTGTATGCGCCCGAGACGGCCGCGGGCCGGCTGGGGCTTTTGGAGATGCGTGCGTTTGAGATGCCGCCGCACGCGCGGATGAGCCTGACCCAGCATTTGCTGCTCAGGGCGCTGGTCGCGCGATTCTGGAATGAGCCGTACGAGGAGCGACTGGTGCGCTGGCGGACGGAGATACACGACCGGTTCATGCTTCCGCATTTTGTGCAGGAAGATTTCGACGACGTTTTGGATGAACTGAATCGGTGGGGGTATCCGGTGCGAGCGGATTGGTTCGCGCCTCATTTTGAATTTCGCTTCCCGCTATTTGGTTCGATCGTGCAGCGCGGGATTGAAGTGGAATTGCGGCAGGCGATCGAGCCCTGGCATGTCCTGGGCGAAGAGCCCTCGGCGGGGGGGACTGTCCGATACGTGGATACCTCCGTCGAGCGATTGCAGATTCTGGTGAACGGGATGGTTGATCCGCGTCATGCGATCGCGGTCAACGGCCGGCGGTTGCCGCTGCATCCCACGGGAACCAATGGGCAATTCGTGGCGGGTGTGCGGTACCGGGCGTGGCAGCCGCCGGCTTGTCTGCATCCGACGATCGGCATTCATTCACCGCTGGTGCTGGATGTCGTGGACAGGTGGTCGCAGCGCTCGATCGGCGGTTGCACGTATCATGTGGCGCATCCGGGGGGTCGCAATTTCCAGCGTTTTCCGGTGAATGCCTATGAGGCGGAGAGCCGGCGGGTTTCGCGGTTCTTCAAATTCGGGCATACGCCGGGACCGATGCAGTTGCCGGAAGAACGAATCAGCAAGGAATTTCCGCTGACCCTCGATCTGCGACATTGACCTTTTTTTCCCGGGGGTCAGACTACTATATAGAACCTATGACCACGGACGCTTCGGAAGTGAAATCGCAACCGGCGGAAGGATTTGCCGGCAGGTACACTCCGCAAAACTCGGCGCTGGACGAGATGCTGGCGTCCGACGGCTCGCTTCGGCCGACGTGGCAATCGTTCATCAATATGATGGACGACCTGGGGGCGGGGCTCGTCGAATCGCGTTGGGACTACGCGCGGCGGCTGATCCGCGAAAACGGAATCACACACAATGTCTATGGGGATCCCGAAGGCCTGGCGCGGCCGTGGAACCTGGATCTCATCCCACTGCTGCTTTCGGGGGAGGAATGGCAAAACGTCTGCGGCGCGATGATCCAGCGGGCGCGGTTGCTGAACGCGATCCTGGCCGACTGGTATGGGCCGGCGGATTCGGTGCGGAGCGGAATTCTGCCGCCGGAACTTGTGTACGGAAATAGTGGATTCCTGCGCCCGGCGCATGGTCTGGTGCCGCCGCGGAACCAGTGGATTTCGCATTATGCCGCCGATCTGGTGCGGACGGAGGACGGATCGTTTCAGGTTCTTTCCGATCGGACGCAGGCGCCTTCGGGGGCGGGATATTGCCTGGAGAACCGGATCGTTTTAAGCCGCGCGCTGCCGGCGCCGTTTCGCGGGTGCAATGTGATGCGGCTGGCGCCGTTTTTCATTGCGCTTCGGCAGAATTTGTCTGGGCTGGTATCGGCTGATCGGGAGAATCCGCGCATCGCGCTGCTCACGCCGGGGCCGTTTAATGAGACCTATTTCGAGCATGCGTATCTGGCTCGCTATCTCGGCTTCTCGCTGGTGCAGGGGAACGATCTGCTGGTGCGGGATTGCCGGGTATATTTGAAAACGTTGGGCGGTTTGCAGCGGATCGACGTGATCCTGCGGCGGGTGGACGACGATTTTTGCGATCCGCTGGAGTTGCACGCGGGATCGTTTCTGGGGGTTGCCGGGCTGCTGCAGGCCGCGCGGGAGGGGAACGTGGCGATCGCCAACGCAATCGGCGCGGGGGCGGCGCGTTCCACGGCTCTGATGGCCTATCTGCCGGAATTGTGCAAGTATTTTCTATCCGAAGAATTGAAGATGCAGTCGGTGCAAACCTGGTGGTGCGGGGACGCGCGATCGCTGAAGTATGTGCTGGAAAACCTGGCAAAGCTGGTCATCAAGCCGGCGTTTCCGTTCGGGGGATATGATCCGACGTTTGGGGAGAAACTTTCGCGTGAGGAGTTGAGCGCGCTTGCCGAGCAGATCAGCGCGCGGCCGGGGGAATATGTTGCTCAGCCGCATGTGGTCTCGTTTAATGCGCCGGTTCTGGTGAATCACGCGGTGGAATCGCGCCGGTATGTGCTGCGGACGTTTCTGACGGCGTCGGGGGACTCGTACACCGCGATGCCGGGGGGATTGACACGGGTGACGGGGTCGAGCGATTCGCTGGTTGTGTCGCTGCAAAAAGGGGGCGGAAGCAAGGACACCTGGATTTTGAGCGACCGGCCGGTGAAGGAGGTATCGCTGCTTCCCCCGGCAACGGGGCGGACGGAATTGAGCCGTGGCGGAGGGGATCTGACCAGCCGAGTGGCGGACGATCTCTTTTGGCTCGGGCGATATTTGCAGCGCGCCGATGGAATTGTCCGGTTGGCGCGGTGCGTCTTTAATCGGTTGCTCGATCCGAATTTTGCGGAGATACCACAGGCGACGCGGGCGCTGATCTGCCAGCTTTTGGAGCGCTCGACGGCTCCGAACACCGATGCCGCGTGGCAACTGGCGGCGGATTTGTTTTCCGACGCCGATCCCAGCGGGTTGCGTTCCTCGATTCGCCGCGTGCACGAACTTTCCCGGGTTTTGCGCGATCGGATTTCGGTGGACGCGTGGCTGATCCTGCGCGACATCCAGCGCGATCTGCCGCCGACGGGGGGGAAGATGGATGCCGACAATCCGGCTGTGGTGCTGGACGTTTTGAATCGACTCGCCGTTGGTTTGCTGGCGTTTTACGGGATGGCTTCGGATTCGATGACGCGCGGCCAGGCGTGGCAATTTCTGGACGTTGGGGTGCGAATGGAGCGGGCGCTGGAGACGATGTCGCTGATCCGCTGGACGCTTTCGCGTGAGACGCCGGAGGAACAGTATTTGCTGGATTCGCTGCTGGAGGTTGCGGACAGTTCGCTGACGTATCGCCGGCGGTATTTGACTCGGCTGGATGTGACGGCGGTGGTGGATTTGCTGGTGGCGGATGAGACGAATCCGAGGTCGGTGGCGTTTTGCGCCGCGGCGATCGAGCGGCATTTGCGGCGGTTGCCGCATCGCGCGGAGCATCCTCGCCGCAGTCCGGATTTGCAGACGGCGGAGAAATTGCGAAGTACGCTGCGTTTGGCGGATATCCACGCGGCATGCCATCTTGCCGCGGGGCGCCGCGACGGAATATGGAAATTGGGTAGCGATGTGATCGACAGTCTTAGCGTTTTATCTGATCTGATTACTCAGACTTATTTCAGCCATGCCGAGCCGCCCCGGCGGGCGGCTTCGATCGAGGGGAGCGCGGCTTCGTGAAGTTTCGCGTCGTTCACAAAACGCAATACGTTTACGACGAATCGGTCCCGGGGACGCACAACGTCACCCGCCTGCGCCCGCGGAATAGTGAATTGCAGACCTGTTTGCATTCGGAGCTGAACATTCATCCCAAGCCGTCGGAGCGGCGGGATCGGGTGGATTTTTTCGGGAACAATGTGACGTGGTTCAGCGTGGACGAATTGCACCGGAAATTGAGCATTGAGGCGATCAGCGAGGTGGAGACGACGCCGCAGACGGTGCCGAAGGAGACGGAGGGCCCGGCGTGGGATGGATTTGCGGCGGCGGTGCGGGCGCGGCCGGATGGGGAGTTTCTTTTGGCGCGGCAATACGTGCTGGATTCGCCGCAGGCGCCGGCCAGCCGGGAACTGGCGGAATACGCGCGGCCCTGTTTTCCGGCGGGCGGTTCGGTAGTTAAAGGCGCGATTGATCTGACGCACCAAATTTTTCACGATTTTATTTTCGATTCTTACGCGACGACGGTGGGTACGCCGGTTTTGGAAGTCCTGCGACATCGCCGGGGGGTTTGTCAGGATTTCGCGCATTTGGAGATCGCCTGTCTGCGCTCGCTGGGACTGGCGGCGCGATATGTGAGCGGTTATGTCCTGACGCGCCCGCCGCCCGGGCAGGCGCGATTGATCGGCGGCGACGCGTCGCATGCGTGGGTCTCGGTCTTCATCCCCGATTTTGGGTGGCTTGATCTGGATCCCACCAACGGCCTGGCGCCCAATGGCGAACATATCACGCTGGCCTGGGGGCGCGATTATGACGATTTAACGCCCGTGCGCGGCGTCATGATCGGGAGCCGCCACCATGCGCTTTATTATTCGGTGGACGTTGAGCCGTTAGACAGGGACGCGGGGAACTGACTTGGCCGGTTTGGCGACGTGTACCACCAATTTTTCGAAGGCGTGGCGTGGATCGCGGCTAGCGATCTGGTCGGCTTGCGGGGGCGTGAGAAATCGCAATCGCTCGTATCGGTTGGTGACGTCGCTCTCGCCGCCGTCCTGGCCAATGAGGAGGGGGTCGGGTGAATAGGCTTTGAAGACCCGCATGAGGGAGGAGAGGACCAGATCGCAGTGATCGGTTTTGTTGAGCGACCAGACGTTGCGCAAGGTTCTCAAGAATTTGCCGCGAACGGCGAAGGCGTGGGTGCGATTCGACGCCACGCAGCGGACGACGCCATCGCAAACGGGAATCGGCGGGCTCAAGTGCTGGGCGCCGAGCATCAGACAATCCCAATCGTCGGGCACGCTTTGCACAAAACGCTGGGCGCGCTGGGCGATATCGACGACGGGATAGGCATCGTCTTCCAGTATCAGAACGCTGTTCAGCCGATCCTGATGCGCCAAGTCGAGCACGGTTCGGTGCGAAAGCTGGCATCCCCAAGCTCCCGGGCCGTCGCGCCAGGTATCGGGCACGGCGACCGTCCGGCCGTCAACCGCCTCCTGGCGGACTGGGTATCGGAACGGCCAGTTTTGCAATCGGGAGATAAATTGCGCCAGGCGTTCGGGGCGGCGCGCCAGATTGACAACCACAACGCGATCGAAGAATTCGCGAATGCTGGGCACGCAATTTCTATCGGCAGGTCAGCGGCGGCCGGTACATTATTTACCCCGGCGATGTTTAAGCCCGCGCTAACAAATTTGGAAAGGTTTTGACATTAAGCCCGCGGGTTGGAATCATTACCCGCATTAACACCAGTATTTAACATGAGGAGTCGCCTATGCCGTACAACGAGTTGCTGGTCCAATCGCTACGCAATGGTTTGGGGCTTTTGAAGATGACGATTCAGGACATGTCGGACGCGGAGTTGATTCAGCGTCCGGTTCCAGCGGCGAATAACGCGCTTTGGCAGATCGGCCAGACGATTTCGGCCGAGGCCTGGATGGTGAACTCTTGCGCGGGGAAGACGATCATCGAACTGCCCGCCGGATTCGACGCGCGATATACGAAGGAGACGTCGAAAATCGACGATCCCGCCAAGCTGGGGAACAAGGCGGATTTGATGGCGCTGTTCGACAAAGTGCGCGCCAAGACGGCCGATTGGGTCGCAACGCTCAGCGCCGACGACCTGGCCAAACCCGCGCCGGAGATGTTGCGAAAGATGTGTCCGACGGTGGGAGCGGTGGTCTTCCTGTTTGGCGATCATGTCGCCATGCACGTCGGGCAGATTCAGGTGCTGCGCCGGAAGCTCGGCAAGCCGATTCTGTTCTGAAGCGCGCGTTGGGGAGAATTTAGACGGGCGGAGGCGCGACGGGCGGGCTGCCTTGGGCTTTCTTTCCCATCGGTCCGCGATATCTGGACGAGTTGTACCACGGCCCGCGACCCAGGATTTTCTTGCCCTCCCAGAGCTTGAAGATCAGCGTGGCTCGGGCCGCGCCGCGCGGCTGTCCGGAGGGGGCGGGCCAGCTTGCCATCGTCCAATCGGTTTCCTGGCTCGTGTCGGCGAATGTCCCGGTCCACTCGATGGGTTGATTGATGATCGCCTTGAGCATCACCTGCTGGTAATTGTCCATGGAGTGATTGGTCACCAGCGATTTCAAATCCCAGCGAAATAGCCAGAACTTCGGCTCAAATTCCAGCGGCCTGGATTCCCCCACGGGAATAAATCCCAATCCCGCCGGCGGCACGAACGGGACGATGTCCTCATTGTTATAAATCCGCGCGCAATTGGGGACCGCCAGGCTGAATGCATCGGCCCATTTGGCGGTGCCGACGTTGGGACTGGCGTAGGTGACCAGCGTCAGCGGGGTTTTCAAGCTCGTGGCGACATCGAATGCGAAAAGCGACGCCAGCGCGCTGCCCAGACTGTGGCCAGTGACGAGAAGCTCGCTCGGTTTGGCCCGGGCCATGAATTTCTGGAGCGCCTCCCGCATGGTCTGCGAGTTGGCGAGCGCCTTGGAATAAATGTCCAAAAACCCCTCTTCGACCTTGATCTGGGGCTGATCCGGAAACTCAGTGGCGACGAACGCCACGTTGTCGATCCACTCTTGGACCGTTTTGGTTCCGCGGAAGGCGATCAGATATTTGCCGGAATCTTGCGCGGATTGAAAAATCAATCCGAACTTTTCCATGATGGTGGGGGCCTTGGGATCGAGCCCCTCCCAGCCGTAGAATCGGTCGATATAGACATATCCCGGGGGCGGCTGAATCGGCTGGTCGGCCAAGTCGCCGTATGCTTGCAGCACCGCCTCGGAGGTCTGCTGGACAAGCTGCGGCGTGAGGAGCATCGGGTGACCCTTCGATAATAGCAAACGTAGCCCAAATCATACGGTTGTGTCCGTATTGCGCCTAACTATGAACCCCCTTGCGACAGATGCACGGCTGCGAATGCGCGGGCACTGGAATGATGGGTAAGCAAAGTCACCTACGAATAAATAGTTGATACGACCGATGTTGACGCGGCGGTAGAATGCCGATAGTTGGCGCTACCGAAACCGCGGCTGATCGGATGCATCTGGTGAGGACTTGATCGATGAATGGCTTGGATGTTGGAACGCTATGTCGAATCCAGTTTGCCCTTACCATCGGGTTTCATTTCTTGTTCCCTCCCATCTCGATCGGATTAGCCTCGCTGCTGGTGCTGGTGGAATGGCGCGCCTGGCGCTACCAGGACCCGGTCGCCGACTCGGCGGGGCGGTTTTTTGGAAAATTGCTGGGGCTGACGTTCGCCGTGGGCGTCGCGACGGGGATTCCGATGGAGTTCCAATTCGGGACCAATTGGGCGAGATATTCGAAATTCGTGGGCGATATCTTTGGCGCTCCGCTGGCCGCGGAGGGGGTCTTCGCCTTTTTCCTGGAGAGCGGTTTTTTGGGGCTTTATTTGTTCGGCCGTCAGCGCGTGAGCAAAAAGTGGCATTTCCTGGCGATCTTCATGGTCGCCTTTGGCTCGATCATGTCGGCGTTTTGGATTCTGGCCGCCAATTCGTGGATGCAAACCCCGGCGGGTTTCGTCATCCGCAACGGGCGGGCTGAATTAACCAGTTTCGCCGACGCGATTTTCAATCCGTCGACGCTGCCGAGATTTTTCCACACCCTTTTTGCTTCGTTCATCGCGGGAAGTTTTTTCATGGCGGGGGTTTCCGCCGCCGTATTGTTGAAAGAGCGCGGGAATCAAGTTGCCCGGTACACATTGAAACTCGCCGTTATTTGCGGGCTGGTTGTGAGCGTCATGGTGGTCTTCCCCTTCGGCGACATGCACGCCCGGCAGGTCGCGCTCACCCAGCCGGAAAAATTCGCGGCGATCGAAGGACTCTACACGAGCCAAACCGCCGCCCCATTGGTCATGTTCGCGATTCCGTTCAACAAGCCTCCGGAACTCAAAGCCAAGACGGAAATACCCGCGGTTCTGAGCTGGTTGGTGTTTGGCCGCATTGACGCCAAAATCCAGGGGATCAAGGATTTTCCGCCCGACGACATTCCGCCGCTGTGGCTTACGTTCGTTTCGTTCCACAACATGGTTGTGCTGGGCTTGTATTTCATTTTCGCGATGTCGTATGCGTGCCTGCGGCTTTGGCACGGGAGGCTATTCGAAGGGACGAAATTTCTCCGACTGCTGGTGATTTCGATTCCGCTTCCGCTGGTCGCATGCGAATTGGGATGGACTGCCGCCGAAGTCGGCCGCCAGCCGTGGGCGATTTATCATGTCTTGCGAACCGCCGACGCTTTTTCGATCACGTTGTCCGCTAGGGAGGTTTTGGCCTCGATTTTGATGTTTTCCGCGATCTATCTCATGCTGCTGATTCTCTATTTATATATTCTGGTCGCGAAGGTTCGCCACGGTCCGGACGAGGCCGGCGGGAAGGAAGTGGCCGCATGAGCCTCAACTGCGTCTGGTTCATCCTCATCTTCGTGCTTCTGGCGGGCTACGCGGTGCTGGACGGTTTCGATCTGGGCGCCGGTGTCATGATTCTGCTCACTCGCGGCAGCGACGAAAGCCGGTTCTTCATCAACGCCATCGCCCCGGTTTGGGACGGCAACGAGGTCTGGCTCCTGACCGGCGGGGGGGCTCTCTTTGCCGCGTTCCCGGCCGTTTATGCGACGGTTTTCAGCGGATTTTATATCGCGCTGATGCTCGTGCTGGCCGCTTTGATTTTCCGCGCCGTGGGAATGGAATTTCGCGGCAAAGCGGACAATCCCCGCTGGCGAAGTTTTTGGGACACGGCATTCGGAGTCAGCAGTCTGTTGCTGTGCGTCCTGTTCGGAGTCGCCTTCGGGAACGTTCTGCGCGGAGTTCCGATTGGCGATGACGGATATTATGCCGGAACATTCTTCGATCTGCTTAACGGCTTCGGGCTGATCGTGGGCGTGCTGGCCCTGTCGGTTTTCACGATGCACGGCGCGATCTATCTCGCCTGCAAGCACGCTCCGTCCCAGGCGCGGCTAACTAAATATGCCCAAGTGAGCTGGGTGGCGACCGTGGTTCTTTTCGTCGCCGCCACGGTGGCCGCGAACTATATGGCGCCCTCGCTTCTTGCTCCGGCGGTTTCGAGCCCGATCGCCTGGTTCTTCATCGTTTTGTTACTGGGGGCGATCCCGACGGTTCCGTTTTGCCTGCGTTTACGACAGTTCACGCTCGCCTTCGCGGCGTCGTCGATCATGATCATTTCCATGATGGCCCTGGCCGCCGTCGGACTATTCCCGCGGCTGCTGCCGGCGCTGGGCGAACCGGGGCGAAGTCTGACGATTTACAACAGCTCATCAAGCCATTTAACATTACTGACGATGTTCATCATCGCCTTGATCGGCATGCCGCTGGTGATCGCCTATACGGCGGTGATCCATCACGTTTTCCGGGGCAAGGTCAGCCTCACCCCCGACAGCTACTGAGCCTACCCTTCCGGCCAAATCGCCGTCACCAGCAATCCCACCGCGATTCCTATCGATACCTCCGTGAACCGATGGATCGCTACCTTCCATATCGAATCGTTGTACGAATTGAGCATAACGATGGCCAAGGTGATGCCTGAAAATCTGAACGCGGGCTTGCTGAGCCGCAGCAGGGTGCAGATGATGCCCATCCCCAGAACTCCGGCGGCGAAGATGAGAACCGCGGAGCCGAATGCACTGACCAGCAGCGCTCCCGCCGCCGCGCCCAGCGCTGTTCCGATGATCCGCTGCACGGAGACGTCCAGGGCGGCTCCGATCGTGGATTGCAAGATGATGATGGTTGTGATCGGCGCCCAATAGACCTGCGGCAGCTTGAATAGCCGCGCCGCCAAGAGCGAAAGCAACGCGGCCAGGGCCGTGCGCAAAGAATGTTGGAGGGTCACCCGGTTGGGGGAGGGCTTTTTTTCGGAGATTGGGGGCGGCTCTTGCGGGGCTGTCACGGCGTCGGTTGCGCGGTTTTTAAGAACCGGGTCGACTGAGGCCGGGCATGGGTCTGATCACGGCTGAACAGCGAAACGTTCGCCCCACGGAAAATCGCATCGACGCGCGGTTTCATCCCGGCGGTCAGATCGCGACCCAGCGACGTCCAGTCCTCCGCAGTCCGCAGGCCGTTTTCGGCGTACATCTTCAAAATCGGGTCGCATTGATACATGGGGCTGCTCCGGTTTGGATTCAATTTCCTACTTCGCGATCGATGCTCATTCGGCGGCGGGCAAAATCGCCCAGGCGGCCATGCGCTCGTCTTCGTTTTCCTCGCTCAATTCGCTGAATTCCCAGTCGATAAGTCCGGAAGGATCGAGGGCTGCGTCGATGCTGTCGACCAGTTTGAACCATTGCGGATAGGGCATGGGGCGCTCGCCGGTGTAGGTCACCTGGAGATGCCGGCGGCCCGGCTGATTCTTTTCGTCGCCGACGCGTTCCTGGATCGCAACGGTCGCCCCCGCGCTGGTGCAGACTTCCTGAATGACTTTGCGCACCTTTTGGGTGCTGGAATCCTCCGAGAGCGTGTCTTGGCCGGCCTCGGCGTTCAACTTATCCATCGAGTTACTCCCTTAAAATTGCAAATTCCTGCCGCATCGGCCCGATTTCCTCGCTCGCCAATGACGCTGGCAAAAAAAGGGGCAAGCGCGATCCCGCAGGCATTCAGTATTTTTGTCAGGCGACCAACCTGGGCTAAGCACGTTAACGTCAGGTCGCCGCAATGGACCGAATGTCATACAGTTTCGCGCCGGGCCCGCGAAATTTAGTGTCGGCTGCGACCGCCGCCGCTGGCGCCGCCGCCGCCGCTGCGTCCGCCGCTATAACCGCCGGACGGGCGAGCTTCACGCGGCTTGGCTTCATTGACGGTCAGCGCTCGGCCACCGTGGTCCTTGCCGTTCAATACCGCGATCGCGGCTGTCGCCTCCTGGTCGGAACCCATTTCCACGAATCCGAATCCCTTGCTCCGGCCGGTGTCTCGATCGTTGATGATTTGCGCGCTTTGCACGGTGCCGTGCGCCGCGAACAATTGTTCCAACGCCGAGCTATCGACGTCATAGCTCAGGTTGCCGACATACAGTTTCTTGCCCATTGTCCAACTCCTCACAGAATAAAGACCCGAATTTTACTTTCCAGGTCCGGCGGAAAGAGGCCGATACTCCAGCCCAGGAGGTGGAAGGCAGGCGGGAAAGAGACTGCGGGCAGAGAAGAAAACTGTCTCGTAATCCGATTCGATCCGGATACCAACCTTCATCATTGTATCCGCACGCCCGCCGGGCGTCTACGGACGAGCCGGCGACTTTCGGCAACGAATTGAATTGGCGGCGCATGAGTATTAACAATCAGTCTTTGCGCCGACGGTGATTTCGACCACATTGTCGTGGCGCATTCGCAGCGGATGCATTATTGGCCCCGTTTAACGCTGCGCCGTGGACGCTGCCGGGACCGAAAAGCTATACTGCAACCCCTGGCCCAAAACAAGAAAAGTCCTCTATCGGATGGATATGAGTGAAATTGACATCACGGTAAAGAAACTCGGCAAACAATACCGCATCGGCGGCGCGCGGCGGGGGTACCGGACCATCCGCGAGACCCTCACGGGCATCGCTCTGGCGCCGTATCGCCGCATTCGCCGGTTTGGCTCGCGCGCCAGCGCCAATGGCGACACGCATTTCTGGGCACTGAAAGACATCAATTTCGAGGTCAAGCGCGGGGAAATCCTTGGCATCATCGGCCGCAATGGAGCCGGCAAATCGACCCTCCTCAAAATCCTTTCCCGCATCACCGACCCCACGGAGGGGCGGGTGGAGATCAACGGCCGCGTCGGAAGCCTTCTGGAAGTCGGCACGGGATTTCACCCGGAACTGACCGGACGCGAAAACATCTATCTCAACGGCGCCATTCTGGGAATGAAGCGAGGCGAGATTCAAAGAAAATTCGACGAGATCGTGAACTTTTCCGAGATCGAGAAGTTTCTGGACACGCCGGTCAAGTATTATTCCAGCGGCATGTACATGCGGCTGGCGTTTGCGGTGGCGGCGCATCTGGAGCCGGAGATTCTGGTCGTCGATGAAGTTCTGGCTGTCGGGGACGCGGAGTTTCAGAAAAAGTGTCTGGGGAAGATGAAAGAAGTCGGCGAGGCCGGGCGGACCGTCCTGTTTATCAGCCACAACATGAATGCGATCGAGCAGCTGTGCACCCGCGCGATTCTGCTGGAATCCGGCCGCATCAAGGACGCCAGCAACGACCTTCGGCACGTGATCAAGGGGTATCTCTTCGGCACCGAAGGGGGCCTCAAGGCGACGACCTGGGAGAATACCGAGAAAAAATTGGACAATCCCTGGTTCCGGCCCACCCGGTTTTTTCTAACGGATGCTCAGGGGCGCCCTTTGGGGCCTCAGCAGGCGAACAACGCGGACGTCTGGATCAACCTCGAAGCCGATATTCAGACGCTCGACCAGGCGCTCACCGTCGGCTACGCCATTTACAACGAGGACGGCTACGTTCTGTTCTGGTCGTATCAGACGGACACCAGCGAGGATCAGTGGCCGAAATTAAAGCGCGGCCGCAATCTTCTTCGCAGCCAATTTCCCAAGCGACTTTTGAACGAGGGGACCTATCGTATCGAGATGCTCAGCAGCCTGTCGCATCGCCAGTGGCTTTCCGAGCCGGGGGTTAGCGCTCCGTTTATTTTCCTGACCATCCAGGGCGGATTGAGCGACTCGCCTCTTTGGATGGAGCGTCGCCCCGGCATGCTGGCGCCGGTCTTGCCGTGGGAACTGGCGCCGGCTCAGCCCGGGTGAAGACCACCCTCGACCCAAGCGGAGCCCCATGCCCTCCAACGTCAAACAAATCCTTCGAAAGATCCCGTTGGCCCAGGACATACGGCGGCACACGCTCGAAGCAAGAGCGATGCGGCAATTCCGCAAAGAATTCGCCGCGTTCGGCGCGTTGGCCGGGCGATCGCCGGACGGGCCGCGTTTTCGGATGGAATGGGATGAACGCTGGCCCTGTCTGACCGATCGGACCGCGAAACACGATTTTGACAAGGTCTATGTTTATCACACCGCCTGGGCCGCCCGCATTTTGGCGCAGATCCGGCCCGCGGTTCACGTGGATTGTTCGTCGCTCCTTTATTTTGCGACATTGGTCTCGGCGTTCGTCCCGGTGAAATTCTACGACTATCGTCCGTTCGATATCCGGCTGGCGAATCTACAGTCGCTGCAGGGCGATCTGACCCGCCTTCCGATGGCGGATGCGAGCGTGGAATCGCTTTCGTGTCTGCATGTCGTCGAGCACATTGGGCTCGGCCGGTACGGCGACCCTCTCGACCCCGACGGCGACCTCAAGGCGATCGCGGAATTAAAGCGCGTGCTGGCCCCTGGCGGTTCGCTGCTGTTTGTGACTCCGACCGGCCGGCCGCGAATTCAATACAACGCCCATCGAATTTACAGTTACCGGCAGATTGTGGATTATTTCGCGCCGTTGAAATTGAAGCAGTTCGCCCTTCTCCCCGACGAACCGGCCGCCGCCGCCGGATTGATCGAAAACGCCAGCGAGGAACTCGCCGACGCCCAGGCGTATGGTTGCGGCTGTTATTGGCTGGTGCGGGAGTGACCCGAAGGAGCGCCCATCCATGATCGTGTCTCACGTGGGCGGGGGGCTGGGGAACCAATTATTTCAGTACGCCGCGGGGCGCACCTTATCGCTGCGCACCGGCGAGCCGCTGGTTTACAACACGGCTCACCTGACGAACGATCCCATCCGCGATTACGAGCTGGACATCTTCAACACCGCCGGGCGTTTGATGAATCGTCTGGAAGCGTTTCGCGTCCGGTATTCCGAGAGCGTCAAACTTGCCCCACTGCGTCGAATCGCCCCCTGGCCCGCGCTTCAGGTTTTTCGCGATCGGGACATCGGATTCAATCCGGCCTTCAACGATCTGGGTGGCAACGTCTTTCTAAAAGGCAATTTCCAGAGCGAGAAGTATTTCCAATCCGCCGCCGCCGAGATTCGCCGCGATTTGACTTTTCGCCGCGATCCCGATGAGCGGAATCAGCAGATGATTTCGCAAATTGGCGGCGTAACCGCGGTCGCCGTGCATGTTCGCCGGGGCGACATCGCGGCTAATCCGTATCTGCACTCGCGACATGGACTGTGCGATCTGGATTATTATCGCGTCGCACTGGACCATGTGACTCAGCGAGTCGCCGGTGCGACGTTTTTTGTGTTCTCCGACGACCCGGCGTGGACGCGCGAGAATCTCCGCGTGCCGGAGCCGGCGATTTTTGTCTCGCACAACACCGGCAAGCGAAATTTCGAGGACCTGCGCCTGATGACCCAATGCCGGCATTTCATCATCGCCAACAGCACGTTCAGTTGGTGGGGCGCGTGGCTTTCGCAGTCGCCGGGGAAAATCGTCGTGGCCCCGCGGAAGTGGTTCGCCGATGCGTCGATTTCGGATAAGGATCTCATCCCCGACGCCTGGGTTCGGCTATAGGCAAGGAAGCGCTGGATGGAAAATTCCAATTCCCCAAGAGCGACGGTCGTCATCACCACCCGCAACCGCGGCAGCGACTTGCGCGTGGCTTTGACTTCGGCATTGAAACAGGATGAGCCGATCGACATCCTGGTCATCGACGACGGTTCCAGCGACGGCACCTCGGAGATGGTCGCCCGGGAATTTCCCTCGGTTCGCGTCGAGCGATCCGAAAAATCGCTGGGTCTGGTCGTTCAGCGAAACCGCGCGGCGCAGATGGTGCGCACGCCGTTTATCGTGTCGATCGACGACGATGCGGAATTCACTTCGCCGCGGGTGGTCCGCCAGACGCTGGAAAAGTTTTCGCATCCGGTGATCGGGGCGGTTGGAATCCCATTCATCGACATCAAGCTCAACGACAAGGTTCAGCAGAAAGCGCCCGATGAGCAGGGGGTGCATATCGCTCACTGGTATATCGGCACCGCCCATGCCGTCCGGACCGAAGTCTTCCGCGCCGTCGGCGGCTACCGCGGCTTTTTCTATAGCCAATACGAAGAGCTCGACGTCGGCATGCGCCTGTTCGACGCCGGATATATCATCCGACTCGGATCATCCGATCCCATTCACCATTATCTTTCCCCCAAGCGACAACTCGGGCGAAATGTCACTTACAGCCTACGCAACCTCCTGTTGATTGGATTCCTGAATGTCCCCTTTCCGCAAATGCTGACGCATCAAGCTCGCGCCTGTTATCAGGGTCTCAAAAAACACGGGGCCTCCCGCTTGCTCGGCTCCGTGCTGCTGGGGATGGTCCGCGGATTCTGGGGCCATATCCGATACTTTCCGCAGCGCCGCCCGATGACCGGCGAAAATTACCGCCTCTACAACCGCCTGTCGAAAAGCATCGGGGGTATGCGCTACGACGATCTGTTCGGCAGGCCGCTCTAACCCCCGTCCCATGGGCGTTGCCCGCAGGAATACGACATGCCTTGACCATTGCGGATGAGATTGACCTGCTCTATAGTGGTGCCGTCGTATCGGCACTTCTCCATAGTTCCTCGGAGAGTGTGTCGCGGCCAATCTTGGAAATTGCGATAATGAAAAACGGATGGCTCGTCCGATAAGACCGCACGCTGTATAATTTTCAACCGTCTATTAACTCGACTATTCAAGGAGAACCAACCATGCCCAGCAAGAAAAAGCCGACCAAGAGTTCCGAGAGCCGATTCACGTCGGCGCCTTCGAAGCGATCGTCTTCGAAGTCGAAACAGACGCCGGCGATCGAAATTCCGGCCAAACTGCCCCAGGCCAGCGCCGCGCTGGCCGCGTCGACGGCCGCGCCCGCGGCGGCGCTGATCGCCGATCTGCGTAATTCCAACGCCGACGTCGCCCGCGACGCCGCGACCTCCCTGGGTTCGCTCGGCAATCCCACGGCGGTTGAGTCGCTGATCGAGGTCATCAACAACTTCGACGGCTACTTCCACCCCGTCGTCCGCGCCGCTGCCGCGAGCAGTGTCGGGCAGCTCCGCGACCGCCGCGCTGTGGAGTCGCTGCTGGTTGCGGTTCGCGACACCAACGCCGAACCCAGCGCCGAGGCCATCCGCGCCCTGGCCGCCATTGGCGACGACCGAGCGATCAACCCATTGATCGAAGTCATCCGCAACCGCGACGGCTTCTTCCTGCCGATCGCCCGCCGCGCGGCGGTCATCGCCCTCGGCAGCTTCAAGTCCAACGACTTGGCCGCCTCCGAGCTGCAAGCGGTTTCCACCAGCACGTGGGAAGACTCCGTCATCCGCCAGGCGGCGGTCGACGCGCTTGCGAAGTAACGCGGAAGATCGGAAACGAAAATCAAACGCGGCACGGCCCGATATCGATCCGGCTGCGCCGCGTTGCGTTTGCCCAAACCGTATTTTGGTGGTACGTGCTACATTAACGAACGAACCACCCGGGCAATTACAATTTCCTCGTCCGTCGCAATAATTCGAACCGTCACCGGGCTATCCGAGGCCGAAATCACATCCTGGGCGCGAGAATTCCTCCCCGCATCCAATTTCACGCCGATAAACTCCAGTCCCCGGCATATCGCCGCCCGCGCATCGGGCGAATGTTCCCCGATCCCGCCGGCAAATACGATCGTCTCCATGCCGCCCATGGCGGCGGCGAGCGCGCAGAGATATTTCTTCGCCTGGTAGCAAAACAAGTCGACCGCCTCCGCGGCTCGCGGATCGCTCGCCCGCGCGGCCAGCAGATCGCGCATATCGGAACTGGTTTCCGACACACCCAGCAATCCGCACTGCTGCGAAATGAATCTATCCATTTCTTCAGTCGACAGTTTTTGATCCTTCATGAGATAGACCATAAGCCCCGGGTCCAGATCGCCCGGGCGGGTTCCCATGACCAGGCCCGATGTTGGCGTGAACGCCATTGTGGTGTCGATCGGTTGACCCCCGCGCACGGCCGCCATGCTGGCCCCGGAGCCGAGATGAGCCAGAATCACCCGGCCACTCGCCGCCTCAGCGCCGGCGACCACCGCCAATTGACTCATCAAATAGGTGTATGAGAGTCCGTGGAATCCGAATTTCCGCACGCCGGCGTTGTGATATCGCCGGGGAATCGGCAGCATTTGTGCCACCAGCGGCAGATTTCGATGAAACGCCGTGTCGAAGCAGGCCACCTGCGGAATCCCGGGAAATGCCTTTGCGAATCCTTCGAGCAGCGCGATTTCCCGCGGCAGATGCGCTAAATCGAGCGGCTGATTGCGGCGAAGCTCGGCGATCAAATCCCCGGTCACCCGCTGGTTATCCAGCAGATGCACGCCGCCGTGCACGATGCGATGTCCGATGCTGCCGACGGCCGACGATCCCAACCGTTCGCGCAGGTAATTCACGATGGTTTGGACGCCCTCGTGAAACGTCGCCGCGTTCACCGCCCGTGTGTCGGGCTGGGCGGATGGATCGCGCGACGCGGTCAGGCGCGATCCCGGGGCTCCGATCCGCTCCACCTGCCCGCTGAATACCCGCTGTGGCTCCGCCTGCGAAGTAAACACGGCGAATTTAATGCTCGACGATCCCCCGTTGACCGTAAGAATTTGCCCAGCGGTTGTTGTTTCAGTGGCTGGCATCGTTCCACAATAAAATAACCGGCTGACTCCGATCGCGCTCATACCCCAGAATCCCCACGCTGGCGGTATCGCAGTAAAAATATTTCGCGTCCAGCGGCTCCAGGCCGAGCCACCGCGCGGCGATCATGCGGATGATGTGCCCGCTGGAAAACGCGGCCACGTCGCCGTCAATCGGCCGCACAAGTTGCACGAAACGATCGGCGCGAGCGGCCACTTGGTCGGGCGATTCGCCATTGGGAGCGCCATCTCGGAATAAATCCCAATCGGGCCGCTCGCGGTGGATATCGCGGGTGAGCCGACCTTCATAATCCCCATAATTCCATTCGAGGAGATCCGGATTGACCTCCGCATGAGCGGCGAATCCCGCCAGTTCGCAGGTCCGCCGCGCGCGAATGAGGGGGCTCACGAAGACTTTGGCAAACGTTTGGCCTTTCAGACGCGCACCCAATTCCCGCGCGCGCTGCTCGCCCTTGGCGTTGAGCGGAACATCGGTCCGTCCCGTATGCTTCAGCGCATCGGCCCAATCGGTGTTCCCGTGGCGAACGAGAAAAAGGCGTGGAAGGATTTTCGCCTCATTTGCGACCATCATGGCGATTTCCACCGCCAATTGCGTATTTCCGGCAAGTCCTGCCCGTATTTGTCAATGTATTCCCTGTGCTCGACCAATTTGTCCTCGAGCTGTTCCTTTAGATATACGCCTTTGTCGCCCGTCTGCGGCAGCCGATCGATCGTGTCCATCACCAGATGAAACCGATCCATATCGTTCAGCACCGTCATATCAAACGGCGTCGTGATGGTCCCCTCGTCCTTGTAACCGCGCACGTGAATATTCTCATGATTGGTCCGGCGATACGTCAGCCGATGGATCAGCCACGGATAACCGTGAAACGCGAAAATAACCGGTTTGTTTTTGGTAAACAGCTCGTCGAAATCCACGTCGCTCAGCCCATGCGGATGCTCGGATTGCGGCTGCAGTTTCATCATGTCGACGACATTCACCACGCGTATTTTTAAATCCGGCAGGTGCTGGCGCATGATGGAAACGGCCGCCATCGTCTCCAGCGTGGGTACGTCGCCGCAGCAGGCCATCACGACATCCGGCGATGTCTCCTGATCGTTGCTCGCCCACTGCCAGATGCCGATCCCTCGGGTGCAGTGCCGGACGGCCTCTTCCATCGTCAGCCATTGGGGCGCCGGATGCTTCCCCGCCACGACGACGTTCACATAGTGCCGGCTGCGCAAACAGTGATCGATTACCGAAAGCAGGCAATTGGCGTCCGGCGCCAGATAAACGCGCACGACCCCCGCTTTTTTGTTGACGACAATATCGAGGAATCCCGGGTCCTGGTGGGTGAAGCCGTTGTGATCCTGCCGCCAAACGTGGGATGAGAGCAGGTAGTTCAGCGAGCTGATCTTCCGCCGCCAGGGTAAACCCGCCGTGACTTTCAGCCACTTGGCATGTTGATTGAACATCGAATCGACAATGTGGACGAAGGCCTCATAGCAGTTGAAGAGCCCGTGCCGACCGGTGAGCAAATACCCCTCCAGCCACCCCTGGCATTGATGCTCGCTGAGAACTTCCATAACCCGCCCGGCGGGGGCGAGAAATTCATCGCCGGGCACCGTCCGGGCGTCCCACTGGCGACTCGTCGCTTCAAAGAGAGCCTCCAACCCATTGGAGAGCGTTTCGTCCGGCCCGAAGACCCGAAAATGGTGAGCTTCGCTGTTCAGCTTGGTCACATCGCGCAAGAATTTGCCCAGCACGTGCGTGTCTCCGATCCCCGGGGCGCCGGGTGTCGGCACGTCCACTGCGTAATCCTGGAAATCCGGCATTCGCAAATCGCGCAGCAGAATCCCCCCGTTGGCATGCGGATTCGCCCCCATGCGCCGTTCTCCTTTGGGCGCCAGCTCGGCCAATTCCGCCAGAAGACGCCCCTGCTTATCGAACAGCTCCTCCGGTTTATAGCTCCGGAGCCAGTCTTCCAGCAGCTTTAGATGTTCGGGATGAACCGCCGGGTCGGACAGCGGCACCTGGTGCGATCGAAACGTACCTTCGACCTGCAAGCCGTCGACAAATTTCGGTCCCGTCCACCCCTTCGGGGAGGCCAGCACGATCATCGGCCAGCGCGGACGCACGGTGTTCCCGTTCGCGCGCGCGTCCTGCTGGATTTTGCGAATCTGTTCGATGGTTCGGTCGAGCGCCGCCGCCATCGCCTGATGCATTTTTATCGGCTCATACCCTTCGACATAGTAGGGCGTCCATCCGTAGCCGCGCAGTAACTGGTCCAATTCTTCACGTTCGATGCGGGCCAAAATGGTCGGGTTGGAAATTTTGTAGCCGTTCAGGTGCAAAATCGGCAGCACCGCGCCGTCGCTGACCGGATCGAGAAACTTATTGGAATGCCAAGCCGTCGCCAGCGGGCCGGTCTCCGCTTCTCCGTCGCCGACACAGCAGGCGACGATGAGATTCGGATTATCAAACACGGCGCCAAACGAATGGCTGAGCGAATAACCCAATTCGCCCCCCTCGTGAATGGAGCCGGGGCACTCCGGGGATGCGTGGCTGGGAATTCCGCCGGGGAACGAAAATTGAACAAAAAGCTTCCGCAGCCCGGCTTCGTCCTGGCTGATGTTGGGATAGATTTCGCTGTAGGTCCCCTCGAGATAGGTATTGGTCACCACCGCCGGCCCGCCGTGGCCGGGGCCGCTGACGTAAATCATATCGAGGTCATATTTTTTGATGGCCCGGTTCAAATGCGCATAGATGAAATTCTGGCCTGGAGTCGTGCCCCAGTGTCCCAGGAGCAGGTGTTTCACGTCCGCCAGGGTCAGCGGGCGCTTGAGCAGGGGATTGTCGTAAAGATAAATCTGCCCGACGGATAGGTAATTGGCCGCTCGCCAATATGCATGAATCTTGCGAAGCAGTTCCGGCGAAAGCGGCCCGACCGACCGCTGCGCGTCCGAAACGGTGATCTCTTCGTCCAGTTCGTTTTGCATGATCGATTCCTCTAAGGAGCCGCGGGCGTGGGTGGAACCGCGCTTCTGTTGGGTCTGAGCGAGAGGTCGTTGGTCGCTACATAGACGCCGATCATTGCCAACATCAGCATGACCGCGACCCAGACTCGCCAATCCTTGTGGGCGTGCTTCCAAAAATGATGGCGCGGGTGAACGTGATCCCGTGGCTTTGATCCTTCACTTTCCACATCATGATGACCCGGACTCATTTAGCTCCCATTAATTTGTTCGATTCCCAGATTCGAAATCCGCCCAGAAATGCATTGGCGTTGTCCCCCGCGCGGCAGCCGGGGGGCAATTGCAGGAGCTTGTGAATATTGCCGCCGCCCAAAACCACTTCATCCGGCAGCATGGCGGCGATCAGCCGCGCGACGATGTCGTTGACGAACTGGCGCCATTGCTCGATGCCGTATTTCTCAAGCCCGCGAATGCCGATGTAGTCTTCAAACGTCGCGTCCTTATATGGCAAATGTCCCAGCTCCAGCGGCTCGAGGATTCCCTCGGCCACCATAGCCGAACCCAGCCCCGTCCCCAATCCCAAAAATAGCATCTTGCCCCCGCGATAACTCCCCAGCGCCTGCATGGCGGCATCGTTAAGAACTTTCACAGGACGCCCGAGCGCCGCCTCGAAATCGAAACCCACCCAACCCGGACCTAGATTGTGCGGCTCCGCCATAGGGCGGTCATTGCGAACCGGGCCGGGATAACCGATCGAAATCGCCTCAAATTTCCACCCCTCAGCCGCCTTCAAAACTCCCGAAACCATCTGCCCGGGCGTGAATGTCGGCCCGGAATCAAACTGGCGCGGCGTTTCCTGGGCGGTCGCCAGAATCTTCACATGCGTCCCACCCACATCGATCACCAGAATTTGCATAGCCCGACTCTCCGCTTCAGGCACCGGCGAGTCAAGACTTTTCCGCTCAAGCCAGCGCGTTATTCACAATCTCCTGGGCCTCGCTGACGATCGATTGCAAATGCCGCTCGTCGCGGAAACTCTCGGCATAAATTTTGTAGATGTTTTCCGTCCCGGAAGGGCGGGCCGCGAACCAGCCGCTCTCGGCCACCACTTTCAACCCGCCGATCGCGGCGCCGTTGCCCGGAGCCCGCGTCAATTTCGCGGTAATCGATTCCCCCGCCAGTTTTGATTCCTTGACCGACTCGGGCGACAGTTTGCCGAGCTTTGCCTTCTGCTGCGGCGTCGCCGGCGCGTCGATGCGCGTGTAATAAGGCATGCCGAATTCCGCGGTCAGATCGCGGAAATGTTCGCCGGGGTCTTTGCCCGTGCGCGCGGTGATCTCGGCCGCCAGTAGATCCATGATCGGTCCGTCCTTGTCGGTCGTCCATACCGTGCCGTCGAGGCGAAGGAAGCTCGCGCCGGCACTCTCTTCGCCGCCGAAACAGAGCGAGCCATCGAAGAGTCCGGGGGCGAACCATTTGAAGCCCACCGGCACCTCGCACAATATTCGGCCCAGTTTCTTCACCACCCGATCGATCATGCCGCTGCTGACCAGGGTCTTTCCGACGACGGAACCCGCCGACCATTTCGGCCGATGCGCCAGCAGATACTCGATGGCCACCGCCAGATAATGATTGGGATTCATCAGCCCCGCCGACGGAGTTACAATCCCATGCCGATCCGCATCCGGATCATTGGCGAACGCCACGCGGAATTTGTCCTTCAGGCCCACCAGCCTTGCCATGGCGTATGGGCTGGAGCAATCCATCCGAATCTTCCCGTCGTGATCCACCGTCATAAACGAAAACGTCGGATCGAGTATCGGATTGACGACTGTTATATTCAGTTTGTAAATGGAATTAATCGGCTCCCAATACGGCAACGATGAGCCGCCCAACGGATCGACGCCAAGCTTCAAATCCGCCCCGCGAATGGCGTCCATGTCGACAACGTTTTTCAGATCGGTGACGTAGGGAAGAATGAAATCTTCCTCGTGCGTTGTGGATGCCTTCATCGCGGCTTCAATCGGCACGCGCTTAACGCCCGCATTTTTTTGCCGCAATAAATCATTGGCGCGATCCTGCACCCATTTTGTCACATCGGTGTCGGCGGGGCCGCCGTTGGTCGGATTGTATTTAAAACCGCCGTCCTCCGGCGGATTGTGCGACGGCGTCACCACGATGCCGTCGGCAAGTCCGGTTTTGCGCCCGCGGTTGAAAACGATGATCGCATGCGAGACGACGGGCGTCGGCGTCACGCCGTCCTTGGGCTGGATAATGGTTTCGACCTGGTTCGCCGCCAGAACTTCCAGCGCGGTGCGCTGCGCCGGGCCGGATAGCGCATGCGTATCCTTTCCCATAAAGAGCGGCCCGGTGATCCCCTGAGTGAGGCGATACTCACAAATCGCCTGCGTGATGGCCAGGATATGCGCTTCGGTGAACGTCCCGAGTAACGACGACCCGCGATGCCCGCTGGTGCCGAAACTGACCTGCTGATCCGGGTTGGCCATATCCGGCTGCCGCCGATAATACTCGCCTTCCAGGCGCGCCAGATCCACCAGCAATTCCTTGGGCGCCGGTTTGCCTGCCAGGGGGGAAATCGACATGCTCATTTTTTAATCTCTCTGGTTGACTTGCCCCAATGATAGCCTTCCTTGCGCCATCATTGAATTCAGGGCCCGGAAATTCGATTTTCCGTTGCTATTTATCCATTAGAGCCCTAACGTGTTGAATGGTGCCGGAACCAAAAGGCCTGCGGCACATCGTAGAAACGCAAGTGGGCGAACGACGATTGCAAATGGCAAATCCGGCGGCTTTGCTGTGCGGATTTCGATGTGAGCCGATGTGGTCGGACGCCTGGGCGTTGCCAACCGCATCGGCTTTGTCATTTAAATTGAAGGGATGGTCAATATGGTCAAGAGTAACGAGGCTCACGAAGGCGCCAGCGACGCCCCCAAGGAACAATTCGCCACCGATTTTGAAGCCCTGAAACAAAGTTTCGGGCAATTGCGCGAGGACGTGACCCGAATCCTGGGAACGACCTTGGAGGTCGGCAAGGGCGGCGCCGAATCGCTCAAGTATCGCGCCCGGCACGCGGCGGAAGTCGCCGCCGGGGAAGTAAAGGATTACGTCCACAACGGTAAAGAACACATTCACGAATCTTTTGATAAGCTCGGACACAAGATCGAAGAGCGCCCGCTGACCAGCGCCGCGATCGCCCTGGGCATCGGCTTTATCCTGGGCACGATCCTGCACTCAAAGAGGTAATTTGTGGAAACCCTCGCCCGGTTGTTGGTGGCGGCGACCGAGTTGCTGGAAGCCGAAGGTTGGGTGCTGAAGCGGCAATTCGTTCGGCTCTCCATCGCCGCGGGTTTGGGTGTCATTATCGTTGGGCTCGTCCTGGCCGGAATTGGTTTTCTTTTGTTCAGCCTGTACCGGGCCTTGTCCGTGCCACTCACGCCCGCCGGCGCCGCTTTGGCGATCGGTGTCGCATCTCTGCTGGTGGCGGGGGGGCTGCTCCTTTATGTTAAACGCATCTTGAGGTGAGTCATGTCCAACGTCACCGATCCCGATCTCGATCGCGCGGCCTTAGCCGACGCCAAGTCAGAGCTAATCGCCGCCGCCCGGGCGTTCGATCCACTCAGCACGATCCGCAAACGCCCGCTGATTTCCCTGGGCGTCGCCGCCGGTATCGGCCTGGCGCTGGGAATGAACGAGGAGCGCGTCCTCTCCAAGAAAGGGCTGGAGCGCGTCTTTTCATTGGTGGAGCGCGTCGCGGGGTTCGCGCTGGCGGCCGCGGAGATGAGTTCGCGGCCCCAGTCCGCGGCAACCCCGGGTAAATCCAAATAAGGGTTC
Organism: Tepidisphaeraceae bacterium; assembly: GCA_049520395.1. Taxonomy (GTDB): domain Bacteria; phylum Planctomycetota; class Phycisphaerae; order Tepidisphaerales; family Tepidisphaeraceae; genus UBA1161. The sequence goes on from JBEKPV010000003.1 coordinate 39,444, forward strand.
CTGTCCGGCTCTATCTCAATGGTCAAAAAGTTCGGCGCCTATTTGTTGGCGCGAGATGGCCTGCCTGGTTAAAAGATGCGGGATGGAGAAGTTGCAAAACATCGCATTGCTCTGCGGCGAAAACGAGGATTGACATAGGAGAATTCAGATGCAATCGCAATTAAGCGGGACTCACCAGAGAACGTATGAGCGTCTGTTCCAGCACCCGATGCCGCAAAATCTCGAATGGCGGGAGGTCTGGTCGATGCTTGTGGCGATTCCCGATATGCAGGCCGATCAGGATCATAACGGCAACGTAAAAGCATCGCGCAACGGCGAGACGCTGGTGCTGCACCGCCCGCGCGGCAAGGATTTTGCCGACAAAGAGGAATTAATGCAGCTCCGGCATTTTCTGGACCAGTCGCAAACCCCCACTTCGCCTCCCGCCGCGGCCGGCACCCATCTACTGGTCGTCATCGATCACCACGAGGCTCGCATCTTTAGTGCGGAGTTGCGCGGAACGACTCCGCACCGCATCACCCCCTACGACCCGTTCGGCTTCGGCCGCGAACTGCGCTACGACCAGACCGACGGCACCGGCCGCCGGCAACCGGAGCAAAAAAGCTTTTACGAATCGATCGCCAAAACGCTGCAAAACGCCCAGCAGATTCTCCTCTTCGGCGCCGGCACCGGCGCCAGCAGCGCCATGGAGCAACTCATCGCCGATTTGAATAAGCATCACCACGACATCGCCAAGCGAATCGTCGGCTCGGTCAAAATCGATGAGCATCATCTCACCGACGATGAGCTATTAGCCAAAGCCCGGGAATTATTCTCCCCGGTCTGATCCTTTTTTTCGGACGGCGCCGCCCGCAAGTCATATCCGCGCCGGCGCCCTTCTGCTATTCTCCGCCGCAGGATCATGCGACCGCGCGTTTGGGATGATGTTGCCGAGTCTTTTCACGACAGCGTGCTTAGCCCGCTGGACAGCGACAAATCCGGCATCCTCAAACGCATTGTCATCGCCTCCGGCGGGCCCAAGCGCCGGGGGATCGATCTCGGCTGCGGCGTCGGGCGATGGATTCCACTCCTCTCGCGCCATTTCGCCTCGGTTGTCGGGGTCGATTTTTCCACCAAATGCCTCGCCGTCGCCCGACGGAAACATTCCAGATACAAAAACGTCACCTTCCTGAAATGCGATCTCGGCTCACCGGCGCTGAAATTCAGGGATAAATTTCATTTCGTCGTCAGTTGTAATTCGCTGCTCGACGGCAATTACAACCGCCGCCGTAAAACCCTCCTCTATCTCTCCAGCCTCCTCCACTCCGCCGGCGTGGCGCTGCTCATCGTCCCGTCCCTCGAATCGTTTCTCTATACGCGATTCCTGGAAGCCAGAGGCCGCCGCGCCCTAACCAAGCGGCGTCAAATCTCGACGATAGAGGGAGAAATCGCCGAAAAATCGTTCCTGAACTTCGCCGGCTCCGGCGTCATCGAGGTCGATGGCGAACCCACAAAATATTTTCTCCAGGCCGAGATCGTCGATCTCGTCCAATCCGCCGGCCTGGCGGTCAGAGAGATCTTCAAGATCGAGTATGCGTGGCCGGACGTGTCCGATTCAAAGAATTCCAAAGGGGCATCGTCCCAACCCTGGGACTGGGGACTGGTGATCAGTCACAAAAAATCCGGAAAAGGGCGCGCGGGGGCTCCATCGAAAAAGCGACCGCTTTAGACGTTTGTTTCAAGAGTCGGCTTCCGGATAAACCAGCAGGGGGAAGCCTCTACGATGGAGAGATTTCGCTGGCCGGCGAAGCGTTCGACGGCGCGTTGGACTTCGTCAATCCAGATATCATCTCCCACCAGCGCCCCGCCGGGGGCGACCAGTTGCCAATAGAGTTCCAGATCGCTCGTCACATCGTCGTATTCGTGGGAACCATCGACGTAGATGATTTCGGCATGGTACCCGTGGTCGCGGAGGAATCGCCCGGCGATGACCGACGTGGTGGGGAACGGGATGATCACTTCTTGCAAGTTCAAATGGACCATGTTGGCCAGAAACTGCTGGTAGAACTGCGGGTAGCCGTTGCGCAGGCGCAGGCGCTGGTGGGACTTGGCCAGGGCGGCATTGGAGACTTTGGAGCGCGACCACCATCCTTCGGCTCCCCCCTGGTGCTCCCACATTTCGCGCGCCCCCAGCCAGGTGTCGATGCACAGAACGCCGCCCTGTTTGTTGTGGGCGGCGTTGCTCTGGACGATCGCCTGCGCCCAGGTGGCGGCCGACTTTCCGTACCAGGTTCCGACTTCAATGATCAGCCCAGGGGCCAGTTCGCCGACAAGCTGCGCAAATAATTCAGCGTTTTGCCCGAATCCATGCAGATCGAGCGGATTTTCCGCCAGATCCAAACCGTCGAAAGGTGAAGTGGCGTGCAGATGACGGCAAACGCGCTGGAATTGCGTGGCCGGGGCGGCGATGGCAGCGGCGGCGGGTTGCAGCATAGTCGGCAATGCCTCGGTTCGCTACTCGCCGATCGTAGAGGATCAGAAATTGACCGCGGCGCGAATTTTATTCATAGGCGCCTGGGGCTGAAGCTGAAGCTCAACCGTTTCGGGCAGCGCGGGGGCGATGGCGGCGTAGCGCTGGAGGATGTCCGTCCAATCCAATTCCGGCCGCTGCGTGTTGAACGCGTAATGGGCGAACAACACTTCGCCAAAGATGCAATTGGGGCGTTGGAGGGTCATGGGTTTGACCGCCGTCAGCCAGGGCTCTTCATTCCGATCGACTTTTCCCTCGAATTGTTTGAATTCGGATCCCAGCCATGAAATGCAATTGATGCTGACGCGTTCAAATTCGTGCAGAATCCAGCGCGAGAATCGGAAGCGGTCGACGTTGCCGGCCTGGAGCTGCTCAAGAAACTCCGAGTGAACAAGATGGGCGAAAGCCGGGCGTTTCCAGCCGAGATCCGCCAGCGCGGAATAGGCGTTGGTGCCGAAATTCCGGCCGATCGCGCCTTGGCGCTGGTGGATGTAGGAGAGGATGGAGTTATTGACGATGTTGCCGATGACCAGGAAGTATTCCGGATGGTCGATTCGAAAGCGGATGAGCCGATCGAGCGCACCCTCTTCCATAAAGACGATGTCGTCGTCGAGGCGAACGTAAACGGAATCGTCATCGACGCATTCGGCGAAGAACGAATGGATCGAGTAGTTGGCGTCAAATGGAATGGTCAGGGGTCGGGCTTCGATGAAATCGTATTGATCGGCCAGCGACATCATATATTCGATGTCGCCGTCGTTGACCGTGTTGACCCACAGGATCCAGCGATCGAATTCGCCGGCTTTTTTCGCGCGCAGGAGGTAGCGGAGAAGAATTTCCAGATAGCATTTTCTACCGCCGGGGGTGACGATCACGCGTTTCATAGTGGGCATTATCGGTCAATGGGGGTGGTTTGGATTACAGGGTGGCCGAAGGCCTCCGGGGCGCCGGCACCGATAATAACTGGTTTTTTTGCCCCGATTCGGCCGATGGAACCGAATGATGAGCATAACTGCGCACCATGAGCGTTCTCCCATGGCCGAAACCGCCTCGCCCAGCGTGCTGGCGATTCATCCGGTGCTGGAAGGGATGGCTCTAAACCCGCAGGCCGGAGGAAAAGATTTGGGCGCCGGCGAATGCACGGACGTTTTGCTCGAAATGGGATGCCAGGTCAGCGTCTGGCCGCTGGCCTGGGGCGGGCTGGCGGCGAGCGAAAAAATCCTTTCGCGGCATCATGAAATCCTCTGGGGAAAACACGGCCGCATCCGGCTCGTCCCCACCTGCGCCGCCGGAAACCCCCTGCGCGGCCCGCAGGATCTGGTCGACGACGTGCTCCGCGAGCATCGCCCGCGATTATTGCACGTCCACCAGACCCAGAATCCGCTGGTCCGCCAGGTCAAGGAGAAATCGCCGCAGACGCGCAGGCTTCTGAGCAATCATTCCGGCGTCATCAGCTCGCACATCGATGAGTACGATTGGATCGTGGTTCCGAGCCGATGGATGCGCGACCAGATCGTCGCCCAGCGCCCGGATTTGGCGCCTCGCGTTCAAACCATTCCCTATTTTCTTCAGCCGGAGTATGCCGTCGATGCGCCGGAAGAACCGCCGCGATCCGGCATCATTTTCATCGGCCTGCTGAACGATGCGCGCAAGGGATTGGACACCCTCCTGGACGCGATGGCCCTGCTGAAATCGCGCGGAGAGATCTATCCCCTGACCGTCATTGGCGAAGGCGCCGCGTTGCCGCGATTTCAGGAGCAGGCGCGGCGGCTGGCGCTGGACGTGAAGTTTCCGGGGCGGCTGGAGCGCGGGCAAAATGCCGATCGGATGCGGCGATCCAATCTCTTCTGCATGCCCAGCCGCGAGGAGAATTTCCCGATCGTATATATCGAGTCGCTTTCCTGCGGCACGCCGATCATCGGCCACGCGAGCGCCGTCGGCGAGCTTTCACGGATTCTGGAATGCGAGATCGGCTGCCCCTACGACGGGGAACGCGCGAACGTGCCGGAACTGGCGGACATGATCGCCCTCTGGATGCGCGGCAAATGCGAAAAGTACGCGCAACATCGCGAAGCCGTAAAGCAGCGCGTGCGAGCGGTTTTCGCCGTCGATGCTTATCGCGCCGCCTATCGAGACCTTTACCAGCGGTTGCTGGCGGCCTAGGAGGGTACTCATGAAGAATGTCGTGATCGTGACCGCCAAAGGAGGCAACAGCCTCATCAAGAACAAAAACGTGATTCCGATCCTGGGCGTCCCGGTCGTGCTCTATCCGATCCGGGCGGCAAGACTCTCCTTCAAATCCGAGGCAACATACGTGAGCACCGAGGACCCGCTGATCAAGGATCTAGCGCAGAAAGAAGGCGCCCAGATCATCGACCGTCCCGCGGAACTAAGCCGGCCCGACAGCTTGCACAAAGACGTCATTCGCCATGCGGTCGAGCATCTGCAGCGCCTGCGCGGAGCGATCGAAAACGTGGTGGTGCTGCTTGGCAACACCGTCATGACGCTGCCGGGCCTGATCGACCGGGCGTTTTCGATTCTGGAGGCCGGCGAAGCCGATTCGGTTTTGTCGGCCTGGAAGGCGCAGGACGACCACCCCTATCGGGCGCTGCAAATCAACGATCGCGGGTATGTCGAGTCGTTTCTGAACGTGCAGTGCGGCTCGAATCGCGGCTCGTATCCGACGGCTTATTTTTACGACCAGGGCATTTGGGCGTTCAAAGCGCGATGTGCGCTGGAGCAAAAGGGCCCGCCGCCGTGGGTTTGGCTGGGAAACAAATGCCGGCTGATCGAAAGGCCCTGGGTAACCGGGCGCGACATCCATTCCTGGATCGACGTTTCAGCCAGTGCCTGGTACCTGACGGCGATCCAGGCCAACGATCTGGACGATTACAGGGAATCCTGAAGGTTCAGCAATGCCCGAGCCGCCGCTATTGCAGCAGGGAATCGCCAAGCTCAGGTACTACCTGAACCGCGCGCACATACCCACGCGCCGCGACGACATTGCGATTTTACGATTAAAAAACCGCCATCGCGGGCGGCGATGCTTCGTCATCGGCACGGGGCCGAGCCTGCGGATGGACGATCTGGACAAACTGGCCGAGCAGGGTGAACTCTGCCTGGCATCGAACAATATTTTCCTGGCATTCGATTCGACGCGGTGGCGGCCGACTTATTACGCGGTCGAGGATCACGACCTGGCGATCAAATCCCGCGAGCAGATTAATCGGCGCGTGCATTGCCCGACGCTGATCCCCAAATACCTGCTCCCGGTCCTGGGCCGGGCGCGCAATCGGACCTGTTTCCGCCTCCTGTGGCGCGTTCCGCCGCCGAATCAGCCGGAATTTTCACGCAATCTGTTGCGCGGCATCAATTGCGGCGGGACGATCACCTACACACTGCTGCAAATCGCGGCCTGGATGGGTTTCGCCGAATCCTATCTGCTCGGCGTCGATTTTTCCTACGATCTGGGAAAGATCAGTCCAAGCACCGAATTCGAGGGGCAAAATACGTATTCCTACCGGACAAAAGGAGTCCGAAATCATTTCGCGCCCGAGTATTTCAAGGAGGGCCAAACCGTCATCGCGCCCGATTTGGAATCGTCGCTGCGGGCCTATCAATCGGCGCTGGCACGTTGTCATTCCGAGGGGCCGATGAAAATCTTCAACGCAACCCGCGGCGGACGCCTGGAGTTGTTCCCACGCGTCGATTTCGACTCCTTGTTTTAGCCGGACGACAAAAATGACGGCGCTTGCCGAAACCATCGCCTCGGAAGAGACCGCCGGAATCGGACGGCGCGGCGACCGTCTGTCCATCATGATTCCCACGTTCAACTGCGCGGACTATTTGCGGCAAACCCTGGCCTCGCTGCGCCAACAAGAGGACCAGATCGCCGATGCGCAAATCGCGATCGTGGACGATGCCTCTTTCGCGGATGATCCCCGTCAAGCTTCGGAAGAGTCCTGGCCCGGCCGCGCGAATTTCATTCGGCAACCGCGAAACGTGGGGCTCGTCGCCAACTTCAATGACTGTCTGCAACTCGCCGAGCGGCCCTGGGTGCATATTCTGCACGGCGACGACGTGGTCCTGCCCGGCGCATATGCGGAATTTCATCGTGTCGCCTCCCTTTATCCCCAATCTTCCGCGATCTTCGGCAGATCGGTTTTCATGGAAGCCCGCGGATTCTGGAGAGGGACCACGCCTTTCCTCGGGGGCGACAGTTGCGGATTACTCAGCTATAAACCAATGGACTGGATTTCCTGCCCCGTGCAGTGCGCGGGAGTTTTGATCCGCCCGGAGGAAATTCGCCGGCTCGGTGGATTCGATCCCCATTTTTCCCATTCCGCCGACTGGAACCTCTGGTGGCGCATCGCCCGAACCGGTCGCGCGGCTTACACCAATTGCTGCGTCGGCGGATACCGAATGTACGAAGGCAATCACAGTTCCACGCTGCGCCGCAGCGGCGCGAATTTGCGCGAGGGGATCGATCAAATCGCCCGGGTTGCCGAGGATTGCCCTGCCGACACTTCGCCCCGGCAGATTTGGGCCCCGATGGTCGAGCAAATCGGGCGGCAATGCCGCCAATTTGAGAACGACGCCGAGGCGTATGCCGCCAACCTCGCATTGCTCGATCTAATGCCGCCGGCGGCCGTTCATTGGCGGACGCGCGCGCGTTTACGCCGGAAACGGCCGAAGTGTAAGAACTGATCTTCATGCCGCCGATCGTCTCCATCATCGTTTGCACGCGAAACCGCGCCCAAAGCCTGGCTCGAACCCTCCGCGCCATCGGCGAGTGTCGAATTCCCGCCGATTTGCCCGCGGAATTGCTTGTGGTGGACAACGGATCGACCGATGAAACCGGGCAAATCGTGCGGCAGATTCATCCGGCCAACCTTTCGCTGCGAATGATTCAGGAACCCTCGGCCGGCAAATCGTATGCGTGCAATCGCGGGCTGGCGGAGTCGGCGGGAGAGATCCTGCTCTTCACCGACGACGACGTGCTCGTTGGGCCCGACTGGATCGAAGGCATGTGCCGCCCGATTCTCGAATTTAAAGCGGATGCCGTCGCCGGGGGCGTGCGCTTTCCGCCTGAACTGGACCGGCAAGTGCGAATCTGCAGAAGCTGGTTTGCTTGCACCGCGGGAATTATTCCGGATCGGCCGGATCGATTCGTCGGCGCGAACATGGCCTTCCGCCGCGACGTGCTGGAGCAGGTTCCCGGTTTCGACACCGAACTGGGGCCGGGCGCTCTTGGCTTTGGCGAAGAAACGCTCTTCGCCTTCCAATTGCGGGAAGCAGGATTTCGGCTGGTAGCGCGTTTCGATACCGCCGTCGAACATCACTTTGATCCAGCGCGATTGACCCGCCCGAAAATGTTGCAAATGGCCCGGCAAATGGGACGGTCCAAGGCCTACGTTCTTTACCACTGGCGGCACGAGGAAATCCCCCGCGGGCGAATGGCCAATTCGGTCAAGCGACTCTTCCGATGGCCAAGGTTCTTCGCAACGGAGCACCACTTCAAGCGGGAATTGGAAGCCGTCGAGAAAGCCGCGATGGCTGAATACCTCGCCGAGCAGGCCGGCTGCCCGCGGCGCTATGCACGCCGCGGCCTGATCAAACTGAACCTCGCACCGCCCATCGAGCGTCCGCAGGTCCGAGAATCTTTCACGGGCTGGCGATAATTGAGCCGATGAAAGCCCACAAGGCCATGGACCGCGCCCGTGGTTCATCGATGGTTGCCAAAAGGAGCCGCGATTAGCCAAGCGCAACACCAATCCCCAATATCCTGGTCGCCGCTGGCGAACCTGCGCGCACGGCTAGAAGCCAACCTTCGGGCTTTGCAGCCGCGCGATGCCGATCTTGCGCGGCAACTGCAATCGCACCGGCCGGATTCGGATTATTTCCTGCAAGCCAGCGATGAGAATGTTTTGATCGGCGTCAAAACGGCCCAGGGCACGGACGCCTTGCCGCAGAGTTTTCCGCCGGCAAAAGCACTGCAGATTACGAATCAGATTTATCCGCGGGGAGTTTACGATCAGAGTCTGCTGATCGCGGGTGAAGACCTTGGCTGGCTATGCAATCGCGTTTATCAATTGCCGATCGATTCCTATCAAACGCATCGTCGGCCGCTCTATCTGGTGATGCGCGACCTGGAACGATTCTGGATCATTTTGCATATTCAGGATTGGCAAACGCTGCTCGCTGACCCGCGCGTACGATTGTTCATCGGCGCCGGCGCGCTGGAGCGATTCCGCCAAAGCCTGACGGAAGACAGCTCCTGCCTTTGGCCGACCACATCCGTGACCGCGGAGCCGGATTTCTGGCCCGCCGGGCGCAGCGCCGTGACCTTGCTGCAAGAGGCGGCGCTGGACCTGACGAAATTCCGGGACCGGCTCGCGCAGCAATCCCGCGCGATTTTCGCCGATCGAACCGCGCATGGCTTTCTCGACAAAATTCGATCGGGCCAACCGCTGAAAATCATGGGCGTCTGCACCAGACATTCGGTATTCGTGCGCCATTCAATGAGCGACTGGCTGGAAGCGTTCGAGCGTCTGGGACACACCACGCATCTGGTGATCGAATCGGACGATCATCAGATCCTGGATCCGACGACGATTGCCGCCGCCCTGGTCGATTTCAAGCCGGACCTGGTGCTCATGATCAATCATTACCGGGGCGAGATGAACCTGGTTCCCCAGCAGGCGCCGTTTGTCATGTGGGCGCAGGACTGGTGCGAGAACGTCGCTTGCCATCACGCCGCCGCGGCTCAGGGGCCGATGGATTACGTTCTGGGCTACAATCCGATGCGGATGGCGCGGGCGTTTGGGTATCCGATCGAGCGATTTATGCCGTCAATCGTGGCGGTGAACGATCGGCGGTTTGCGCCGCGGGATTTGTCGCCGGGGGAGCTTGCGGAATTCGGGTGCGATGTTTCATTTGTCAGCAACGCCAGCACGTCGGCCCGGCAGCTGTTGGAGCGGGAAAAGGTTCGCATCGGCTCGCCCGAATTTGCCAGGGTGCTCGAGTCGATCTATACGGAACTCGAAGGCGTCTATCAAACCGGCGGCGCGGTCACGCAGTTGCACGGGATTTTTCCCATGATCGATCGCGCGCTCCACGGGATGGGAATGGTGCTCTCCGTCGAGCAGTCCGCGAGCCTCGTCGATTTCTTTTCGCACGCCATCAACAGCGCGCTCTTCCGGCACCAGACGCTGCATTGGCTGGCGGATTTGGGCGTGGACCTGCGAATTTACGGCCGCGGTTGGGAACGCCACCCGACCCTGGGGCGGTTTGCCCGCGGCGTCGCCGACAATCAGCGCCAGCTGCAGCTCGTCTATCAGGCCAGCAAAATCAATCTGCAAATCAGCCCGCACGGAGTGATGCACCAGCGCGTGATGGAGGGCCTCGCGGCCGGCGGGTTTTTCCTGCTGCGCCGCTGCGCCGGGGATTGCATTGGAAAACATTACCAGGCCGTCTGGGATTGGTGCGCCGCCAACTCGATCGGCGACGATACGCGGCTTCGCAATCAGGCGCCTCCCGCCATCCAGGCGCACCTTGCCGAAATCGCCCGTCTGCTGCAGCGCGATCCTTTCGCCAAGCCGTCCGTCAGCTTCACCGAATTCCTGAGATTTCAGGCCGAGCACGGATATCTCGAATCCGCCGACCTGTTCTGGAGCGCCGATGCCGACGCGGTCTCCTTCGATTCCGCCGCGGAACTCGCCGCCAAAGTCCGCTATTTCCTGGCCAATCCGCTTCAGCGCGCGGCCAGAGTGGAATCGATGCGAAAGCCCGTCCTGGACCGCTGCACCTATTTGGCCACGACGCGCCGGCTGCTGAATTTCATAGTCGCCGATCTAACCCAGCAGACGCAAACCAAGGCGGCGGCATGAACGGACCGCTCCCCTCTTCCTCCGCCGGTCAACCCCCGGTGGTGACGTTCATCATCGCCACGCACAATCGCCGCGCCGTGTTGCTGAATACCCTCCAGAGATTGACGGCAACGCCGGAATTGCGCGCCTCCGACGGCCCCGCCGCCATCGGATCGGAGATCATCGTCGTCGACAACGCCAGCACCGATGGCACCAGCGACGCGGTCGCAAATCAATTCCCAAACGTCCGCGTCCTGCGCCAAAAGGTCAATCGCGGCGCCTGCGCCAAAAATGCCGGGGTACCCCTCGCCGCCGGGCAGTTCGTCGTCTTTCTGGACGACGATTCCTATCCCATGGCCGGCTCCATCCAGCGAATGGTGCACTATTTTTCCCGCGACAAGAATCTGGGCGCCATGGTGTGCGACGTGATTTTGATGGACGGCTCGCGCGAATGCTCGGCGTACCCAACCGCCTTCATCGGCTGCGGCGTGGGATTTCGCCGCGAGGCGCTGGCGCAGGTGGGGGGGCTGCCCGAGGATTTCTTCTATCAGGCCGAGGAATACGACCTGTCGCTGCGATTGCTCGACGCCGGCTGGGACATTCATCGCTATAACGACGTGCAGGTGCTCCACCAGAAAACCAAGACCGGGCGTTTCCCCGCCCGCACCACGCGGTTGGATGCCCGCAACAATTTCACGCTGATCGTCCGCTATTTCCCCCGGGCGTGGGTTTTACCGTTCGCTTTCGCATGGATGCGCCGCTACCGCTGGATCGCGCAAACAAAAAGCTGGCGGCACGAATGGGCATTTTGGCGCGGACTGGCCGAAGGAATCGGCCGCTCGTTGCGCCCCGGTCAGCGCCGTCCGGTCTCCCCCGCGGCTTTCGAGCGATTCGCCATGATCCGCCAAATCGAACATCGCATGAAACAGCTCGCCGACGAGGGATGCCGAAATATTCTCTTTATCGACGTCGGCAAAAATATTTTGCCCTATTGTCTGGCGGCCAAAGCGTGCGGCCAGCGCGTCGTCGCCATCGCCGATAAGAATCTCGCCAGCCCCGGCCGCCGCTTTCACGGAATTCCGATCGTCGACGACGCAACGGCGGCCCGTCTGACCTTCGACGCCGCGGTCATCTCCAACGTTTCCCCCGTTCACGTCGCCCAGCGTCTGACGGAGATGCGCCAATTGCTCCGCCAGCCGGTCATCGATCTTTTGGAACCGCCCGCGCCGATCGCGATGGTTGCCTGAATTCTTTTCTCGTTAAGATGGCGCCGAGGTTTCTCCCGTGCTCACTTTATACGCGCTGGGTCACACCGACGAATTGCTGAGGCGAATGCCCGCCTCGGCGGATTTTGTCCCCGTCGCGCTGCATCGCCTGGCCGGGTCGGAGGGCCTGGCGGAGTTTCGTTTTTTTTGCGAGCCGCCGCCGATGACAGGCGATTACGTCGGCTTCGTCTCCTGCCGCTGGCCGGAAAAATTTCCGAAAAACACGCCGCTCGATCGTCTGCGCCTTTTATCGTTATCGCCGCATGAGGTTTACGCGCCCGCCCCCACCGGCGGAATCGACTGGGTCGAGCACAGCGAGCGCGTTCATCCCGGCCTGGCGGCGCTGATTCCCGAATTAATAGCCGCGATGGATATTCCCCTGTCGCCCCAAGCCCCGACGTTTTGGACCAGCAACTTCATTTTGCACCGGCAGGTCTGGGAATCGTATCAAGCCAAATTCGCGCTGGCGGCGATATACGCACAGAAGCAGTGGGGCGCTCGCCCCCCATTTGACGTCGGGAAATACGATCCCAAACGAAAGCTTGCCTACCTGCTCGAACGCGCAACGATGGCCTACTTCGCTTCGCGCTCCGACTTGAAAATCGTAAAAATCTGACGCCGATTTATTTTTCCATGGTCATAAACAGCGTGTTCAATCCCTCCGCGAAGGCCGGATGCGCGAAGATGCCGTCTTCCAGAGCGGTGTACGGAAGGTTCCCCATCATGGCGATTTGAAGCATCGACATGACCTCGCCCCCTTCGACGCCCAGGACGGCTGCCCCAAGGATCCGCCCGCTATCAGCGTCGACGACGGCCTTCATGAATCCCCGTGGTTCGGCCGTTTCCACCGCACGCGCGACCCAAGCCATGGGAATCCTCGCCACGCGGACGGCGCGACCCAGTGCCCGCGCCTCCTGCTCCGTCAGACCGATCCGGCCAAGCTGCGGGTCGATAAAGACGGTGTACGGCACCATTCGGTTCTTCGTCGACGAGTTTCCGCCGCGAAGGAGGTTGTTGCGGATGATGCGATAGTCGTCGTAGGAGATATGCGTAAACGCCGGCCCGCCTTTGACGTCTCCCAAAGCGTAAATACCGGCGAAGTTCGTCTCCAACCGATCGTTCACCGGGATGAAGCCGCGAGCGTCAACATTCACGCCGGTGGCGGCGAGGTTCAGCTGGTCGCTATTGGGCACTCGCCCCGCTGCGAGCAGAAGATGGGAGCCGCTGATCGTCCGCCCTCCCGTCGGCCCGCGCAAATCCAGCCCGATGCCGTCCGCGTCCGCATGCACGGCTCCCGCCTGCGTTTCGAGCAATATCTCAACGCCGTCGGCCGCCAGCAAACTGTAAATTTCCGCCGCGACATCCGGGTCCTCCCGACCCAGGAGTTGCTTACCGCGCTGCACAATCGTGACAGCGCTGCCGAACCGGCGAAACATCTGCCCGAATTCAAGACCGACGTAGCCCCCGCCCAGAATGATCAGATGCTCGGGCACTTCCTGCAATTCCATGATGGAAGTGGAGTCCAGAGTTTTTACGGAATCGAGTCCGTCGATTGCCGGTCGCCCCGGCCGAGCGCCGGTATTGATGAAAATCGTGCCCGCGGTCAGCGTGCGCGTGCCCCCGGCGTTGAGCTTGACTTCAACGACCTTGGGCCCGGTGAAGCGAGCTTGCCCGTAAATGAGTTCCAAGCTCTTGGCCTTTTGCAGGCGACGCTCATCTCCCGAGCGAAAGTCGTCCACGACTTTTTGCTTGCGTGCCCGGATTTGGCCCATATCGACACTGACGCTTCCGCAGTGAATGCCATAATCCGCCGCGCGGCGCGCCAGATAGGCGATTCGTGCGCTGGCCACCATCGTCTTTGTCGGCGTGCATCCCACATTGATGCAGGTGCCGCCGACATGTTGGCTCTCCACAAGGATTGTTTTTCGCCCCGCCTTAGCCAGTTCAATCGAAAGCGGCGTTCCCGCCTGTCCCGAGCCTATCACGATGGCGTCAAAGCGATCCATAAACACACCAAGCCCAAGTCATGACGCGTTGCAAATAAGCCTCCGATTCCCAGTCGCTTCGAAACCCCACTCGCCCCCTCACACGATGCGAGCGAGCGTAACCGAAAACCACTGGCGCTCGTCCGTCCAAGTGCCTTCGACTTCGAATCCCGCGTCATTAAGCAGATCCCGCACGGCCTGATGCGTGAACTTGTAACTGTTCTCCGTATGAATGCGTTCCCCTTTGGCGAAATGAACGTCAAGACCGGCCGCGTCGATATGCACCCACTGTCCGCACGCACTTTCCAGATGCATCTCGATCCGCGACCGCTCCGGACACCACAAAACTCGATGATGGAACCCGGCCGTGTTGAAATCGGCGCCCAGTTCCCGATTCAGCCGGTGGAGCATGTTCAAGTTGAATTCCGCGGTGACGCCGTCCCCGTCATCATACGCGGCCACCAAAGTCGGCACGTCTTTCACCATGTCCACCCCCAAAAGCAGCGCATCATCGGGCTGCAACTGACATCTGAGATTGCGAAGGATCGTCCGCGCCTCTTCCGGCTCGAAATTCCCGATGCTCGACCCGATGTACAGACCCAGGGTTGGCCCGTCGAACGACGCCAGCCGCGGCGGATGTGTCACATAGTTCGCCACAATCGGCGATATCGTTATCTCCGGCAACATCGCCGCGATCGCCTCCCTCGCCACATCGAGCGCATCGGCTGAAACATCCACCGGCGCATAAAGCACTTCACCCTGCGACCGCGCCGCCGCATCCAGCAGGATCATCGTTTTCGATGCGGTGCCCGCCCCCAACTCCAGAAGACGTGCGGCTTTTGCTTTGCCTCCAAACGCGGCGGCAATGATTTCGTCGCTGAATTTCACCAGAATCTCCCGCTCCGTCCGCGTCGGGTAATACTCCGGAAGCTGAGTGATGCTTTCAAAAATGCACGATCCGCGCTCGTCGTAGAATATCCACGGCGGAAGTGATCGCGGTTGCCTGCGCAGCCCGCGCTGAACCTCCTGGATCAGCATGTTGCGCGTATCGAATAAAGGCGGCTGCTCCAGGTCAAGAGCGATTGGGTATGCGGTCATGTGAAAGAATCCTTTTTATTTTGCCAAACGTAGGCCGCTGAACTGCCAGCGAGTTTCCGGCTGAAAAAAGTTTCGATAGGTCGCGCGGATATGATCCGCCGGTGTGACGCACGATCCTCCGCGCAGAACCATCTGGCCGGACATAAATTTGCCGTTGTATTCCCCCAGCGCTCCGGGTGGCGGCTTGTATCCCGGATAGCCGAGATAAGCGCTGGCCATCCATTCCCAACAATCCCCGAAGAGTTGCTCGATTCCCGCCCCGCGCGCTTTCGCCGGATGCAGCCTTTCCGTATCCAATAAATTTCCATTGACCGGCGACTCACCGGCCACGCACTCCCATTCCGCCTCGGTCGGCAGCCGGCAACCCCGCCACCGCGCAAATGCATCCGCTTCGAAGAAACTGATGTGACACACCGGCACATCCATTTGCGTGGAGAGCCCCGTCCATCCCGCCAGCGTGAAGACGCGCCACCCCGCCTCATCGCTGGAATCGCGCTGCCAATAGAGCGGCGCCTGCCAGCCCCTGGCTTTCACGGCATCCCACCCCGCCGAGAGCCAGAATTCTGGGCGTGTGTAACCCTCAGCCGACATGAATTCCAGATACTCGCCACAGGTGACTTCCCGACTGGCGATTTGGAAAGGCTCCAGGTAGACCTTGTGCCGTGGCGTTTCATTGTCGTAGCAAAAATCCAGTGGGTCCTGCTCTTGAAGTGGATAACCGATCTCCATCAGCCCGCCGTCGAAGGCGTACCATTTGAGCTTAGGCGCCACTTCATCCCTCTCCTCCGATAAGGCAATGCCCGTGTACGATGGATGGAGCGGATTCGAGAAGAATGCATGCTTGATATCAGTCAGCGCGAGTTCCTGATGCTGCTGCTCGTGGTTCAAGCCCAGGACGATTCGCCGCGTCGGCTCGTCATCAATCGCGCGTTCGAGAAGCCGTTCCATCCATTGATCGACGTGTGCTCGGTAAGCCACCACCTCATCGAGTGACGGACGCGAAAAGGAAGCGCGCAATTTCTTCTCCGGAATCGCATCCCCCAGCGAGTTGTAATAGCTGTTGAAGAGCCAGCGGAAATCTTCGCAAAGGGGTTCGTAATGCGGCAGGAAAGGCCGCAGCAGAAACGTCTCGAAGAACCACGTGGTATGCGCCTGATGCCATTTAACCGGACTGGCCTCCGGACACGATTGCACCATCTGGTCCTCGGCGGAAAGCTCGTCGGCTATGGACCGCGTCTCCGACCGCACCGTCTGGAATTTCGCGCCCAGACTCGACCTTTGAACCTTTGCAACTTGCGTTGGCATAAGAACTCCTGACAGTAAGTTGTCAGGAGATTAGGAACCGCTAGGAAAGAAGGCTATTGGACTTTAGTATGGGTGGCTCGTACCAATACCAAAGTCCAATATCGTTACTGATGTCCCGGCTTATCGTTGCGGCGAATTCTGTCAGACAATCGTGCAGGCGGATTCAGACATGTTTCGTCTCGATTCAGTCTTCAAGTCATTTGGCGATGAACGAGCACTTGACGGTGTCTCTCTCACCATCGCGCCGGGCCAAACCACAGCCGTCATCGGCCCAAGCGGCAGCGGTAAATCGACCCTCTTTGGATTGCTCACCGGCCTGCTGAAACCCGACGCAGGCATCGTCTATTTCCGCGATCAAGACATTGCTTGCGGATCAATTCCCGAATTGAGACAACGCATCGGCTACGTCATCCAGGACGGCGGCCTCTTTCCACACCTGACCGGCCGCGCCAATGTGTCGCTAATGGCGGCATATCTCGACTGGCCTAAGAGCAAGATCGCATCCCGAGTCGATGAGTTGCTCGAACTGACGCAACTACCACCGGCCGTCCTCGATCGCTATCCCGTTGAAATGTCCGGCGGTCAGCGGCAGCGCGTCGCGCTCGTCCGCGCCCTGATGCTCGACGCCGAGGTCTTGCTGCTCGACGAACCTTTGGGTTCTTTGGACCCGATCGTTCGGGCGCAGCTTCAGCAGGAATTGGCCAAGATCTTCCGCCGGCTTCGCAAAACCGTCGTCTTAATCACGCATGATTTGGCCGAGGCGGCGTTCTTTGCCGATCGAATCGTGCTTTTGCGACAGGGTCGAGCCGTCCAAACCGGCTCGATGAGCGAACTTCGCGAGAGCCCGGCCGACGAATCTGTCCGGCAGTTCGTCCGCGCGCAACAATTGACCGAGATGCGGCCGTGACCATTCCCCGGGCCGCGCTCATCTTTTGCGCCATGATGGTGATCGCAACCCCGGCACTGGCGTCCGAACCCGTCCGCGTGGGATCAAAGGCATTTACCGAAAGCGTTATCCTCGGCGAAATCGCCACGCAGCTTGGCAATAATGCGGGCGTCACCACCATTCATCGCAGCCAGCTTGGCGGCACGCGTATTTTGTGGCAGGCGCTCTTACGCGGCCAGATCGACATCTATCCCGAATACACCGGGACGATCATACAGGAGCTGATTCCCGGAACCCCGCCCGACCTGGGGTCGATCGAGGCCGCGCTGCGGCAGCGCGGAATCGGGATGACCCGACCTCTGGGTTTTAATGACGCGTACGCCCTGGGCGTTCCCGAAACAGTGGCTCAACAATTCAATCTGCACTCCATCAGCGATTTGCGCCAGCACCCGCAGCTTCGGTTTGGCTTCAGTAATGAGTTTCTCAGTCGCAAGGACGGCTGGCCGGCCGTGCAGGCCGCATATGCCCTCCCGCAAACGAGTGTGACAGGACTCGATCACGATCTGGCGTATCGCGCGGTTTCATCGGGATCGGTCGACGTTATCGACTTGTACTCAACCGATGCGGAGATTGATTACTATCACCTGCGCGTCCTGGACGATGACCGTCACGTATTTCCAGAATACGAAGCAGTCTATCTCTACAGGCTCGACCTTCGCGATCGCGCACCGGCAATCATCAAAGCGATCACGCGGCTCGAAGGAACCATCGACGCGTCTCAAATGATTGAAATGAATGCTGCGACCAAGCTGCGGAAGGTGCCGGAAGCGAACGTTGCCGCTCAATTCCTTTTGGCTCAGTTCCAGATAAAGAGCACGCCCCATGTCGACGGCGTAACGGCGCAACTGCTCCTGCGTACCCGCGAACACTTGTTGCTCGTCGGCGTTTCGCTGGCGGCTTCCATCATCGTGGCGATTCCTCTTGGAGTCCTCGCCTTCCTGCGCCCCCGCGCCGGCCAGATTATTCTGTCGCTGGTTGCGATCATTTACACGATCCCGTCCCTAGCGCTGCTGGTCTTCATGATTCCCATCTTCGGTATCGGCACACTCCCCGCCATCATCGCCTTATTCCTTTATGGCCTTTTACCGATCGTGCGCAACACCCAGTCGGGCCTGTCCGGAATCGCGCCGGGCCTTCGCGAAAGCGCCATCGTGCTGGGCCTTCCCTCCCGCGCGCGTCTGCTGAAAATTGAACTGCCGCTGGCGTCGCCATCGATTCTTGCCGGTATCAAAACCGCGGCGGTCATCAACGTCGGAACCGCGACGATCGGCGCCTTGATCGGCGCCGGCGGCTATGGGCAACCCATCCTGACCGGCATACGCCTGGCCGATACCAGGCTGATTCTTTCGGGCGCGATCCCCGCCGCGGTCCTCGCCCTCTTGGTTCAAGGCGGTTTTGGGCTGCTGGAAAGGTACATCGTCCCGCGCGGGCTCCGCATTAAATCGCGCGCTTAGTTAACCGTCGCACGCTGGTAGGGTGCTCACTCGGGGGTTTTGAGGGCGAG
>JBEKPV010000004.1:0-70482 GCA_049520395.1 Tepidisphaeraceae bacterium
AGGCTGTAGGTTCGCCAGACGGCGGCGCCGCCGACGTGATGGTCGCCATTGACGGAGAAATCCTGACGATCCCGCAGGATGAGGGGGTAAAGGAGTTTGCCCTTTTCGTCGAGGCTGGTTTTTCCGCCGTCGCCGAAGAATTGGACGCGCATGAAAAGATCGTTGATATCGACGGCGAAATTATCCTGGGGCAAACCGCGGAAGGAGAATCGAAACCATCGCCCGGCGGAGGAATCGATGCCGGTGACGGTTTGCGAGACGGAACCGGAGGCGGGCTTGGCCGAGTCGAACGCCACGCCCCAGATGGATGAATCCAATTGGGGATTGCCGAGATATCGGTACTGGGCGTTTCCGACGAGTTGGTAATTCGCGGGGGCGCTTCCGGAGGGGTCGCGAATCAGGAAGTCGGGGTTTTGCGCGAGATTGGGCTGCTCGGCTCGGGCGGGGGAGATGAGGAAAAACGCGAGGCTCGCGATTGTGAGACAGCGAGCGAGCAAGGGGATTATTTTTTCCGGCATCGGATGGATCAGCGCGAGGCCTGGGCGATGGCGTCGGCGCGGGTTTTGGTGATTTCGAAAAGGCGTTCGAGGCAGCAGGTTTGGAAGATTTTGAGAAGTTGCGGCTTCATGCCGCAGAGGATCAATTTGCCGCCGGCGGAGCGGATGCGCTGGCGGATGTTGACCATGAGGCCGAGCATGGCGCTGCCCATGTAGGTGACGTCGCTGAGGTCGGTGATCCATTTTTCCTTGGCTTTGTCGCTGAGCCCGGTTAGGACGCCGTCGATGACGGTGTCGATTTCCATGGCGTCGATGCCGTCGGGCAGGGACAGTTTCAGGACGTGAACCTTTTTTTCCTGGGAGATTACAAATCGGTCGTTGGGCATAGGGTTGAGGATGATTTTGGCAGGGGAAGGCGAAAAATGCCACTAAAACTTGGTCAACGCAATTGGAGGCTTTCCTGCTCGAAAATGATGCCGAGGGGATGGATTTCGACGGCTTTTCGGGAGCCTTGCTTGAGGACGGTTCCGCCGACGGCGGCGGGGATTCCGGCGGCTTTGGCGGCGGCGAGGGCGGCGGCGGCGTCGCCGGGGGAGACATAGGCGGCGAAGCCGGCGCCCATGTTGAAGGTGGCGTAGGCCTCCATCGGGTCCATGGGGCCGTGCTTTTGGATGAAGCGCATGACGGGGGGGACGGGCGGGAGGGTGGTCATGCGATAGACGAAGGGCTCGGCGGGGCGCATCAGCTTTCGCCAGCCGTGGCCGGTGATGTGGGCGGCGTATTTGAGGCGCACGCCGGCGCGCTGGCACTCGGCGATGAAGGGGACGTAGATCACCGACGCATCGAGCAGCGCTTCGCCGAACATGCGGCCGTCTTGTTCCATGCGCGTTAAAAAACCATCGGGCAATTTTTCGGCCAGGGCGCGGCAGAGGGTCAGGCCGTTGGTTTGGACGCCACTGCTTTGCAGGAGGATGATGAGATCGCCGTCGGCGAGATTGCCTTCGATGCGGAGGGACTTGGGCTTGATGCGTCCGAGGGCGGAGCCGGCCAGGACGATGGTTTTCGGATCGATCATGCCGCGCAGGGCGGGGGTTTCGCCGCCGCCCCAGACGGCGCCGGATTTTTTGCATCCTTCGGCGAAACCGTGCGCCAAATCGGAGGCGCGGGCGGGATCGGAAAACCAGGCGGCGTCGCCCACGGCGGCGTGCATGGCGACGGAGATCGGAAGCGCGCCGCAGGTGATCAGATCGTTGACGATGGTGGCGACGGTGTCGATGCCGATGTTGGCGTAGAAACTTTTTCCGGTTTTTTCGAGCATGGCATCGGCGACCAGGTTTTTGGTTCCGAGTCCCTCTTCAACGTGGGCGAGAAATTCATCGGGGGATTCGATCAAATAGGCGCTTTCGCCGCGGATATTTTTGGGTTCGGAGAGTTGATGATTCGCCAGGGCGCTGACGGTGGTGGCGGCTTCTTGTTGGCAGGCGCGTTTGAAGGCGTCGAGGGGGCCGTAATCGACGCCGCTGTTTTCGTAGGTCAGGGGCATTTCCGCCGTTTTAGGGCGCGGGAGGGACAAAGACAAGCGGAGGGGCGGCATCTACAATCCGGGCATGATTCGGCTGGCTTTTTCGAGCAATGCGTTTAAGAAAAACACGCTCGCCGAGGCGATCGACGCCATCGCGGGCGTGGGTTACCGGGGCGTGGAACTGATGGCGGATGTGCCGCATGCTTATCCACATACGCTCAGTGCCGCGGCGCGGGCGGAATTGAAGCGGCATCTTGCGTTGGTCGGGCTGGCGGTCAGCAACATTAACGGCTTTACGCTGTTCGCCGAGGGGGACACCTATCATCCGACCTGGATCGAATCCGATCCGGGGCGGCGGGAAATTCGCGTTCGACATACGCTGGAATGTATCGACCTGGCGGCGGAAATGAATTGTGCGACGGTCAGTCTTCAGCCGGGCGGGCCGCTTATCGGCACCCGTCTTTCGCGCGACGAGGCGGCGAATCGATTCGCGGAAGGGTTGCGAAAAGTTTTGCCGAGGGCGCGTGAAAAGAAAATTACACTGGCGGTTGAGCCGGAGCCGGGATTGCTCATTCAGACCGCGGCGGAGTATTTGGAATTCAAGAGGGAATTTTTTCGGGACGAGCCGCTGGTTCGGATGAACTGCGATGTGGGGCATTTGTTTTGCGTGGAGGAGGATCCCGCGGCGGTGATTCTGAGTATGCCGGCGGAGATTGCGCATGTGCATCTGGAGGACATTGGGGGGAACCGCGTGCATCAGCATCTGACGCCGGGGAAAGGGGCGATCGACTTTGGATCGATTTTTGGGGCTTTGGAGAAAGTCGGATACGGCGGGTGGGTGACGGTGGAATTGTATCCGTACGAAAGCACGGCGGCGGGTGTGGCGGCGGCGGCTTGGAAGCACCTTCAATCGATGCCGCAAATGGCATAGAATCGCTCGCTGCGGGAAAACGAATGGATTTCTTCGAATACAAAAATGGCCGGCTTTTTTGCGAGGGCGTGCCCGCGGACCAAATTGCCGCGGAGGTGGGGACGCCGGCGTATGTTTATTCGACGGCGACGTTGCTGCGGCATTATCGGCAACTGGCGGAGGCGTTTGCGCCGCTGAAGGCGATGATCTGCTTTTCGGTTAAGAGTTGCAGCAATGTGCATATTTGCCGGTTGCTGGCGCGCGAAGGGGCTGGATTCGATGTGACCAGCGGAGGGGAACTTTTCCGCGTGCTTCGCGCGGGGGGTGAGCCGGAAAAAATTATTTATGCCGGCGTGGGAAAGACGGATGAAGAGATTGCCGACGCGATCAAGATCGGGATTGCCGCGTTTAATCTGGAGAGCGAAGCGGAGATCGAGAACATCGATCGGATTGCCGGGTCGATGGGAAGGACGGCCGTGGGGGCGCTGCGCGTGAATCCGGATGTGGATCCGCACACGCACGTCAAAACCACGACGGGAAAGAAAGAAACCAAATTCGGGGTGGATATCGACCGCGCGGCGCGAGTGTTTGAGCAGTACCGGGACCTGCGAAATCTGCGGATGGCGGGGGTGCATATTCACATCGGTTCGCCGGTGTATGAGATCGAGCCGTATGTGCTGGCGGTGAAGAAAGTGATTTCGCTGATCGATGAATTGACGGCGCGCGGGCACCGGATTGAATGGTTCGATCTGGGGGGCGGATATGCGGTGAATTATGAGCGGCCGGACCAGGCGCTGCCGGTGACGGAACACGCCAAGGCGCTGATTCCGCTTTTGGCGGACAAGCCGTATCGGATTGCGTTGGAACCGGGGCGGTATATCGCGGGAAATGCGGGGATTTTGCTGACGCGCGTGCTTTATACGAAGACGGGCGGGCGGAAGAAATTCGTCATTGTGGACGCGGGGATGAACGATCTGATCCGGCCGACGCTGTACGAAAGTTATCATCATATTTGGCCGGCGAATTCGGAGGCGGGCAACGCTTCGGGGCAGCGGAACAAAGCCGAACCCGTACGCGACGGCGAAGTGGTGGATGTGGTGGGCCCGATTTGCGAGAGCGGGGATTACCTGGCGCGCGATCGGATGATGCCGCGCGCCAAGCGAGGGGATTTGCTGGCGGTATTCACGGCGGGAGCGTATGGGTTCGCCATGAGCAGTAATTACAACAACCGTCCGCGGGCTCCGGAAGTGCTCGTGGACGGGGATTCGTATCGCATCATCCGGCGGCGGGAGACGTTTGAGGATCTGGTCGCGCCGGAAGAGGTCTGATCACGCCTTGGGGGCGAAAAGTCGGCGATAGCGATCGAGACCTTCTTGCGGGGAGAAAGTCTTTTCCACGGCGAATCTTCCGCCGGCGACGGCGCGATTCAACGTTTCAGCGGCGGCGGATTTTAGTTCGATCAATTTTTCGGCCAGATGCGCGGGGTCATTGGCGCGGAATTTGAATCCGTTTTTTTGGTCCTCGACCAGCGAGGACGCGCCGCCTTGATCGGGGACAAGCGCGGCGACATTGGCGGCCATCGCCTCGAGAATCGCCAGACCGAACGGTTCGACGGGGCAGGTGTGCAACAGTAAATCGGATTTCGCCAGCTCGCCGGGGACGTCGGCGCTGAAGCCGGCGAAGGTGACGTTTGGGTGCGTCCGGGCCGCGCGGTCGGCGAGGGGTTTCATGTCGGGGCCGAGGCCGAGGATTCGGAAGGATAGGTCGCGCAATTCGGCGGGCTTGCGGTCGAGCGCATCGAGCAATAATTCGACGCGTTTCATCGGGTCGAGGCGTGATACGATCAGAACGTTTGCGATTCCGCCGGTATAAGCGGCGCGGCGGGGGGCGGCGGCGAGATATTCGGCGGGAAGAAAATTGGTGACGACTTCGATTTTATCGGCGCGCACGCCGTGGGCGATCATGCGCTGGCGGGCGTAATCGGAGACGGTGACGAACGTGACGGGGGCGTGGTTGAGCCATTTTTTGCGGCCGAAGCTGCCGCGTTCGTCGGTGCCGCCGTGGACGATGTGGATGTGGTTGATTTTTCGGCGGTAGAGGAGGTTCAAGGCGATGCAGACGGCGGATTGCACGACGCCGGTGGCGACGAAGGTGAGGGATCGGCGCTGCCGGAGTTCGGGGCGGAGGACTTTGGCGAACTCTTTGGCGCCGCGGAATCGGCGGGCGGCGAAGCCCAATTGCTCGGCCAAGTCCATCGCCTCGCCGGGGGGTCCGAAAAGGATGGGGGTAAATTGGTCGGTCAGTCCGCGCACGGTGGCCAGGGCCATGCGCTCGGTGCCGAAAAGATGGCTCGAATGCAGGACGTAGAGCAGAGGTTGCGGGTCGGTGGCGGGCAAGTTCACGTCTCCGGAGCGAATAGGCGGCGATATTTTTCCAGGGACGCTTTTTGCGAAAATTGAGTTTCCAGCGCGGCGGCGGCGCTGTCGACGATCGAATTCAAACGCGCGGGATCGGCTTGGCGCAGCTCAATTAAACGTTCGGCGAAACTGATCGGATCGTCGGCCATGAATTTGAAGCCGGTTCGATTCTCCTCGACCAGCGACGCGGTGCCTCCCTGATCGGGCACCAGGACGGGCAGATGGGCGGCCATCGCCTCCAGGACCACCAGGCCGAAGGCCTCGGTCGGACAGGCGTGGATCAACAGATCGCTTGTGGCGTATGCATTCACCGCGTCGGCGCGGAAGCCCAGGAATTTGACGCTCGCATATTTTCGCGCCCGGCGGTGGAGCATCTCCCGATCCGGGCCGTCGCCGATGATTTCGACCGGGAAATCGCCTAATTCCGGCCGGCAATCCAGCGCATCGAAAAACAGATCGACGCGTTTTAGGGTGACCAGGCGGCTGACGATCAGGGCCTTGGCGATCGGTGCCTCGAACCGGGCACGGCGCGGAATTCCCCGAATCTGATCGTCGGGAATGAAATTGCCGACCACTTCGATCGGTCGGCGTACGCCGTATTGGAGCAACTTGTCGCGGGAATAATTCGAAACCGTCACAAACGTGATGTTCAGCGGATTCAGGACCCATTTGCGGCCGTAATCCTTCAGTTCGCCGGCGCCGGCGTGAACCATCTGAATGTGCCTGATTTTTCGCCAGTAAATTAAATTCAGCGCCATGGCGACCAGGGAATAGCGCGGGCCGGTGGCGACGAGGGTGAGGGATTTTTTTTCGCGCAGGATCGGCCGCAAGGCTTTGGCCAGATCGTAGGACGTTCGATACTCGGCGGTGGAGTATCCCAGCCGAGCGGCTTCGATCAGCGCCGGCCCCGGAGGCCCTATGAAAATGGATTCGAATTCATCGGCCAAGCCCTGCGCGGTCGACAGGGACATTCGCTCGGTGCCGTATAAATTGCTGCTGTGAAGGACAAAGACGAGCGGATGGCGCGACGGCATAGCGCATGAAGGTAACGATATTGCGCGGCTTGTCACTGGCCGCGCAGGAGACGGAAGTATTGCCGGAAATCATCGGCGGATATTTCCATCAGCGCCTCGGCAAAACCGTGGCCGCGAAGCGATTGCAGGGAACGATAATGATTCAATCCGAGAATCGCGCCGGCGTAATCGTAGGTGGAGACCTGGCTGGTGAACGCGTTGATCGCTTGGCGTTTCAGATCGGCCACCGCCGTGATATCGACGAGCCGATTGGCGGGCAGAGGGGTCCAGACCTCGTAGCCGCGGATGATCAGGCGAAGCGCTACGTCGGGGGGCAATTGTGCTAAAAGCATGTTCAGGATGGAATTGGTCGCCCAATGGTCGTGGTGCTGGTCGGTCAGTGCGGGGAGATAAATATATTTTGGCTGGTGTTTGCGGATGATTTTCTGAAGCGCGTCCAGAATTTCCCTAGTTTCGGATAAGTTTCCATCCGGGGCGTCGAGGAAGACGGGAGCCTGGGTGCCCAGGATTTGGGCGGCGCGGATGCTTTCGGCCTTTCGGCGCTGGCAGAGCGTGTGGTCGGGATCGTAGCCGCCCCATTTTCCGTCGGTGAGGACGACCACGGCGACCGGCGCGCCGGCCAGGACGTGGCGGCGGACGGCGCCGCCGGGGCCGATGACTTCGTCGTCGGGGTGCGGCGCCAGGACTAGGACGGGCTGGGAATCGAATCGATCGATGGAGATGGAATCCGCGTCGCCGGCTCGCAGCCACGGCCACGGTCCCGGCGGCGTTTGTTCGCGCCCGATCAGGCGGCGAACCCAACGCGAAGCGCTAGAACGGCAGCGATTGATCCATCCAGTCGTCATTCTTGAGGACTTGCTTGCGATTGAATCGGGCGAGTTTTTCCGCCCGGGCCTGGGCGATGGCGATCAAACGTGCGGCGGTGATGGCGCGCCAGCGGAAGCGGAGATAGGGGACGTGCCGGACGAACAGATCGTCCTGGGCACAGGCGAACAACTGAGCGCAACCGGGATCGCCCTGACGGGCGGCGCGGCCGTAAAGCTGTCGATCGACGCGGCCGGAGGCGTGCGGCTCGGTGGCGATGACGTGCAAGCCGCCGATTTCGGCGATTTCGCGCGCCAGTTTGATATCGGTGCCGCGTCCGGCCATGTTGGTGGCGACGGTGATTTTTCCGTGGCCGCCGGCCTCGGCGACGATGTTGGCTTCCTGCGCGGTTTGCGTGGCGTTGAGGACGCGATGGGGCCGTCCCAGGGTGGCGAGTCGGCGGCTGACTTCCTCCGACGCCAGGACGCTGCGCGTGCCGACGAGCACGGGGGCGCCGGTGTCGTTGATTTCGCAGACGCGCTGGACGACGGCTTCCCATTTTTCCAGCGCCGTGTCGAACATGCGAAGCGGCAGTTGCTGGCGGATACAGGGCTTGTTGGTGGGAATACGAACGATCGGGCGGTGATAGATCGACCAGAGTTCGCCGCGGGCTTCCCAGGCGGTGCCGGTCATCCCCGCCATGATCGGATATTGCCGGAAAAATCGCTGGAAACTCAATCGCGCGAGGTTTTCCTTGTCGGCGGTGACGGGCGCGCCTTCCTTGACTTCGATCGCCTGATGCAGGCCGTGGCGCCAGGAGCGGTCGGCCATGACGCGGCCGGTGAATTCGTCGATGATCTGCACTTTTCCATCGGCGGCGACGAGATATTGTTCGTCGCGCACGAAGCAATAGCGCGCGGTGAGGGATTGAGTAACCAGTTCCTCGCGGCGGCGCTGACCTTTCCAGAAGCCGCTGTCGTCGCGGGCCAGTTCGTCGAGATGGGCCTGGCCGCGCGGGGTTAAATCGACGGAGCGAACCGTCCAGTCGATCGTGAAATCCTGCTTGAGGACCAGTTGCGCCGCCAGCGCGTCGGCGCGCTGATACAGCTGGGCGTTGCCCTCGGCTTGCGGGGAACTGGAAATAATCAGGGGGGTGACCCCTTCGTCGATGAGCAGACTGTCGGCTTCGTCGACGAGCACGCGCCAGAGCCCGGGGACGAGCAAGCGGCCCTGCTGCGCGGAGACGCCGAGCATTCCCACGGCCGTCTGCACGGCGGTGCGCAAATCGCCCAGGGCGATCTGATCGCGGAGGAAATCGGCGACCAGTTCCTTGCTGGTGACGTAGACCACGTTGCGGCGGTAATGATCGTGCCGCTCGTGCGACGGGGAATCGTGGACGACGTGCCCGACTTTCAGGCCGAGCATTTCGTAAATCGGACTCATTTCCTCGGCGTCGCGTTGGACGAGGTAATCGTTGACGGTGATGACGTGGACGGGGCGGCCGTTCCAGCCCCAGATGCTCGCTGCCATGGCGGCGGTGAGGGTTTTGCCTTCGCCGGTCGCCATTTCGATGATGACGCCCTGGCACATGCCCAGGGCGCCGGCGATTTGGACGAGGAAGGGGCGGAGTCCGAGCGATCGGACGACGGCTTCGCGGGCGACGGCCATGGCGCGGTCCATCTTGGCGCCTTCGAGGCGGCCGAGACGCGCGATATCGCGCGATTCCTGAATCGCTTCGTGAAAATGGTGGGAACTGAGCTGTTGGATCTCTTTTTCCAGGGCGTCGATTCGATGCGCCTGCGCCATCAATTTGGGCAGAACCCGCCGTTTGTTTTTGAACCAGCCGACGATGTTATGGCAGGCGAGGTCCAGATTTTTGAGATTGGGGGCTTTGACGCGGCGTGCGTCGAAGACGGACCAGAGATCAGGCAGTGCGGAGGACATGATTTGTTCAGAGCCATTTACCGGTGTCGTTCACGGCGATCAATTGCAGTGCGCGGCGCCACCACTGCCAGATGAGCGGTTTGCGGTCGAGGGTGAGGCGCACATAGGCGCGCTGGCCGGCGCAAATGCGTTCGCCGACGTTGTCGAGTTTGACGAGGGCTTCGAATTGCGGCGTGGTGGAGCGGATGCCGTTGGGGTCGCGAGGATCGACGAGGATTTCGCCGCCGCCGAGTTGGCCGAGGGCGGGGTGCGCCAGTTCGGTGACGGCGGCGGGGTAGACCGTCACATCGGTGCCGGGGAGGTTTTGTTCGATTGATCCCGAGAGGCGGATTTCCGCCTTTACGCCGCTGACTTGTTTGACCAATTCACCGTCTTTTTGCTCGATGTCGCCCTTGACGATCAGTTTGTCGAGGACGGCGACGCTGCCGATTTCGGTTCCGCGCGCCAGGTAAGTGCCGATGACATCATCCAGTTTGGGAGCGACTAAGCGGCCGGAGAAGGGCGCTTTGATCTGCAAGGCGGCGTTTTTCTGCATGGCGTCGTCCAGGCGGCTTTGCCAGGCGGCCAATTCGGCCTGGGCCTTGATCAGCGCGTTCTGGTCGGTGGCCTGTGCCAAACGGATCAGGGCGTTGCTCTCGTCAATTTTGGATTGGCACCACTGGATATCGTGATCGACTTCGGGGTTGGCGAGTTGGGCGATGACCTCGCCGGATTGAACGAGTTGTCCGTCGTGGGCGTTAACGGAGACGAGGCGTCCTTCCATGCCGGTTTTGAGGTCGCCGCTGATAATGCGTCCGGAGGCGTCGGAGGGATCATCCGGCTGGACGACGCCGGCGAAATCGACGTGGACGGGAAACTTGATCAGCCCGATCACAATGACGATCGCCGCCAGAACCGTGCCGCAGAAGGCGAAGGCGCGGCCGCGTTTGCGATGGAGTTCCTGATCGATCAGGAGATAGCGACCCAGACGGACGACGGGGACGACCAGCCAGGTGATGAGGCCGCCGAGGCCCATGAGGACGCCGAGTACGGGGACTTTATAGATGACCAGCAGGACGATCACGAACCCGATGAAGACGCGATAAATGCTGCTGGCGATGGCGTAGGTGAGCAGCCAGGCGCGCTGGCCGACCGATGGCAGTGGTTGCTGCAGCTTGAGGCGGAAGACGTGGCGTTTGATCAAGCCGGTGGCGTATTCGGTGCTTTTCTGCCGAAGGTTGGGAATCTCAAGCAGGTCGGACAGGATGTAGTAACCGTCATACCGAAGCAGCGGATTGGCGTTGAAAATGAGGGTGGAAACGCTGGCGATGAACATGGCGTTATACGCCAGTTGGCTGATCAGCGGGTCGGTTTGCGGATTGGTAAAGTGCCAGATGAAGGCGCATATGGCGGCGATGAAAAGCTCGACGATCATCCCCGCGGAGCCGACGAAAATGCGCTGCCACTTGCTGGGAAAGGCCCAGGCGGTGGAGGCGTCGACGTAAGGCGTGGGGACGAGCACCAGCAGCATGATGCCCAGTTCGTGACATTCTCCGCCAAAGCGCCGGCATGAGGCGGCGTGGCCCCATTCGTGGCAGAACTTGATCGCCACGAAGACGGCATAGAGATAGAAGAGATTTTCCCAATTGTGCTGCATGTCCAGAGCGTGCGCGGTGGCGGTTTGGAGATCGTGCCACTGCGGCAGGATTGTCGCCAGGGCGGCGATCATGACCACGATCCAGATCGCCGCGCCCAGCTTGCTGAAGAGCACTTTGGTGACAGGCATCCAACGGCGTAAAAATCGGTCCGGGTCCCAGATCGGAATGCGCGGGAAGAGGACATTCATCAGGCGATTCTGCATCTGCCGCTGCACCATCTGTTTGTGGCGGCGAAGCAGAACCGTGGCGTCGGGGGTGATGTCGGTCGCCAGCAGATTCGCGGAATAGAGCTGGGAAAGAATTTGGATGACTTCAGGCTGGGTGGGGGCGTCGTCGGCGAGTTGGCCGCCGACGAGTTCCCAGGCTTCGGAGACGGTTCGGCGTCCGTCGAGGAGTCCGACGAAGCGGTAAGCCGCGTCGCTGAGACGATGGAACTGATTCCCCGCCAGATCGCGCACGACATACCAGCGTTCGCCGCGGAAGAATTGGCGGGAGATCTGCGCGCCCGAGCGCAGCCGCGGCCGCAATTCCGCGACGCGGTACCAGGACTCGGAAAATGTCGGGCGGAGTTGAAGCATGGTTCTTAAGAAGTTGCTAGTTGCCAGTTGCTAGTTGCTAGTTGTTGGTTAAAAAAGACGCTCGCTTCCGAGAACTAGCAACTCTTTCCCGTTCACATCCACAATTTCAGTCGGACGTAATCCATGAGTCGGTGCGTCCAGATCCAGACCAGGCGGCGTTTGCCGATATCGACGCGGGCTTCGCCGGCCATGCCGGGGCGCCAGGCGTCGGAGGATTGATCCAGATGAGCGTAGACGGTGAAGATGTTTTCGCCCTCTTTGGCGGACGGAAAGATTGGCCCGCAATCCGCTGGTGGCGGCGACGGTGAAAAGTTCATCGCCCTGTTTTTTGGGGGCCAGAACCTGATCGGTGAGATCGCCGCTCATGACGACGCCGTCAAAGGGGGCTTTGACCTGGGCTTTGTCGATTTGATATTGATAAAGCCGCGAGTCGGCGAGGGCGGCGTTTTCCTCCGCCAGCGCGATCGCCGCGTCGGCCTGTTTTTCCGGATTGGCGATGTCCTTGGTGTATTCGGCTTTATTCTTGGCGGCCTCGGCGTTGGAGCTGGCGAGCTTTAATTGGATGTCGGAGACGTCCATGGTCAGCAAGACCTGACCCTGGACGATGGAATCGCCGGGCTTGACCAGGACGGATTTGATGTAGCCGTCGATGGGGGCGTCGAGCTTTCGTTTATCGAGCGATTCGAACTGGAACGGCGCGCCGACGTGATACATCGGCTTGAAAAGGCAGATGAAGATGATGGCCGCGGGAATGAACACGATCAGCAATTTGGCGATCATGTGCTCGGGGCCGATGGCTTTCTTGCCGAGTTCGCGGATGCTAAGCCCGGTTTTGGTGATGAGCCAGCGATCGTTCTGGTACCGGTCGTATAATTGCGGCGCCAGCAGATCGACCGCGACGGATAACCCGGTGGAGGCCTGGGGCGAAAGTTTGTGGCCCGGAGGAAATTCCAGGACGATGGCGCCGACGATATCGGCGCGGCGGCGCAGCGGGAGGGTGAGAACCGTGTTTCCGCCTTCGATGCGCGAGAGATTTTGAGCCGACCGGCTGACGTTGCCGCTGCCGGCGCCGTCGGGGTCGTAGAGGACGGTTTCTTCCTGATCGATGCTTTCTTCCATGACGGTTTCGATCTGTTTGATCAGGTCTTGTTTTTTGTCGAATTGTTCGGTGTGGGAGAGGGCTTTGACGCGGACGGTTCGGCCTTTGATCCAGCCGAGCGCGACGCGGCCGGCGCCGGTGCGGGTCGCCAGTTCGTTGCAAAGATTCATGGCGGCGGATTCAAATCCCTCGGCGGTGGCAACGGCGGTGGCGAGCTGCAAGACGTGCTGATGCGAATGGGCGACGATCTGCGACTGCTCGCTCTGGCGGCGCAGGGTGTATAAATCGAAATAGCCGGCGACCAGTTGCATCGACATCAGGCGCTGATGAGCCCGCTCCAGATTGCGGCAGCGGGTGATCACGGCGCTGGCGGCAATCACATCGCCCTCGGCGCGGAGCAGCGTCACCAGGCAGTACTGGGCCTCGGAGGAGACGTCGCCGCCTTGCACTTCGATGGCGCCGTCTTTTTGCTGCTCGATGCAGGGTTTAAGAATGTCCTGAAACGCGGAGATGGCGGCGGCGCGCGTTTCGGCGGTGCTGTTGTCGGGACGAACGTGGGCGATGTTGCGAAGGGAAAATCCCTGCTCGGATTTTTCGACGATGAAGCCGGCGGCTTCGGTGCCGGCGACGACAACCGCCTGGGCGGTCAGGAGATCGTTGATGAACTGCGGCAGATTCGCCGAGGCCGTCAGCAGGCGCTGAACCAGCTTGGAACGGCCGGTGCCCCGCTGCTGCAACTGTTCGTCGTTCTGATTTTCCTGCGGTTCGACGATTCCTGAAGACACGGTTCACCTGCTAATAAATGCCCAGCGATCACCCGATTACGGAAGACGGACGTTCACCTGCAATCCGGCGGGCTTGTTTTCCTCGTTTTCCAATTCCAGGCGAACGGTCTGCTGATCGACCGTCGCATCCACCACGGGATCGAAATAAATGACGGTTCCGGTGATCCAGTTATCCGGATCGCTCACATACGCGACCGAAAGCTTGTCGCCGAGTTTCAGTTTCTGCGTTTGCTCCATGGTCAGGTGCATGTCCACCCAGAGCGGCTTGATTTTGACGACCGTCAAGGCGCCGTCCGGCTGATTGGGATCGACGACTTCGCCGGAGTGAAGACTGACCTTCTCGACGATTCCGTCGACGGGACTGAGCAATTTCATTTTGTCGACTTTAAGCTGTTGTTTGTCGAGTTCGGCCAATTTTTCGTCGTGAAGTTCCTTGGCCATTTGAATTTCAATGACGGCTTCGTCGTAATCGAGCTTGGCTTCCTCGACTTCCTCGAGATTCGCCGCCCCGCCGGTCTGGTAGGCCTTTTGTTTGTTTTGCCACTGGCGACGCTTGGATTCGGCGTCGACCTTGGCGGCGTCGATCTTGCTGGTCGATTCCGCATCGATTTTCAGGGCTTTTAGATCCATTTCGTCCAGGTCGCTGTCTTCCTGGGCGAGGACTTGGCCGACGGTGACGACGTCGCCGGGCTTGACCAGCACATCCTTGAGCACGCCGACATCCATGAAGGAGAGATTGTGCTTTGAAGAGGGGGTGCTGAGGCCCTGAACGACGGTCGGGGTGGCGGCGGCCGTGGAATCCGGCGCGACGGCCGGCTCATCGGCGACGGCAGACCGAAGGAGACAAACGCTCGACGCCACCAGGACGCTGTGGATCCATTTGCTGCGTTTCATGATTAAAGACTTCCTCACCGCGTCAAGAAAGCTGAACCGCGCCCTCCCCAAGGGGCTGGGCTGGCGAGCATAAGCGCCGCCAAACAACCTGTCCACGACAAAATTGCGATCCTACCCAGCTTAAATAGCGCTTGGTCGAATCAGCCCGGGGCCTTCGCAGACCCCAATTATTATCGGCAATTTCGATTGCGGTCCATTTGGGAATCATTCGTAAACCCATAATGTCTGGTTAGTTATATCGTATCTGTCGATCCTGACGGAAGTTATCGGTAGCCCAGTTGCTCCAGATCCTCTTCCTTCAATCCGAAAAGGTGGCCAATTTCATGCAAGACGGTGATGCGCACCTGGCGGATGAGGTCGGGCTCGGAATTGCAGACGGATTCGATTGGTTTTTGGAAGATATAGATGACGTCGGGGAGGACGCCGGAATCTTCCACATGGCGAGCGGTCAGCGGCCGGCCGTGGTAGAGGCCGAGCAGGGTCGATCCCGGCCCGACGCCGGCGGTCTGAAGCTGTTTGGCGGAGGGATAATCCATCACCTCGACCGGAACTTCCTCGAGGAATGAGGCGAATTGCGGCGGTAACTCGGCCAGCGCCCGCTCCACGAGCTTGGAGAATTGCGCTTTGCTCACCGAGCAGGGCACGGCTAAAATCTCCCGACAACGGCAAACATTGTAACACCCTTGGAAAAAGAGGAATTCATGCGAACCGGCCTGTTTCTCGGTCTGGCGCTTTTGCTATCTGGATGCGGAATGCCCAGTTTTCTGGTTACTCCCGTTTCAGGAACATACGAATTGCATGAGGAGGTGGTTCAGCCGGGAAAGGGGCTTTTTCCCGATAAAATCGCATTGATTCCGGTCGAAGGCATGCTGCTGGACGCGCGTAGCGGCGGGTTGCTGCAGGCTCAGGAGAATCCGATGAGCCTGTTTATCGAGGAACTGGATCAGGCGGCGGCCGATCCGTCGGTTAAGGCGGTGGTTTTGCGGGTCAATTCGCCGGGGGGGTCGGTGACGACATCGGACACGATGTACGACGCGATTCTTCGATTCAAGGACAAGACGCACAAGCCGGTGATCGCCTCGGCACAAGAGGTGGATGCCAGCGGGGCTTATTACGTGAGTTGCGGGGCGGACAAGATCGTGGCCAGTCCGACCAGCGTGGTGGGGAGCATTGGGGTGATTTTCGAGACGTTCGATTTCGTGGGGACCATGCAAATGCTGGGGGTTCAATCGGACGCGATTAAGAGCGCGGAATTGAAGGATATGGGGTCGCCCTTCAAGCATATGACACCGCACGAGCGTGCGCTGATGCAGGAAATGGTCAACGAGTATTACGCTCGATTCAAGTCGGTGGTGTTTAGTCACCGATCCATCAAGGACGCGGATACGCAGACGCTGGTGACCGACGGACAGGTTTTCAGCGGTGAAAAGGCGGTTGATTTGGGTTTGGTCGACGAAACGGGCCGGCTGGACGATGCGCTGGATATGGCCAGGCAGATGTCCGGAAGCCCCGATGCCGAGGCAGTGATGTACAAGCGACCCTACGGCTATACCGGCTCGATCTATGCGGATACCTCGGTTCCGACGCCCAGCAGTAGCTCACAGATGAACCTTCAGCTCCCCCTCGCCCAAGAAATGGTGCCCAGCGGGTTTTATTACCTGTGGCGGCCGTAAGTTGAAGAATGATTCGAATTTCGTGCACAAGCTGCAAGGCCGTGCTGACGGTTGACGACGCCTTTGCGGGCGGGGTTTGCCGGTGCCAGCATTGCGGG
The DNA here is from genome assembly GCA_049520395.1 of Tepidisphaeraceae bacterium. Taxonomy (GTDB): domain Bacteria; phylum Planctomycetota; class Phycisphaerae; order Tepidisphaerales; family Tepidisphaeraceae; genus UBA1161. The sequence continues at coordinate 15,893 of JBEKPV010000004.1, forward strand.
ACGATTCAAGTCGTGCCGGCGAATCTCAAGCCTGGCGCCAAGGCGGCGGTCGCGAAAACACCGGCGGTCGCGGGGAAAGCGCCCGGCGTTGCCGCGGCGGGCGGTAGTTCGGGGACGGCGACGGCTTCCCTTCCGCAAAAAAGCGCCCCGCCGGCGAAGGGCGGGGTCCATCTGGACGGCAAACTGCTCAAACTCAGCGTCATCATCGCGTTCGTGTTGTTTTTGCTCCTGATCGCGGTGATTTTCATCTACATGCGCGAAGCATGAAGTGTCATTTCGTCGCAGGCGTGTCGGAACGCCTGGAAGTCCAGCGGTGTTTCCGGACTTGCGGGATGTGACGGAACAAGCAGCAGACGTCCGTTAAAACACTGTATCTGATGCGAGTTGCGCTTAACGGCAGGGACGGCGCGGGCGGAGCCGAATGACTTATTCCTCATCACTTAACCAACAAATTTGCGACTGTGCGAAAATTTTCGCAACGAAGTTGTAGGGAGATTGCCGATGAATTTAGCACAGGCCGCTGGGGCCTTTTATGGGACCCAGCGCGGGAAATCCAGCGGTCGCCGATCAATTTAATTCGCGGGCGGACGTCGTTGTGAAAAAATCCAAACGTAAGGTTGTTGTCCTAACCACATTAGTGGCGTTGCTGACTTTCACGAGTGCGCTATTGCTGGCGCTGGCGCCGCCGCCTTTGAATGGCGATTCGTTCAGCAGTCTTTCCGCCAGCGATCGCGGGCAGTTCCTGGACGATATCTTCAAGACCGCCGTTCCGACCAAGGCGGATCAGTGGAAATACATTTACATTCACCACAGCGGGACAGCGGCGGGCAATGCCCAGACGCTGGCCTCGACGGGTGGGGAATTATGCGATCACTTTGTGATCGGCAATGGGCAGGGATGCCAGGACGGGGAGATTCAGATTGGTCCGCGCTGGAGCCAGCAGCAGCCTGCCGCCGCGCCGCCCGGAGTGGCGAGCATCGAACCGGATTGCATCAGCATCTGCCTGATCGGTGATTTTGATCATTCGATGCCGACGCCGACCCAATTGCGGCGGCTGACGGAACTGGTGACGACTCTGCAGAGCCAGATTCGGATTGCCGGGCAGCGGGTGATTGTATTGAACGAAACGGGGACGCCGAGCAGTGTGGGGCGCTATTTTCCGGTGACCGCGTTCCGCGACCAGATTTTGCCCTAGTTAACGCGCGCCGCAAGACGGATTTTCTTGCCAACGGTGGGTCATTAGCATATTGTAAGGGGGCTTGTGGGACAGGCAGGGGATCGGTCTGATGACGCCACGTCGTTTTGGCATTCCCCCTTCTTTTCCCAGACCGTTAGAGTACGTCGATTAGCGAATCGGCGCGTGCCCAGGCGGATGTTTTTATACTATCCGTTTTATCCTCCTCCTTGGGTTACCTTCTCGGCCTGTCGCCATCCGGCACGCGGGGGAGATCGCGCGTGCGATTCCGGATGGATCGTGAAGTGTAATGCCGCAGAAGCTCCTCAATTACGAGGTCCTGGAGCGCTTGGGAGAAGGTGCGCGTAGCGTGATCTACGCCGTCAGCGACCCGGCGACTCGTCAGGTCTACGCCCTTAAGCATGTGGTGCGCAGTGAGGTCAAGGACATCCGCTTCATCGAACAGATGGAGGCGGAGTTCGAGATCAGCAAGCAGTTTACCCATCCAAATCTACGGCGGTCCTTTGACTTGAAGGTCATCAAGACCCTCATGAGGAGGGTGACGGAAGCGTTTTTGCTCATGGAGTTGTTCGACGGCAAGCCGCTGGATGTACGGCCGCCGGAGGGGATGATGAATATCCTGGATACGTTCATCCAGGCGGCGCAGGGTTTGAAGGCGATGCACGCGCTGGGGTTTGCGCATTGCGATATTAAGCCGAACAACATTTTGCGCAACGATGCGGGGCTGGTGAAGATCATCGATTTTGGGCAAAGCTGTAAAATCGGGACGGTGAAGGAGCGGATTCAGGGGACGCCGGATTACATCGCTCCCGAGCAGGTCGCACGGCGGCCGATTTCGGTTCAAACCGATGTCTATAACCTGGGCGCGACGATGTACTGGGTGGCCACCCGGACCAATATCCCGACGCTTTATACGGTTAACAAAAAGGGTGAGAACAGCTTCCTGCTGGACCAGACGATCCAGACGCCTGAGCAACTAAACCCGCGCGTTCCCGCTGGACTGTCGAATCTGATCATGGAATGCGTGGCGACGCGCCCGGCCAAACGGCCGGCGGATATGGATCAGATCATCACGCGGCTGGAACTGGTTAAGCACGTGCTTGGCAAATCGGATATCTCGCTGGGGCAGACGGGTTAGCGAAGCGAGGAGCTTCGCTCGTCGTCGACGGATGGGCCTGGGGTGGTTGCGCGGCTTATTGGGGCGATTTCGGGGAGACTTGACCGCCTGCCTACAATCAGGTGAAAGGCGGAAGTCATGACGCAAACAATTGATTTTGCGCCCGGCGATACGGCTTTGCTGGACGCTTATTCTCGAGCCGTGATCGGGGCGGTCAAACAGGTCAGCCCGGCTGTCGTTAATATCGAGGTTCGTAAGGGCGATTCGCCGGAAGGCCGGCGCGGACAGCGCGGAGGCGGCGGGAGCGGGTCGGGGTTTATCTTTACCCCGGACGGATTCATTCTCACCAACAGCCATGTTGTCCATGATGCAGGTCGGATCGAGGCGAGTTTGCCCGATGGGCGGAAATTCCATGCGGAACTCGTGGGGGACGATCCGGATACGGATTTGGCGGTGGTGCGCATCGACGGGCCGAATTTGCCGCATGTGGTGCTGGGGGATTCCTCGGCATTGCAGGTGGGGCAATTGGTGGTGGCGATCGGGAATCCGTATGGGTTTCAATACACGGTGACCGCGGGCGTCGTTAGCGCCACGGCCCGCAGTTTTCGATCCAATTCGGGACGATTGATCGACAACATTATTCAGACCGACGCGGCCTTGAATCCGGGCAATAGCGGCGGGCCGCTGGTTAGCAGCCAGGGGGAAGTGATCGGCGTGAACACGGCGGTCATTCTTCCGGCGCAGGGATTGTGCTTTGCGATCCCGAGCAATACGGCGACGTTCGTGGCGGCACAGCTGCTGCGGTTTGGGCGGGTGAAACGGAGTTACATCGGGCTGGGCGGGCAGGATGTGCCGCTGCACCGGAAACTGGTCCGGTTTCATAATCTGGAGAACGATTATGGGGTTCTGGTCTCGCAGATCGAGCCGGAAAGCCCGGCGGCGGCGGCGGAGCTTCGTGAAGGCGATATCGTCGTGCGGTTCGATTCCGAGGCGGTGGCGCGGGTGGACGATCTGCATCGACTGCTGACCGAGCAGCGGGCGGGGAAGAGCGCGGATATGGAGGTGCTGCGCGGGACGGAGAAATTGACGGTGAAGATTACGCCGCGGGAGAAGCCGTGACGGCTGGGGGTTCGATCTGGGACGCGGATGGGACGAGCTCTGGCGTCAGGGCCGCTTCGGCGGCGGCCCGCGCCCGCTCCATTTTCGGATAGCGGACTTCGCGGTAGCCGGTGACTTCTTCGGGGGATTTCAGGGCGAGAAGCGCCTGGTCGTATGAGGCGTCGTCGGAGAGATTCACCCGGTCGAGCAGGTCCGTGTACCAATCGCGGAAGGCGACTTCGCGGTGATGCCAGCCGGGCAGGCGGCGCCACCATTTCATGCAGCGGACGATTTGCAGCTGCCAGTCGGAGGTGGTGATCCGGAATCGGATGCGGCGCTTGCCGAGGTTGAATTCGGGGTTGGTGTGATGGCGGTAGCGGAGGCGATCGCCGTTGAGCGTGTCGATGTTGTATTTCACGAGGTCGCGCTGTCTCTTTTCGTATCGCGTCAGGAGATAGGCGACGTACGGCTCGTCCTTGATGAGAGTCACCTTGGCGAGATTCCAGATGGCGGCGACCGTGGCGGCGAAGCCGCGTTCGGCGCGATCGCGCTTGTAGATGCCGCGGACGGATTCGATATAGCGGCGGGCGGCGGCGAAATCCTGATACTGGGCTACGTCGTAAATTCGCAGGGCCAGGTCGTATTTCGCCGGATCGGGGAGGCTGCGCATCTGTTTGATGGAACTGACCACCAATTTTTCATAGCGGCGCGAGACGATAGCGCCCCAGAGGCGGGTTTTGCGCAGGACGCGGATTTTATTGGTGACCAGTTGCTCCCAGGTTTCGGGCTGCGGTTTTTTGGGCAGGGCGTGCGGCTCCAGGGCGAGCTTTCGTCCGATGTTGAAGGCTTTGACGTTTTTACGGTGGTCGCGGCGAATGGTGTCCTTGATCGCCCAGGCAACCGAGCGCGTGGAGACCGGGATCAGGCCGAGCTGATAGGCGACGCCGAGCATGAGGATGTTGACGAACTGCTTGCTGCCCAGGCGGCGCTCGCAGATTTCGGCCCAATTGGCGGCGTAGCTGAGCTGCGGATTGCAATGCTCGAGAATTTCCTCGCGCAGGACTTCGGGATCGAAATCTTCCTTGCCCAGGAGGGTGTAGACGGTGGGCTGTTTGTGGAGATTGAGGACGGCGGCCGTGTGTTCGGGAGAGGCGATGCGGAACTGCTCGCGCGGATCGATGGCGCGGGCGGCCTCGAGGACGTCGATGCCGAGGAGGAGATCGGCTTTGCCGTAGGGGATGGAGCCGCTGGTTGGCGGGGAGCCGGGGGACGATTCGGAGTGATTGACGAAAGTGATTTGGGAGAAGACGCCGCCGTTACGGATGGCGAGGCCTTTTTTGTCCTGGAAGGCGACGTGATAGCCTTCCTTGTGACCGGCGCGGACGAGGATGGCGCCGACGACGCCGATGCCCATGCCGCCGACGCCGCTCATGTGGACGCGCCAGATTTTTCCCGGTTCGGTCATGTCGTGGACCTTTTTGGGTTCGGGAAGGCGCGCGAGATCCATGTTGGGCAGCGTGTAGCGGCGGCGCTTGTGGCGGATGACGGTTACCTGCTCGAAGCTCGGGCAGGGCTTGACGGATTCGGCGATTTCGTTGCTGGTGCGCACGCGTTCGCAGGCGCCGTCGTTGACGCACCAGGTGAGATCGGTGTCGATTTTTTTGCCGTAATCGGTTTCCAGAGTCGTCAGCCCCGGGCAGGCGGTGGCCTTGGTGCATTCGAGGCAGTTTTCGCAGACTTCGGGGGTGATGTTCATGTGGGTTTTTTTGGGGAGATATCCGAAGTCCTTGATGATTTGCCGTTCCTGGCGGAATTGTTTGCGGTTGTAAGTGATGCCGCATTCTTTGTCGGCGATGACGACTTTTACGCCGCCGGCGAGGATGGCTTTTTCGAGAGCGGCTTTGTAATTGGTTCGATCGGCGGGGGAGAGTTTTACGACGGTCAGGGGGCTGGTTCCGGCCATGGCGCGGACGATTTGTTCAATGTCCTGGATATAGGAATGGTTGCCCAGGACGTCGAGTTCGGTGCCGGGGTGTTCCTGGTGGCCGGTCATGGCCGTGGTTTTGTTTTCGAGAATGATGTAGGCGATGTCCTGATTGGCCTTGATGGAATTGCTGATGGCGATTTGGCCGGAATGGAAGAAGGTTCCGTCGCCCATGAAGACGAGTTGTTTGTTGGTGATGAAGGGGTCGATCCCGGAGCCGGTTCCGCCGCCGAGGCCCATGCCGCTGTAGTTGTGCATGAGTTGTTCGGTGGGGGCGAACATGAGCATGGTGTAGCAGCCGGTGTCGCCGTGGGCGACGAGGTCGACGGTGCCCATGTTGTGCTTGCGGCTCATATAAGCCGGGTCGGCGAAATTTTGGCGGATTTCCAGGAGGGCGGCGGAGCTGTCGCGGTGCGGGCAGCCGGGGCAGAAGGTGGGGGTGCGGGCGACGACTTTCTTGTTGAAGACTTCGAGCTTGGGTTTGCTGGCGGCGCGGAGGCGATGGATTTCGGCGCTGAGCCGGCCGTTGCGTCGCGGGGCGGGGATTTCCTCCATATCCTGGAAGAGGGGTATTAGCTTTTGGGCGAGCACGGAATAATTCAGGCCGCGGGTTTCGGGGATGCCTTCGTGTCCGCCGGGGAAAGTTTTGCCGAAGAGGCGGCTGGTCAGCTCGGCGGCCTCGGCGTGGGGAAGGACGTGGAAGGCTTCGTCGCGAATGTTCTTTTCCAGGAAACTTCGCCGCTCCTCGATGACGATCATGTTTCGGCAAAGCGCGGAAAATTCCTGAACGAGCTGCGCGTCGGCGGGATAACTCAAGCCCATCTGCAGGATCGGGAAAAGACCCAGCATTCCCAAATCGGAAAGCACGTGATTGAGATAGGGCCCGGCCATCCCCGTGACGATGAAACCGATGGGGGCGGGCTCGGCGGATTTGTCGTGCGGAATGATCTTGTTGATTCCGAGCTGGCGAGCGACGCGCATGGTGTCGGCGAAACGCTTGGTGAAGAGCAACTCGCGTTTCCAGGTGCGCGGGGGGAGGAGGACTTTTTCCAGATCGATGCGCGCGGTTTCGAGGGCGACCTTTTGCTGCGTATTGATCGCGGGGAACTGATTGGGGCGGCAGATCACGCTGCCGCCGCCGTCGGCCTGGGCGACGGTGGCGATGTAGCCGATGTATAGCCCGGCGGCCTGGCTGAGTTTGAAGCTGAGGTTGATCCAATCCTTGAATTGCTGGGGCCCGCCGGATTCCACGACGGCCATGCGAAGATGTTCGCAGAGGAATCGGCTGTCGGCGGGGACCTGGGTGCTGTCGCACCAGGGATCGTCGCCGATGATGATGACGGCTCCGCCCTGTGCGTTGGCGCCGGCGAGATTTCCCAGGGCCAGGGCGTCGGAGGCGACGTGCGCGCCAACGCTTTTGAACGTGGCGATGGCGCGGGCGGCGACCATCTGACTGCCGTTGACGGCGGCGGCGGCGAGGGCTTCGTTGTTGGCCTGATAGGCGCGGACCCCATTGGTTGTCAGGAGATCGCGCAGGTCGCCCAGGCAATCGAAAAATCCGGCAACGGGGGAGCCTGGGTAGCCGGTTAAAAGATGGACGCCGCCTTCGGTTTCGAGGGCGCCTTTGATGAGCAGTTCGTTGCCGGTAAAAATTTCACGGCCGGAATCGGCCAGGAAGCGCGGGTCGGTCGCCATAATCAGTCTGTCCTTCCGCGGGCCCGTTGTTTGAACTCCGGGCGGCATGGCTTATCCCGAATGAACCGGGACAGGGGATGCCGATTTCACCACGGCGTAAGAGACTCTTGGCCCCGGCGGGATTTCATGGCCAGCCGAGGCCGTGCCCCACATCCGTTATCGGACGCGCTGGGCATTGACAGTGAAAATTGTACCCTGCCAGACTGGCAAGTCCATGCAAATGCGGGAATCGTGCGGAAAAGCGCTGTTTCGGGCTAAAAAAAGGGGAACGCGGAGACGGCGGGGAAACGCAACTAGGCCCGAGGGGAAAGTTCGCGTCAGAAAAGCTGGATCACGGGGCCCAGGTCGCTTGAGCCGCGGAGGAACGCATCGACGCCTCGGGCGGCTTGGCGGCCTTCACTGATGGCCCAAACAATCAGGCTTTGGCCGCGGCGATTGTCGCCGGCGGCGAAGACGCCGGGGACGTTGGTGGCATAGTTGGCGTCGCAGATGATGTTGCCGCGATTGTCCAGTTTGATTCCCAATTGCTCGATGGGGCCTTCTTTTTCGGGATGAACGAAGCCCAGGGCGAGGAGGCATAGATCGCAGGGGAGGTCGAATTCGCTGCCGGGGGTTTCTTTCATGGTGTGTTTGCCGTGTGCGTCGCGGGTCCATTCCAGGCGGACGGCATGCAGTTTTTTCACGTGGCCGTTTTCGCCGGTGAAGGCTTTGGTGTTGATCGAGAAATCGCGGATTTCGCCGCCGGCCAAGACGTTGGCCTCCTCATGCGCGCCGCTGGTGCGGAAAATCGTCGGCCAGTAGGGCCAGGGCTGGACTTTTCCTTCGACGACGAGGTCGCCGCTGCGCGATTCGGGGGGGCGCGGGAGAAGCTCGAACTGGCGGACGCTCTTGCAGCCCTGGCGGATGGAGGTGCCGAGGCAATCGGCGCCGGTATCGCCGCCGCCGAGGATGATGACGTGTTTGTCTTTGGCGTCGATCATTTGCTCCTGGAAGATCTGGTCGCCGAGATTTTTTTTGTTTTGCAGGGGGAGGTAGGTCATCGCCAGGTGGATGCCTTTGAGATCGCGGCCGGGGACCTGGATGTCGCGGGCCTTGGTGGCGCCGCCGCAGAGGACAATGGCGTCGAAATCGCGGCGGAGTTCGTCCACTTTGATGTTGAATCCGACGTTGGCATTGCAGATGAATTTGATTCCCTCGGCCTCCATGATTTTGAGCCGGCGCTCGACGAATTTCTTTTCGAGTTTGAAATTGGGGATTCCGTACATGAGGAGTCCGCCGGGGCGGTCGGCGCGTTCGAAGACGGTGACGGAGTGGCCGGCCTTGTTGAGCTGAGCGGCGGCGGCCAAACCCGCCGGGCCTGAGCCTACGACGGCGACACTGTTGCCGGTGCGCGTTTCGGGCGGCTGGGGCTGAATCCAGCCGTTTTCGAAGGCGTGCTCGATGATCGACAGTTCGATATTTTTGATGGTCACCGGCTTGTCGTTGATGCCCAGGACGCACGCCTCTTCGCAGGGGGCGGGGCAGACGCGGCCGGTGAATTCGGGGAAATTGTTGGTCTTCAGGAGCATTTCCAGCGCTTCGTGCCAGCGGTTCGTTCCATTCGGGGATGATGTTTCCCAGCGGGCAGCCGTGATTGGAATTGCAGAAGGGGACGCCGCAATCCATGCAGCGGGCGCCCTGCTTGCGGAGCTTGTCTTCGGGGAGATCGAGATAGACCTCGTTCCAGTCGGCGAGGCGCAGCTTGACATCGCGCCGTTTAGGCATTTCGCGGGCGATTTCCTTGAATCCGGTTGGTTTTCCCATGGTTTTTTAGTGTTAAGCCGTTCGCCTCGAAGGCGAAATTCGCAGTCTCTTCTTGTCCGCCGCGATCGCCTCTTCTTCCAGCGGGGTCATGGTCAGAATGAACGAAACCTTGTGGCGGTCTTCGGAGTTCGGCAAGGAATTGATCGCATTGCGAAGTTTGACCTGCCGGTCAATTTGGGCCATCCCATCGAAACCATCCCAAACCAAGCTGCCCCCGATTTGTCCATCCTGTTTCGAGAGATGGACTTTTGAGCGCGGGAAAGTCTTGGCGATGATCCGCTTGACGTTGGCGATCATTTTGTCCACTGCATCACTCCAAGTTGCACGAGTTCAACTGCTCCGGATGAAAGCCTGCGCGCCAGTTCCTTCACAGCGTCGCCTTTAACTCCTCGATCCAATCCGCGTCTCTTGATGTAGGTGCGAATCGCATTTTCAGAGCAAAACCGGTGGCTGTTTTGCCACCCGAGAATCATATCGACCAGCGCCGCGTCAAATCGAGTTCGATCGGCGCTAGGAATCAACCCGGGAAACCCTGCGTCGCGCGAAAGAGCCTCAAGCGAATGATCCGATCGGAACGCCAATCCTTTCTGCGCTCGAAACGCCCGGAAGAGGCATTCGGCGGCCAGCCCCGCTACGTAAATTGTCAACACTTACCATTGGTTATCATACAGCGTGGATAACGCCCCGGCATGTTGCCGGGCAGCATCCAGATAAATGTTGGCCTCATGCCGGGGATCGCGGCCTGGTGATTTCCTGGCCGAAGACTTCATGCCTGTCTTTGGGCAAGCTTCTTGGCCCTTTCCTCCACTTCCTTCTGATGCTCCAGCACGCGGCGGTAATCGATCGGCATCACTTTGACGAACCATTTAATTTCGTTGTCGAAGTCGTCCAGGATCGCGCCGGCGACGGGGCTGGACGTATATTTGCGGTGGTTTTCGAGCAGACGGCGCAGCGTATGAATATCGTCGGGGCGGTCGGGGCGTTCGAGTTCGACCATTTCCAGGTTGCATAGGTCTTTGAATTGGCCGGAGGTGTCGTGGACGTAGGCGATTCCGCCGGACATGCCGGCGGCGAAATTTCTGCCGGTGGGGCCGATGACGACGACTCGGCCGCCGGTCATGTATTCGCAGCCGTGATCGCCGCAACCTTCGACGACGGCATGTGCGCCGCTGTTGCGGACGCAGAAGCGTTCGCCGACGACGCCGCGGAGATAGATTTCGCCGGTGATCGCGCCGTAGCAGATGACGTTGCCGGCGATGATGTTCTCCTCGGGCTTAAAGGTGGATTGCCTGGGCGGGTAGATGATGATTTTTCCGCCGGAGAGGCCCTTGCCGGCGTAATCGTTGGCGTCGCCTTCGAGTTCGAGCGTGACGCCGTGGGAGAGGAAGCAGCCGAAGCTCTGGCCGGCCGAGCCGTTGAACTTGAAGTGGATGGTGCCGTCCGGGAGGCCGGTGTGCCCGTGACGCTTGGCGATTTCGCTGGAGAGAATTGTGCCAACGGTGCGGTTGACGTTTTGGATGGTTAGTTCGGAATAGACTTTTTTGCCTTCCTCGAGCGCGGGTTTTGCGATTTCGAGGAGCTTGTTGTCCAGGGCGGCGTCGAGGCCGTGATCCTGCTTTTGCACGTTGCGGATAGCGACCTTGGGGCCGGTTGGGGGGCGATAGAGCACGACGGACAAATCGAGGGATTTGGCTTTCCAGTGCTGGCTGACGTCCGTGAATTCGAGGCGCTGGGATTGGCCGACCATCTCATCGAATTTTCGGAAACCGAGTTCGGCCATGTAGCGGCGGACTTCCTCGGCGATGAAGAACATGAAATTGATGACGTGCTCGGGCTTGCCGGTGAATTTTTTTCGAAGCTCGGGGTCCTGGGTGGCGATTCCGACGGGGCAGGTGTTGAGATGACAGACCCGCATCATGATGCAACCGGTGGCGATCAGCGGCCCGGTGCTGAATCCAAATTCCTCGGCGCCGAGCAGCGCGGCGACGACGACATCGCGGCCGGTTTTGAACTGTCCGTCGGTTTGCAGAACGATGCGGCCGCGCAGGTCGTTCATGACCAGGGTTTGCTGGGTTTCGGCGACGCCGAGTTCCCAGGGGAGGCCGGCGTACTTGATGCTGGTGAGCGGGCTGTTGCCGGTGCCGCCGCTGTCGCCGGAGATGAGAATGTGATCCGCTTTGGCTTTGGCGACGCCGGCGGCGACCGTTCCGACGCCGACTTCGCTGACGAGTTTCACGCTCACCCGCGCCTCGCGGTTGCTGTTTTTCAGATCGTGGATGAGTTGCGCCAGATCTTCGATGGAATAGATGTCGTGGTGTGGCGGCGGGGAGATCAATCCGACGCCGGGCGTGGAGTGGCGGATTTTTCCGATGTATTCGTCGACCTTATTGCCGGAGAGCGCGCCGCCTTCGCCGGGCTTGGCGCCCTGGGCCATTTTGATCTGAAGCTCATCGGCGTTGATGAGGTATTCGGCGGTGACGCCGAAGCGCGCGGAAGCGACTTGCTTGATGGCACTGCGGCGCCAATCGCCGTTGGCGTCGCGTTTGAAACGTTCGGGGTCTTCGCCGCCTTCGCCGGTGTTGCTTTTGCCGCCGATGCGGTTCATGGCGATGGCGAGGGTTTCGTGGGCTTCCTTGCTGATGGAGCCGAAGCTCATGGCGCCGGTGACGAAGCGTTTGACGATCTCGCTGGCGGGTTCGACTTCGTCGAGCGGCACGGGCTGGGCGTCCTTCTTGAATTTGAGCAGACCGCGCAGGGTGCAGCGGTGGCGCGATTCGTCGTCGACCAGCTTGGTGTATTCCTGGAAGGTTTTGAAGCCGTCGATGGGTTTATTGATTCCGACGCGGACGGCATGCTGCATTTTGGCGATGGTGTCGGGGTTCCACATGTGGTATTCCCCGTCGCGGCGGTATTGATAGAGGCCGCCGCTTTCCAGCACCTGGCCGTTGACGCGGATGGGCGGGAAGCCATGGCGGTGGCGCATGAGCGATTCGCGGGCGATGACGTCCAGGTCCACGCCGTTGATTCGATTGGCGGTTCCGCAGAAATATTTGTCCACCAGCCGGCTGCTTAAGCCGATGGCTTCGAAAATCTGCGCGCCGCGATAGCTCTGGACGGTGCTGATTCCCATCTTGCTGGCGACTTTGAGGATCGCCTTGTTGGCGGCCTTGAGATAATTCTTCTTGGCGGATTCGAGCGTGAGTTCCGCCGGGAACATGCCGTCTTTGTGCAGGTCTTCGATGGTTTCCATCGCCAGATAAGGATTGACCGCGCCGGCGCCGAAGCCGATGAGCAGGCAAAAGTGATGCGATTCGCGGGCTTCGCCGGTTTCGATCACCAGGCCGCATTGGGTGCGGGTTCCCTGGCGGATGAGATGGTGATGGACCGCCGCGGTGGCGAGCAAACTGGGAATGGGGGCGTGATCAGAATCCACGCCGCGATCGGAAAGCACCAGGATCGACGCGCCGTGATGGACCGCCTTGGCGGCGGCTTCGCACAATTCCTCGACGGCTTTCTCCAAACCCGCTTCGCCCTCGGCTACTTTGAAAACCATGGGCAGCGTCTTGGCGCGCAAATCGCCATGAGCCACTTCGCGCAATTTTTCCAAATCGGCATTGGAAATAATCGGATACTTCAGCTTGATCAAATGGCAGTTCTTGGGCACCTCGCTGAGCAAATTCCCTTCGCGACCGAGGTAGGTGTAAAGACTGGTGACCAGTTCCTCGCGGATGGCGTCCAGCGGAGGGTTGGTCACCTGCGCGAAGAGCTGGCGGAAATAATTGTAAAGCAACTGCGGCTTGTCGCTCAGGCAGGCCAGCGGGGTGTCCGCCCCCATGCTGCCGACGGCTTCCTGTCCGGTGATGGACATCGGCATCATGAGAATCTTCAAATCTTCCACCGTGTACCCGAAGGCGTGCTGCCGAACGCGCAGCGTTTGCGAATCCGCCTCGATGGTCTTCCGCGGCGCGGGAAGATCGTCCAGGGGAATCATGTATTCCTTGAGCCAATCTTTCCACGGGCGTTTCTCAACGAGGTCGCGTTTGATTTCGGTGTCGTCGATGATGCGGCCTTGTTTGAAGTCGATCAGGAAAATCTTGCCGGGCTGCAATCGCCATTTCTTGACGACGTTGCGGGGATCGACGGGGAGGACTCCGACTTCGCTGGCCATGATGACCAGGTCGTCCTTGGTGACGTAATAGCGGCTGGGGCGGAGGCCATTACGATCGAGGACGGCGCCGACCTGATGGCCGTTGGTGAAGACGATGCTCGCGGGACCATCCCACGGTTCCATCAGGCAGGCGTGATATTCATAAAAGCTCTTGAGTTCCTCGTCCATCTTGTGGTTGTTCTGCCATGCCTCGGGGATGAGCATGAGCATGGAATGCGCCATTTCGCGGCCATTGAGCGTGAGGAACTGGAGGGCGTTGTCGATGGTGGCGGTGTCGGAGCCGCTTTCGGTGAGGATGGGGAACATTTTCTGGAGTTCGTCGCCGAAGACGTCGGATTGGAGGGAGCCGTACCGGGCGCGCATCCAATTACGGTTGCCGCGGAGGGTGTTGATCTCGCCGTTGTGGGCCAGGTAGCGATACGGGTGGGCACGGTCCCAGGAAGGGAACGTGTTGGTGCTGAAGCGCGAGTGCACGACGCCGAGGGGCGATTCGAAATCGGGATCGGAGAGGTCCGGGAAATACTGGCGGACCTGATGGGCGGTCAGCATTCCCTTGTAGATGATGCGGGTGGCGGAGAGGGCGCAGATATAAAACATATTGCGCGCCGTTTCGGGAAGGTTGCTGAATTCGACGCCGTTTTCGGCGCGCTGGCGGACGAGATAGAGGCGCCGGTCGAAATCCTGGCGGTTGTAAAAGGTGTTTCCCATCCCCACGAAGATTTGGCGGATGCGCGGCTCGGATTGTTTGGGGGTTGGGCCGATGTGCTTGTTCTCGACGGGCACATCGCGCCAGCCGAGGACGGTCATGCCATAATCGAGCACGACCTTTTCCAGCATTTGCTCGCATTCGCGGCGCTGGACCACGTCCTGCGGAAGAAAGATCTGGCCGACGCCAAATTGCCCCAGCGGGGGCAGAGTGATCCCCAGGCTTGCGCATTTTTTGCGCAGGAATTTTTCCGGAAGGCGGGTGAGGATGCCGGCTCCGTCGCCGCTGTCCGGTTCACAGCCGCAGGCACCCCGATGATTCATGTTTTCCAGCATCTGCAACGCCTGTAAGACGATGCGGTTACTGGCTTTGCCTTTGATATGGCAAAGAAACCCGACGCCGCAGGCGTCGTGTTCAAACTGTGGATCATACAAGCCCACGGGGGGGCGCTGGTCGCTCATAAAGGTGTTTCTGGATAGAATGCCGGCAAACAGCGGCCGAATGGGCAATTTTAGCGATTGCCCGCGTGCTTAACAAATATTTCGATCGGTCGATGCCGTAAATCTACGGACGGTGCCTCTTTCAGCGGATTGGTTCTCCAGACAATATCCAGCCGTGCACAAATTAGTCAACCAAAACCTTCCCCAGACGGCATCCGTGCCTGAATCGGTTCCGGGGGGGGAGGGGTGGGTTTGGATCGCCTGGCTGGGGGTGGCGGCTGGGATAGCCATTCGTTTCGCCCGGATGGGCCGGCAAAGCCTGTGGATGGATGAGGGATATACGGCCTGGATGGTGACCCATTCCTCGGCCGAGATTCTCCGGCTGGTCCGAGCGGATACCGCCCCGCCGCTCTATTACGTGCTGCTGCACCTTTGGACGGGGCCATTTGGGCATTCTGAGGCGGCGTTGCGGTCGCTGACGGCTGTTTTTAGTTCGGTGACTTTGATTCTGTCCGTCGGAATCGCCCGGCGAATCCTGGTTTCGCCGCCGGCCGTGGCGGCGGCGGTCTGGTTTTTGGCGATTGGATATCACCAGCCCTATTTCGCGCAGGAGGCGCGTTTCTATGCCATGATGGCGCTGATGCTGGTTGCGGCGGTGGATTGCCTGCAACGACATTTGCTTGCCGAGCACCGCCGGTGGCTGATTCCGATTTCGGTGATCCTGGCAACGTCGCTTTATGTTCACAACATGATGATGCCGTATCTGCCGGCGTTTTTTCTTGCGTGGATGGTGTTTCCTTCCGGGCAGGCGTTCCGCAGGCGGGTTGCGGACATGGGGATCGTTTTGCTTGGGATCGGATTGCTCTACTCGCCGTGGCTGGTCGGGGGATTGCCGGCGCAAATTCGGCTTATAGGCCATGGATTCTGGGCGACGCGGCCGGAAATTCATGACGTGCTGAATATTGTCATTTGGGCGTTCGATATGCCGTTGAGGCTGGAGTGGAATCGCACGCTTCAGTTCCTTCATCTTCCGTTCCAGGTCAATTACACGCCGATTGTTGTTGGGGTCGTTTTGATCGTCGCCTCCCTGGGGGTTTCATTGACCTTCCTGCGCGGCCCGCGGCTTCGCAACGCACTGGGAATGCTTTCGCTGGTTCTGCTGCCCATCACGCTGGTGACGATTTACAGCCTGGTGCGTACGCCGCTGCTGATCGACAAGGAATTTCTTCCCTCGGCCGCGCTGGCGCCGATGCTGATGTTGCTGCCGTTATCGATCCGGTTGCCGCGGCCGGGGCGGCGGGCTGTGATTGCGGGTGTGGTCGTGCTCTCGATTTTTTCGCTGGCCAGTCTGATCGCATACGAATTTACGTTTAAAAAAGAGGATTGGCGCACGACCGCCCGATACGTTGCCCAACTTCCCCCCATGCGGCGGCTGATCGTTTTCACGGTTAACGACGGGCAACTCCCGTTTGAATATTATTGCCCGCCGGGACCGGATCGGGAGATGACGGGTACGCCCGCGGGGTTTTTCGATCGCGATCCGCCGCGGGCGATGCTGCGGGTTTTCAGCACCAACGATTTGGCGAATCTGCGGCGGCGAATTGCCGAAAACTCGTACGATCAGATCGTTCTGGTGATTTCCCACATCGGCTGGGGTGACGAGAATTGGCTGACCTTCAAAATGTTAAACGGCATTTGCCACGAGGAATCGCGCGTGAAATATAGTCCGGGGATCATCGTGATTCTATTTTCGCCGCCGCTGATTCCGGCTCACCAACTGACGAGCACGACGGTCGCGTCGTCGGAAAGATTTTCGGTACCGGCGAATTGAAAGAGAGCCTGAAAGATTCGGGCGACGGCCTGCTCCTCGGTTTCTCCGCGGGCGGCGGCCATGGCCTTTTGCACGCCGGAAATCTCGAATTGGTTTCGCATGCCGCCGGGGCCGGAGGCTTGTTCGGATTCAAATTGTTCGGCGATTCCGTCGCTGATGATCAGGACGCGTTCGCCGGGCGAGATTTTCGCGGTCGCGGGTACGTAACGGGTTTCGGGCATGATGCCGACGGGCAGCCCGTCGCCATGGCGGAGCTGCTCGAATTGCCCGGTGGGCTTGGCGAGCAGGGCGTAACCGTGACCCGCGTCGACGTAGTGGACGGTCATCGCTTTGGTATCGAAGACGCCGGACCAGAGGGTGACGAATTTTCCCTCCGGGCGGCGGGGGAGCAAAAATTCGTTTAGATCGCTGACGGCGCGGGCGACGTCGCCGTGGATGAGGAGGGCCGCGTGCAGGAATCCCTGGGCGGCGGTCATGAGCACCGAGGCGGCGACGCCGTGACCGCTGACATCGCCGAGGCTCACCGCGACTTTACCATCGGGCAGAACCAGCGCGTCGAAGAAGTCGCCGCCGAGATAGGCGCCGGGGCGACTGGTTCCGACGCAGACCAGATTTTCACATTGAGTGGGGCCGCGCGGCAGAATCCATTTCTGAGCGGCGGCGCCGGCGTGCAATTCCGCCTCGATGATGGCGGCACGCCGTTCGACGTCCATCCGTTTCAGGTTCGCCAGCGCGAGTCCGGCCATTTTCGCCAGCGCCAGGCAGAAGGCGGCGGCGTTGGAGCGGAGCTTGCGGGGAACTTCGGCGCCGCTGCGCGAATCAAGATACAGGTAGGCGGCGACGGTGGTTCCCAGCATCAGGGGGACACAAATCGCGGCGTCGATCTGCAATTCGAGGATGCTTTGCGAAGCGCTGCCGCTTTCGCTGGTGGCGGCGGATAATTCGGCGACGACGCCGGTGGAGGCGGTCGCCAGGAGGGTTCGGCTATAGACCGCGCCGGTCGCTTCCTTGAGCGCCGGCCCGACCCGGCGAGCGAGGACTTCGATTCGCCCCGCGGAATCCAGCGCCCGCAAGACCGCGGCGTGCGGTAGTCCGGTGCCCCGGCAGGCGATGTCCATCAGCACGTTGGCCAGTGTCTTTTCATCGGGCGCGCCGTGAATGGCGGTCGCGCTCTCCAGGAGCAGATTCACCATCTCATCCTGAAGCGGCCCGGATTGCGACGGGGCGATGGTGTGGATCATCGTCACGGTTGACTCGTGATCGTCCACCGACAAGAGCGCGCGCCGCGGCGCGGAGGTGCCGAGATTAAAGCTGAAGGTCCAGGGGACAATTCGGATGAGGTCCGCGTCATTTAGCGGGATGGCGCGCTGGGGGGCGAGGCGGACGCCGTTGACGAACGTTCCCCAGCGGCTGCCCAGATCGACGACGCGCCAGACATCGTCTTCAAGCGTGAAGCGTGCGTGTTGGCGGGAGACCTGTTCGGCGTCGGCGGGGAGGGGCGCGTCGCAAAGCTCGTGGCGGCCGACGACCACGCCGCCGGGTTTGACGCGTAATTCCACCTGACTGAGCGGCGGTCCGCCCGGCAGAGGAACCAGCCAGGCCGATTTCGCTTGAGGTTGCGACATGCGGGACCAAACTTACGGCTAAGGTCTGCGCCGGGCAAGCAAATAGCGCCGGGGCAAGTTTGGTGTTTGGCAGGTGCAAATTGGGTTGACCGTTGCGACCGATGGTTTAAGCTTTGGTTAAGCGATCTGGAGGAAGTTCGCCGGCAGGTCTGTTTTTCGGGGCGAAGATAAAAATGAAGGTGCATTGTCCATACTGCGCGCACGAGATGCAGATCAAGGGAGGGCGCGCCGGGCGTTTTGGTCCGCGCTGCGCGGAGTGTTCCAAGAAATTCCTGCTGGTGCTTTTTGACGATCCAGCCGCGGAACCTCTGGTAGTGGCGGTGGATAATATGGAAACCGTCTCTGGAGACGTCGCCAAGGCGCTGGGGATCCAGGCGCCCAAACCGAAGAAAAAGGGACCCGGGGCGTCGATGTCGGGATCGCCGGTGGTGCCGTCGCCCGCGCCCGCCCCGCCGCCGGCGCCTTCGGCGATGCAGACCGCGCTTGCGCCGCCGGCCGCGCGCGGCGCCGATCAGACCGAAACCGCGATCGGCGTGGAAAAGAAAGCCGCGCCGCCGGTGGCGGATTTAACGGGCAAACATCTGGGCGGGTATGAAATCCTCCAGAAGCTGGGGCAGGGAGGGATGGGCTCGGTGTATCTGGCGCGGCAATTGTCTCTGGATCGAAAAGTCGCGGTTAAGGTTCTCAATTCCCGGCTCGCCCAGGACCCGGTCTTCATCGCCCGATTCACGCGCGAGGCGTACGCCGCGGCGCAACTCACGCATCACAATATCGTGCAGATTCACGACATCGGGGAAGATAAGGCATCCTACTTTTTCAGTATGGAATTTGTGGAGGGGCAGACTCTGGCGGGCCTGGTGCGCGACGCCGGGCGGTTAGACGCTGAATCGGCGGTGGGGTTGGTGCTGCAGGCGGCGCGCGGGCTGAAATTCGCTCACGATCACGCGATGATCCACCGGGACGTGAAGCCTGAGAATCTGCTCATGAGCGATCAGGGGATGGTGAAAGTCGCCGATCTGGGTCTGGTGAAGCGGCAGGGGAATGCGGAGGTGACGGTGACGCCCGCGCTGGCCGCCGCATCGGACGCGAGCGTTACCGGCGCGGCGCTATCGATGGGGACTCCGGCGTACATGGCTCCGGAGCAGGCGCGGGACGCCGCCGGAGTCGATGTTCGGGCGGATATTTATTCGCTGGGGTGTACCTTGTACGACTTGCTCACGGGGCGGCCTCCGTTTTTGGGGCGAACGGCCGTTGAGGTGATCACCAAACACGCCACCGAGCCCGTCAAGCTTCCCGAGGTGGTCGCCGCTAATGTTCCCGCGAATTTACCGGCGATTCTGATGCAAATGATGGCCAAGCGTCCGGAGGATCGTTACGCGAACATGGGGGAGGTGATCGTGGCATTGGAGGAGTTTCTGGGGGTCGTTAGCGGGGACGCCAGGCGATTTACGCCGCGCGAGGAACACACGCGAGCGCTGGAATTCGCGGTCAATGAATTCAACAGTTCGGTCTGGGGCGCCGTGCGCGATAAACTCATTCCCATCTATTTCGCGCTGTGCGGGTTGACGGCGCTGCTCCTGGTTTATTTCGGGCATCTACAGGCGTCGCTGGGAATCCTGGCGATGGGATTTTTCACCTTCGCGTTCTATGTGATCCTCAGCGGTATCACGCGCGGGACGTACCTTTTTCGGCAAATCCGCAGGTATGTTTTCGGAGCCGGCGTCTTCGATTGGATCAAATCACTGCTGCTGGCCGGTGTGGTGGTGGGAGCGATCGTTTTGTTCGATTTGCACTGGTGGGTGCTTGGATTCCTGAATGCCGCGATCGTGATCGCCCTGCTGTTCCATTTCACGATCGACCGGATGGCTTACGATCAGAAACAGACCTACGTGATTCCCGTGGAGGGGATGCTCAAGAATCTCCGCCTGCGCGGGCTCGACGAGGAGAATCTGCGGCAATTCGTCTGCAAATTCGCCGGGGTTCACTGGGAGGAATTTTACGAATCGCTTTTCGGTTACGAATCCAAGATGCGCGCCCGGGGGCTTTATCTGCGCGGAACCTCCGGCGCCGGTCGGAAAAAATGGGGAGCCTGGCGCGATCCGATCATCGCCTGGATCGAAGCGCGCACGCGCTTGCGCCGGCAGGAGAAGGAACGGCGACATCTGGCCAAGGTGGAAGAACGAAAACTGCGGGCGCAGGGCGTGGCGCAGATTGACGCCAAGGCGCAGGCGCAAATCTCCGCCGGGGACATGCTGATTCAGGCGAGCCGGATGCGGCGTCAGATCGTGTCGATGCGCGCCGCTCCCACGGCGGCGCCCAAGCCCGCGCCGGCCGTCGCCCCCCCGGCCGCTCGGGGCCGCCCTCCTGCGATACCGAGGCCCCCCGCCGCCCCGGCCGTTGTCGTTGCAGACGATGACGATGAACCGCGCGTCCGGGGTTCTTACATGCAGCGCAAATACGGCGGATTCTGGGGCCTGCTCCTGGGCTCCCAAGCAAGATTCCTGGTCGGCATGGTTTTCCTGATCCCCTTCCTCTTTTGGATGTATCAGAATAATCCTCATTTTCTGCAAGAGGCTGGTAAAAAAGGAGTTGAGTCGATCAGCGGCGTGCATGATCAACTCTCGGGCGTTGCCCCCGATGGAACCGCCTCCCAGGCCGGTCCGACGCTGAACGAAAATCCCGAAGAATTGGCCGCCGGAGGTTCGCCGGCGGATCGATTTGTAACCCCTCAAACCCAACGCAGCGTTTTGGGGATTCTTGGCTCTTATCCGAGCGGAATGGTCGGTGGAATCCTCGTTTTCTCGGCCCTTTTCAGGGGTCGCAAGATGGGGCTTTACATGCTTGCGGCGACGCTATTAATATTATGTGGTAACTATTTGCATCTGCCATCATTTGGTCTGGTCAACTCAGAACATCTGGGCATGGATTTAGGTGGAATAGTGGCGCTGGGGGGAATCTTTTTCGGACGGGAATAAGTCCGCAAAAAGTTGAACGGACGGGGCTTAAGGATTTTGTTGCCTGTGGAGAAGGATGTAGCTAACCTCCACGCGATAAATATCTACGAACGTCGGAACGAGGATAACAAGAAGCGGGCGGGGCCGGATGTCTCAGCCAAAACAGCGAGTCGGTGAATATGTATTGGACGAGCCTAACGGGCGCTGTCCATATGCGGAGGTTTGGCGCGCCCATCACCACATGTGGTCGGATCAACTGGCGAGTGTAAAAATACCCACGGAGCCGACGTATATCGCCAATTTAAGCAGCCCGAGTTTGCGTCTTCCCCGGTTGCAGCATCCCAATATCGTTCAGCCGCTCGGCTTCGATCCGACGGCCAAGCCGCCGTATGTCATTACTGAATATCTCGCCGGCGGATCGCTGCGGCCATGGATTGAAAAGCGCAAACTGACGGTGGCGCAGACGATCAACATTCTGCGCCAGGTTCTGACGGCGCTTCAATATGCCTTTGAGCACGGCGTCGTTCACGGGGACATCAAGCCGGAAAATATTCTCTTTACGCCCACGGCGGTCTCCAGCAATTTCGCCGAGCATGGCTCGGTGAAGGTGTCGGATTTTGGCGTCGGGGTGGCGATGGCGCTGACGGCCACGGGCGGCGGAGCGGCGGTGGTCGGAACGGATCGAATGGCTTATGTCGCGCCGGAGCAACGCACCGGCGCCGCGCCGGACGTCAAATCCGACATTTATGCCATTGGCGTTACGCTCTTTGAGATGCTCGCCGGAGAACGCCCCAGCGGCGCGGAGGTGCCCGGTGATCTCAATCCCGATGTTCCCGCGTGGCTGAACGACGTTTTCCGGAAATCCTATGCGCGGCGCGAGCGGCGGTTTGAAACGCCGCTGGAACTCTTGGCGGCGCTTCCGCCTGATCCGCAGGAGGAAGAGGGGATTCTGCGGCTGGCGGACGCTCCGCCTGAGCCGGCTCCGGTTTCCGTGGCTCGGCCTCCGGCGCGACCTCCGGCGCGACCGCCGGCGCCGCCGCCGCCGCGTGCCGCCGCCCCCCCGCCGCGGGCTCCGGTTCAGGAAATTCCCGTCGCCCCCCCGCCGCCCCCAGCGGCGCCCGAGCCGGCGGCTGCGCAGTCGTTCGGGGCTTTGGAGGTGCCGCTGGAGGACGATACACATGGTTTTGAAGAAGAGGAACAGGAGGCGACCGCCGTGGCTCCGGCCACCGCCGGGCCGGCCAAGTCCGCGATCCCGCGCGCCCCTTCGCGTGCCGAGCCGAAGGCGCTTTTCGACGAACAGGCGGGGAAGCAGGTTCGCACCGCCGACGATTTGCGGCTGGCGCTCAAACTGTTTTTCCAGGGTCGCCGGATGGACGAGGGGGAATCGGCGAATATTCGCCTGCGGTTGATCAAATGGGCCGGGACTCTTTCCGGCGGTCAGCCGAATCTGGATCAGAACATTCTGCTCAACCAGGCCTCCAACCGCCCGCTTTACATCGCCAAAATCATCACGCGCACGATGGACGATCGCGAATACTCCAATAGCGCGGTGGTCGATCATCCGGCGGCCAAGGCGGTTCAAATTTTGAAGGACGATGATTACCGCGCGGTGGCGCATATATCGGGGGATGTGATCGACGACAAATTTATGGAAGCGGCGCCGATGGGTCCGCTGCGCAGTACGCTGGTCGCACTGACGCAGGACGCCCGGCGGCTTTATTGGGGGAGGGTGGCGCGGCAGGACATCATCCTGTATCGCGTGAACGCCATCGTCGCCGAATACGAATTCGACGGGCATCCGTACCGGGCGTTTCTGGCGGGTAATGGGCTGCAGCCCTTTGCCGATGCCGAGCCGTTCACGAAAATCCGCCAGGAACCGACCAAGCGCGCCGCGACTCTGCTGGACGGCGAGCAAATCCGACTGGGCATCCGCGAACTGCATCGCGGGCTCGAGACTCCGCAGTGGCAGGCAAAAAGTGGGGCGATCCTCAGCGCCCTGCGCGGGAAGCTCGCGGCCGCCTATATGGCCGAGGCGAAAGCTTCGTTCGATAATTTCGGGTGGCTGGAAAGCCTGGAATATAGCGGCTGCGCGGCGCAATTGGCCCCCTCCAGCGATGAGCCGATCCGGCATATCGCTAAAGTGCGAACCTACGTTTCGCGCATGCAATGGGCGCCGGGGGTGCTGATTTGTCTGGCGTTTGTGGGGCTGGCGATTCTTTGGGGCATGAGCGCGACGCCGCGCACGTTTGGGAACGTGGCGGTGCAGGTCATGGTGCATCCGTTTTTTGCCGGCGGGATCGCGGCGCTGATCGCCACGTTCTGGGCGGCGGCGATTTTGGATATTCGCATGGCGCGGACGGATGTCGCTTTTTATCACGCCATGCTCCTGCCGACCGCGGTGGCGGGGATTTTGGCGCTGGCGGCGGTCTCGGAAAACCAGTTTCGCGATTGGAAGGTGGACCTGAACTGCGCCGGGGCCCTGGTCGCGGTGATCGCGGCGGACCTGCTGCTTTTCAAATATTTTCGCGGGCATTTGATGCGATCGCCGCCGCAGGGGGATCTGGTGGGCGATGAAAACCTGATTCTCTCGAAGATCGAGACGATGCTGGATCGGGATTGGGAGCGCATTTTGCCGCATTACCTGGCGCTGGACCCGCTCTATAAATATACCGGCGTGCAGGCCGCCAGTTGGCAGCATCCGGCGGTTCTCAGCCGGGGCGAGGAAGAGGAGAATTTTGGGGACGGTCTTGCGGTCGCGGAGGCGCCGGCGCAGAGCGATCCGAAAATCTCGCGGCTGGTGGCGCAGATCGAGCAGCGCATATCGGAATCGGCCCGCGGCCTGGCCGGCCCGGCGCAAATGCTGCTGGCGGTCATCGCGGAATATTCCAAAGCCGCCGGCGCTCGGAATACGGCGGTGATGCAGACCAGCGCTTCCAAAATCGAACAAAAGGGGCAGGAGCTGACGGCGAAGCTGGCCGATTTTGATCGGCTGTGCCGCTCCCCCGCGCTGGCGGAAGCGGGGCGAAGCGAGCAGCTTCGCGCCATCGCCAATCGCTTCGCCCAGATGTCCGAGGGGCCGGATATCCAGCTTTTGCGCACGATTGGGGACTACGCACGCACGTTCCGCGCCAACCCGGCGGAAGCAATAGCTGCGTTAAGTCCGCTGGTTTTGCAGGCCGAGGGCGTGGTTGAGAGGCTTAACCTAAGTTAATTTGCCAGTCGCCGGCTAAAGGCCTACGCTTTTAGCGATGAGCAGCGCCCCCGCCGCCCCCCCGCCGCCGCCCCTTCCGGCCTTCGCGCCGGCGGATCCGAAGGAATTTAACCGCCTTAATCTGGATTATCACAAGCCCATGCCGCGCCCGCCCGTGCGCGGGAAGATCGTCGATTTTCATTGCCACCTTCTGGCCGCGCGGCACGGTAAGGTTTGGTTCGAAACGGCGGCGCATTACGGGATCGATGTCTTCGCCACCATGGGCCCGTTGGAAGAAGCGCTGCATCTTCAGCGCGATTGGCCGGGCCGGCTTCATTTCATCACCGTGCCGCAGTGGCAAAATCCAACCATCGACGACTGGCTGCGCCGTTTGGAAATGTTCTACAACCTCGGCAGCCGGATCATCAAATTCCATATGGCGCCCGGCACCATGGCGCGGCGGCATATCCGGCTCGATTCGCCGGAACTGCGGCCCGTCCTCCGCGAGGCCGCGGCGCGGGGGATGATTTTCATGAGCCATATGGGCGATCCCGATATTTGGTATCGCGGGCGATACGCGGATGCGTCTCAATTCGGCACCCGCGACGAGCATTACAAAATGTGGGCCGATGTCCTGGAGGAATACCGCGACCGGCCGTGGGTCGGGGCGCACATGGGCGGCAACCCGGAGGATTTGCATCGCCTGCAAAATCTGCTGGACCGATTTCCCAATTTATATCTGGATAACAGCGCGACGCGATGGATGGTGCGCGAGATCAGTCTTCGCCGGGAGGAGGCCCGCGCGTTTCTGATTCGCAACGCCGATCGGATTTTGCTGGGGACGGATCAGGTAAGCGGGGATGACCGCGGGTTTGATTTCCTGGCGAGCCGATTTTGGGCGCATCGGATGTTGTGGGAGAGCGATTATTCGGGGCCGAGTCCGATTGCCGACCCCGATCTTCCGCCGGACCAGCAGCCGCAATTGCGGGGGCTGGCGCTACCGATCGACGTGCTGCAGAAGATTTATCACGACAATGCCGCCAGGCTGCTGGGCCGCGTGGGAGCGGCCGCGGAATTGGGGTTGTGATTACTCCGCGGTTGCGGTGACGGGGTAGAGTTTGCCGTCATGGAAAATCTCGACGGTCTGGAGCGGGTTGCGGCCGCCGAGGGTTTCGAAGTGATGGCCGTCGCGGTCGTAGAACATGGTGAAATCGAGTTTCTCATCGACCATATTTTTCCATTCGGGGACGTAAACGACGTAGAGATGATTGATCCAGACCTCGACGTTATTCCAGTCCTGGTTGCTGAGATTGACGACATCCAGGCGTTTGGACATGAGTTCATATTCGCCGCGCGCTTGGGTGGAGTCGCCGCGCGGGGCGTCGGCCTCGAAATTCCGCTTGGCGGCGTCGGCGGCGAATTCGGTGGAACTCTTGTTTAGATTTCCATCCGGATTCGGGATCACCGAAACCACCCCATCGGTCGAACAGCCTGCCAGACCCAATCCCAACGCCAGGAGCACCAGATATTTCATGCGCAACCTCTGTAAAGTCCCGTGTTGTTATCGGACGAATGGGCGGCGGAGGTTGAATCAATTTAGTCGATTTTATTGGCCGCCAGGGCGAAGAAGGGGCGGCCGGCGCGGCGGTATTTGCGCTCGAAATTGGTGCCGGCGATTTCTCCCTCGACGGCTCCGGCGAGGGAGTAAGGCGTTTCCTGTAATCCCGATCCCGCGATGACTTGCTGAATCTGCGAAAAGTAATCAGCATGATCGGTGACCATGCGCGTGATTCCCGCCGGGCACAGAACGCGGCGGACTTCGGCGATGAAGGCCGGCTGAATCAGCCGCCGCTTGTGGTGCCGTTTTTTGGGCCACGGATCGGGGAAATAGATGTGCACCGCCGCCAGCGAGCCGCTGGTCACAAATTCGCGCAGGAAGAAGAAAGCCTCGGCGCGGATGGTGCGGGCGTTGAGGCAATGGTTTCGCCGAAGCCGGTCGCTGGCATAGCGCCAGAACCAGCGGGCGTATTCGACGCCGAAGAAATTCGTGTCCGGCCGCGTCTTGGCCTGGCCGACGAGAAACGTTCCCTTGCCCATTCCGATTTCCAATTCCACCGGGTGATCGTTGCCGAAAAGTTCCCGCCAGACGATGGGCCTGGCCAGCGTTTCCACGTCCAGGCCGATCGGCTCGACCACCAATTCGCGTGTCGATTGCATAACGATTCAATGCTTGAAGTGGCGCCGCCCGGTCAGCACCAGTGCCGCGCCGCGGGAATCGACCAGGTCGATGGTTTCCTGATCCTTCAGCGATCCGCCGGGGTGAACGATGGCGGTAACGCCGGCGTCGAGCAAAAGCCGCGGCCCGTCCGGGAACGGGAAAAACGCGTCGCTGGCGGCGACGGAACCGGCGACATTCCCGGCGGCTTTTTCGATCGCCAGCCTCGCGGCGCTGGGCCGGTCCATTTGCCCCGCCCCCGCCCCCAGCAGCATGCGATTCTTGCACACGACAATCGCGTTGCTTTTGACGTGTTTGCACACGAGCCAGGCGAATTTCAGATCGACCAGTTCCTCGTGGGTGGGCTTTCGGCGCGAGACGATTTTCCAGGCCACCTCATCAATTCCCGCCAGATCGCGTTTTTGCACCAGGTATCCGCCGGCAATTTTGTGCATGTGCCATTCCGCGGCGTCGCGCTCCCCCAGCGGGCCGACAGCCAGGAGGCGGACATTTTTCCATCGATCCTTCAGCAGCGCCAGCGCATCGTCGTCGAACCCCGGCGCGACGATGACTTCCAGAAGTTTGTCGATGGAGACGATCGCCTCGGCGGCGGGGAGATCGACCGGGCGGTTTAGCGCCACGATTCCGCCGAACGCCGCCAGCGGGTCTCCCTCGAAGGCGCGGCCGAATGCGGTGGCGACGTCGTGCGCCTCGGCGCAGCCGCACGGCGTCGTGTGTTTCACGATGCAGGCCGCCGGCTCGGAAAATTCCTTCACGCACGAGAGCGCCCCGTCGGCATCGAGCAGATTGATGTAGGACAATTCCTTCCCGTGCAATTGCGTCGCGCGGGCGACGGAGGCCTCGGCGCTTTTGCGATCGTCCACATAGAGCGCCCCAGGCTGATGCGGATTCTCGCCGTAACGCAGGACCTGTTTGCGCGTCAGATTCAATTCCATCCGCTCCGGAAGCGCCTGGGGCGATTCGTTCGGCTCCTCCAGTTGCTTTTCGAGATAGCGCCCGATCGCGGCGTCATAGGCGGCGGTATGGCTGAAGGCCAATTGCGCCTGCTTAAATCGGTGTTTTCCGCACGAACTACCGGCATGTTTGCGCAGATCGCCCAGCACTTTTTCATATCGATCCGGGCTGGTGACGACCAGCACAAAGCGGTGGTTTTTCGCCGCCGAGCGAATCATGGATGGGCCGCCGATGTCGATATTTTCGATCGCTTCCTCCAGCGCCACATTCGGCCTGGCGACGGTCTGCTCGAAGGGATAGAGATTCACGCAGACCAGATCGATCGGCAGAATTCCGTGCTCCTTCATTGCCGCGGCATGTTCCGGCTTATCGCGCAGCGCCAGCAAGCCGCCGTGAATTTTCGGGTGCAGCGTTTTGACGCGCCCGTCCATCATTTCGGGAAACCCGGTTATCTCGGAGACATCCACCACCTTTAATCCCGCGCTTCGCAGGAACGCGGCGGTGCCGCCGGTGCTGATGAGTTCGATCTTGAATTCGCGCTGCAGCGCGCCGGCGAAATCCGCCAGGCCGGTCTTGTCGGATACGCTGATGAGTGCTCGTTGGACGGGGACCAGATCGGACATGGCTTTACCGCTGCTCCGGCGTCGCCCAGACCAGTTCGCCGATGGTTCCCGGGGTCAGATCCGCGCGGATCGACATGACTTCCCCGTCCGCGGTCGCGGCGTAGATCGTGGAATCTTTCATATTCACGGCAAACGCCGTCAGATCATGCCGCCGCGAGGTGAAGACCACTTGCCCCGTTTGCTTGTCCAGAGCCAGTAGCGAATTGGAATCGCTTTGCGCGTAAACGTACTGGTCGTCCTGCGCGACGAAGGCCAGCGCATCGGGAGCGAACCATCGAGCGGAGTGGATCGGCTCTTCGCCCATCAATTTGCCGGGCTGCGAATCGAGGGTGATCGGCTCATTCTTGTCGATCGCGGCCAGTCCTTTGCCCGGAACGTAGAGATAGACCGTGGTGGAGGTGACAGCCGGCGCCGTTAGCAGCGGCGTGCCGGCGAAGTAGCGCCATTTGATCCGCCCGCTGGCGCGGTCGATGCAATAGAGCGATTGGTCACCCGAGACGGCATAGACGCCGGACTTATCCGCTTTAATATCCGCCACGATCGGTCCGCCGGTTTTGAATTTGTAATCGTCCAGGAGGGGCCAGAGGGTATTTCCATCGGAATCGACTCCGATGACGCTGCCATCTTCGCTGCCGCAGTAGATTTCTTTTTCGAGGGTCGCCGGCGCGCCGTCCACGCGGCCGCCGGTCAGCACGTCCCAGACCGTCGGATTGGCGTCGCGGGAAATATCGATGCAGCGCAGGCGGCCGTTGAGTTCCGCGACGCCCATGAAAACGGTGTTATCCGGTCCCGCCGCGCCGGGGCTGGTAGCCCCTTCGTCGCAGGGGATCGAGCGCTGCAATCTTCCATGTTCGTTGTAGATTTCCAGGGAATGACTGGTGACGTAGGCCACTCCATTATCGAGTAGCACCGGCGGACCCATCACCGGGGTTCCCGGCGGCGCGATTTGATTGAAATAAAGTAATTCTCCGCCGCTGGCGGTCAGGGCGTGGTCGATATTCTGATCGGTCATGATGTGCAGATTGTCGCCGACCAGGGAAATCGCCTTGACCGATTCCCCGCCGGTTAGCCGGATTTGATAATTCCATTGCTGAATGAATCCCGGATCGGAGAGGGTTACAAATTCCGGCCCTTGTGCCGCCGGCGCTGCGTGCGACGGCGCGCAAGCCGCCAGGGCCAAACAGAACAAAACCAGGGCGGCGGCGTCGGCGGTCGACTTTAGCGGTTGGATCACGGCGATCTCCAGATCAATACATTGGGGTCTGAAGCACCCAAGGCTCCAGCGGCCCGGAGGGATTGAGATCAAGGATAGTCGATCCCTACTATAAGGGTCAAACCGCATTTATGGCCCCGATTGCGGGGCAACATCGGTGGCGGAATCGATTCCGATAACGTTGGAGCCCTCCAATCCGACCCATCGGCCGTATTGACATCGGTTTGTAACGATTTATACTCTCCGCCCTTCTTCGGCTTGCGGTACGCGCCAGCCGGGCGGTACCGCCGGCAGAGCCGTTCGACCGTGAGTTGGCGGTGGCGCTGGCATAGCTCAGCGGTAGAGCGCCACCTTGGTAAGGTGGAGGTCCTGGGTTCAATCCCCAGTGCCAGCTTTGCACGGCGCTTCTTATCCTTAGCGGCGTCCCTTTTGTGCGGGACGCGGGTTCACCGAAGTAAGCGACCTATTTACGACGACGGACCGATACGGGATATTGGCGTCCCGATCGACCACTGTGGCGAGATAAAAATTCAGATCCGGAGGTATTGGACATGGCCAAGGGCGTATTCGAACGCAAAAAACCGCACGTGAACGTTGGAACCATTGGGCACATCGACCACGGGAAGACCACTCTGACCGCGGCGCTCAGCGCCCGGGCGTCCGCCCGATTTGGCACCGAGGCCAAGGACTACAAGTCCATCGCCAAGGGCGGCACCGAACGCGACGCGACCAAGACGGTGACCATCTCCGCCGCCCACGTCGAGTACGAATCGGAGAAGCGGCACTACGCCCACGTCGACTGTCCCGGTCACGCCGACTACATCAAGAACATGATCACCGGCGCCGCGCAAATGGACGGGGCGATTCTGGTCGTCTCCGCCGCGGATGGGCCCATGCCGCAGACCCGCGAGCACATTCTTCTGGCGCGTCAGGTGGGCGTGCCCAAGATCGTGGTCTTCCTCAATAAGATCGATCTGGTCGACGATCCGGAGCTGCTCGAACTGGTCGAGATGGAAATCCGCGAACTGCTGACCAAGTACGGTTTCCCCGGCGACAGCACGCCGGTCATTCGCGGCTCGTCCCTGCCGGCCTATCAGAACCCCAAGGACGACAAGGCCTGCAAGCCGATCGACGATCTGGTCAAGGCTCTGGACGATTACATTCCGATTCCGCAGCGCGAAATCGACAAGCCCTTCCTGATGCCGATCGAAGACGTCTTCAGCATCAAAGGTCGAGGCACGGTCGGAACCGGGCGTATCGAACGCGGCCGCGTGAAGGTTGGCGACACCATCGAAATCGTCGGGCTCAAGCCGAATAAAAATTCGGTCGTCACCGGCGTCGAGGCGTTCAACAAGACGCTGGACGAAGGACAAGCCGGCGAAAACGTCGGCGTGCTGCTCCGCGGCATCGAAAAAGAGGAACTCGAACGCGGCCAGGTGCTGGCGGCTCCCAAGAGCATCACCCCGCACACCAAGTTCGAGGCCGAGGTTTACATCCTGACCAAGGAGGAAGGGGGTCGTCATACCCCGTTCTTCACCGGATATAGGCCGCAGTTCTATTTCCGGACGACCGACGTTACCGGCACCGCCAAACTGCTCGGCGGCGCGGAAATGGTCATGCCCGGCGATAACATCACCATGGAAGTGGAATTGCAGGCCCCCATCGCCATGGAGGAAAAACTCCGCTTCGCCGTACGCGAAGGCGGGAAAACCGTCGGGTCGGGCGTCGTGGTCAAGATCCTGGCGTAATTAAAGAAGTGTTCCCATGGCCAAAGAAAACCGAGAAATGGTCTGGCTCCAGTGCACCGAAACGGGCGATCTGAATTACCGCACCGAACTGAAGGTCCTGGGCGGCGCCCCGAAGATCGAGCTCAAGAAATATTGCCCCAGGCTCAGGCGCCATACCATGCATAAGATCAAGAGGAAATGAGAGATAATGCTGAATGCTGAATGCTGAATGATGAATGATGAATTGAAATGCAGGATGCAGGTTTTGCCCTTAATTCATCATTCAGCATTCATCATTCAGCATTCATTTAGATCGCCTGCTACGCCAGTAGCTCAATTGGCAGAGCGGCCGTCTCCAAAGCGGCAGGTTGGGGGTTCGATTCCCTCCTGGCGTGTGAAACATGACGACACCAAACATTAGCCAGGGAAACCGGGGAATGACCACCGCGGATAAATCCGAGCCGCCTGGCAAGCCTCCAAAAGGCCCCGAAGGCCCGTCCCCCTCCGAAGGCGGATCGGGCGGGTATTTCACCATCTATAAAAAGGGCCAGGGGTATTGGACGCGCATGGGGACGGTATCGGCCGTCTCCCTCATCGGAATCGCCTTTGCCCACTTCCTCTATGAGGAGCGGCTTTTCTTCAATCTTTCGGAGATGCAAATCTACGGCGTGATCGCGGTTCTGGGCGCGCTGTATGCCGGGTTCGCATATCACATGCTGAACAAGCCGTCGAACGTCGATTTTCTGATCTCCACCGACAGCGAAATGAAGCGCGTGAACTGGACGAGCCAGAAGGACCTCGTCGGCTCCACGCGCGTGGTGATCGCTTTCGTGTTCATCATGGCTTGCGTCCTCTTTATTTACGATCTGTTTTTCCAGACCGTGTTCTATTTGGTTGGAGTGCTCAAGACGCCTCCGCCGTTCTTTCCAGTCAAGCATTGAGCACATTTATGCAATTTTTCGTTTTGAGAGTCGCCAGCAACAAGGAAGACCGCGTCCGCGAGTCGCTGGTCCGCAAGGTCAAAATTGAGGCCCTGGAGGCCCAGGTGGGGCGAATCCTCGTCCCGGTTGAGAAGGTGCGCCAGATCAAGGACGGAAAACGCCGCGATACCGACCGCAAGCTCTACCCCGGCTACGTTTTCATCGAACTGCAGCTGGATCCCAACGGCATGATCCCGGAAAAAGTCTGGTTCATGATCAAGGAAACCGACGGCGTCGGCGATTTCATCGGCTCCAACGGCAAACCCACCCCGATGAGCCCCAAAGACCAGGCCAAAATGCTCGAAGAGGCCGAGCGCCCCGACGACTCCGGCCCGACCATCCAGACCGCCTACAAGCGCGGCGACCGCATCAAGGTCACCGAAGGCCCCTTCGTCAATTTCGAAGGGGACGTCGACGAAATCATCGCCGACAAAGGGATGGTCCGCATCATCGCCACCATCTTCGGCCGCCCCACCCCCCTCGAACTCGAATACTGGCAGATCGAAAAACTCTAATCCGCCCGGGTACAATTCAACCAGGGGACGCCCCAGCGGCCCCGTTGCGGCATGGATCCACTTACGATCCAACAGATTCTCCAACTGGCGCTCAGCCGCCAGCAAGCCGGACAATTCCACGAAGCCGAGCAACTCTATCGGCAACTCCTCACCATCCACCCCGAGCATTTCCTCGCGCTGCATCATCTCGGCGTGATCGCCCTCCAGACGGGTCGAAACGATCTGGCCATCGATTTAATCCGCCGCGCCATTGCGGTCGACCCGGCCCACGCCGAAGTCTACGGCAATCTCGGCATCGCCCTAAACCGCGCCGGCAAATTCGATGAAGCCATTGCCTCATATCAAAGGGCCATCGCCCTCAATCCCAATCTCGCCCAGGTTCACGCCAATCTAGGCAACGCCCTCAAGGATAAAGGGAGGCTCAATGACGCTATCGCCGCCTATCGGCAGGCGATCGCCCTGAAACCCCAGTTTCCCGAGGCATTCACCAATCTCGGCAATGTGCTGAGAAACATCGGCCGACTTCAGGAATCCATCGCCGCTTCAAAGCAAGCCATCTCCCTTAAACCCGACTACGCCGAAGCCTACAGCAATCTCGGCAACGCACTGAAAGATGCCAGACAACTCGTCGAAGCGATAGCCGCCTATCGCCAGGCCCTCGCCCTCAAACCCAACTTTCCCGACGCTCAGAACAATCTCGGAAGCGCACTGCGAGACGGCGGCCAGCTCCCGGAGGCAATTACCGCCTTTCGCCAGGCCATCGCCCAGAAGCCGGACTTCCCCGAAGCCCATTTCAATCTAGGCAATGCCCTCGCCGCCTGTGGCCAACTCGACCAGGCCATTGCCGCCTATCGCCAGGCCATCGCCCTCCGGCCCGGCTTCGCCGACGTCTTTAGCAATCTCGGAGTCGCCCTGAAGCTCAAGGGAAATCTCGACGAGGCCCTCGCCGCCTATCGCCAGGCCCTTGCCCTCAGGCCGAATTTCGTCGCAGCCCACAGCAATCTCGTCTACGCGCTGCACTATCATCCCGACTACGACGCCCCGGCCATCTTGGCCGAACATAGCCAGTGGGATCAGCGGCATGCCGCTCCATTTCGCAACGCCTCGCCATCTCACGACAACGACCCTTCGCCCGATCGACGACTGAAGATCGGCTACGTCTCACCCGATTTCCGCGACCATGTCGTCGGACAAAATATTCGCCCCCTCTTTCGTCACCACGATCGCACGCTTTTCGATATCACCTGCTACGCCCAGGTGCTCCACCCCGATGAGATGACCCGCCAGTTTCAGCAAGACGCCGGCAGCTGGCGCGACATCGTCGGACTCAGCGACGAACAAGTAGCCGCCCAAATCCGTGGCGATCGCATCGACATCCTGGTGGATTTAGCCTTGCACATGCACGGCAGCCGCCTGCTCGTTTTCGCCCGCCGGCCGGCCCCGATACAAATTACCTTCGCCGGTTACCCGGGCACCACGGGCCTGACCGCCATCGATTTTCGGCTCACCGATCCCTATCTCGATCCCCCCGGCGAGCAGGATGATTTCTACTCCGAAAAATCGATTCGCCTCTCCAACTCCTTCTGGTGTTACGACCCCGCCGCCGAAATGCCCGACGTCGGCCCGCTCCCCGCGGCAACAAACGGCCACATCACCTTCGGCTGCCTCAATAATTTCTCCAAAGTCACCGATCCCACACTTTCCCTCTGGTCCGCCATCCTGAGGGCCGTCCCGCGCTCCCGATTGATCCTTCTCTCCCCCCACGGCGAGCATCGCCAGCGAGTGCTGACCCAACTCGCTATCGAACCCAGCCGCGTCGAAATCATCGAGCACCAGCCGCGCGACCAATACCTCCGAACCTATCACCGCATCGATCTTTGTCTCGACACGTTCCCCTACAACGGCCACACCACCAGCCTGGATTCCCTCTGGATGGGCGTCCCCGTGATCACCCTGTGCGGAAAAACAGCCGTCTCGCGCGCGGGCTACAGCCAGTGCAAGAATTTAGGATTAGCCGATGAACTCGTCGCACAAACTCCCCAGGAGTTTGTTCAACGGGCGATCGATCTGGCCGCTCAACCCAATCGTCTGGCTGAATTGCGCTCGAGCCTGCGATCGCGCATGGAAAACTCCCCATTAATGAACCCGCGGCAATTTGCCGCAAATATCGAATCCGTCTACCGCCGGCTTTGGCGAGACTTCTGTCATGCCGGCGCCAAGCGCTGATCCGGAGTTTCCGCGGTTGCCTCATTTCCGCCGTCAGGTTAAACCAGCCACCGCCGCATGCCCAAACGCCCCCGAAACCTCGGCTTCACTCTCGTCGAGTTGCTCGTCGTCATCGGCATCATCGGCATCCTGGCGGGCATCCTGCTCCCCGTCATCTCCCGCGCCCAGCAGCAAGCCCGCGCCATTAAGTGCTTATCGAACCTGCGGCAGATCGCCATGGGCCTGGTGGACTATTCCTCGCAGAATTACGGTTATGTCGTCCCCGCCTATAACATGCCTTTCGCGCCGGGAGCCACGACCAATATCAACGGCGGACCGCAGCAGCCGTTCGACGGATGGGCTTCCATCCTCGTCCGCGACGGTTTCGTTCCCACCAGTGGCTTCAATCAGCCGCCGGGGCAGTCGGCGTACGTTGTTGATACCAACAGCGCTTTCTATTGCCCCGACACGTATGAAGTCGCCGGCGTAGCCGACGGCCAGACCAGCCCCACCGGCACCATCGTCGATCAGGCCAATCCGCGCGGGTATTGCGATTGGCCGATGGTCTTCCCCGTGGTCGGCGGCGACGGCGGGGTGAAACTCGACACCACCATCCCCTCCGAAGGATTCAACAAAGTTTTCCGCGTCTCCTATTGGTTCAACGCCTACAACCCCATCGGCGGCGCGGTCGCCAATATCTCCCAGGCTGATCTCTATTATTCCGCCTCCGTCGGCTACGGCCCCGATTCAACCGGCGCATACATTCATCTTCACAAAGTTTCCAGCATCAAACATTCGTCGCAGTTGATCGTGGCCGCCGACGGGCTTTACATGGGCCGCCAATCCGTCGATCAGGTCGGCATGACCAATTGCCGCATCGGCTATCGCCATCGCGGCGTTTTGGGGCCGAACACCGTGGCCAACGCGGCCTTTGCCGATGGACACGTCGAGGCGCTCAGCGGCAATCAATTCCCCTGCTCCTACGCCAAGACAACCAGCTATACCGGAAATAAAGGCACGACGACGCTATCCAAGCAGCAAACGGAGAACCTCACCGGCCCCACGGTTTACGCCGACCCCGCGATGGCGTTGCGCATTTTCATGCTGCTTAATCCCGGCGCGCATTAGGCCGCGATGTGCTAACGTTGCATGGCCACGAAAAACGGGTGCCATCAACCATCGTTCGTGCCCAATTCCCCCGACCCGGTTTTTGCGGGTCAATTGTGTGCTAATACCCCATCGAAAGCCGATGCCTTATTGCGGAATTCAAGCTATAGTAAGACCGAGGTCATCCTATGACATGGAGCGTTTCTCTTTCACGTAAAGCCGAGGCGAAGCTCAAGCGGCGGGCGGCCGCCGAGGGCAAAGACCCGAGGGATTACGCATCCGATCTGCTGGAGCACGCCGTCACTCGCCCCAGCCTGCAGGAATTGCTCGCGCCCTCGCAAGCGGAGTTCGCCAAAACCGGAAAGACCAAAGAGCAGGTCATGGCAATGGGCCGTCGGATTGTTGATCGAGTTCGCCGCACGAAGGGCGATCGATAGTGACTCCGCGGGCGGTCTATGACGTCATGGTCTTTTTCCAGCGAGTGGCTTGGCGAG
Source organism: Tepidisphaeraceae bacterium (assembly GCA_049520395.1). Lineage (GTDB taxonomy): Bacteria > Planctomycetota > Phycisphaerae > Tepidisphaerales > Tepidisphaeraceae > UBA1161. Next base: position 51,753 of record JBEKPV010000004.1, read on the forward strand.
ATTGATCCCATCCTCCCCCCAATCAAACCCTCTATTCCATCAGCAACCGCGGATTCAGCACCGTGAGCTTTTCCATCATTTTTTCCCCCCCGATTTCTCCCGCCTTTTTCAATCCGCGCGAGCGATACCCCATCCCCGCCGGCTTGTGCGTATCGGAGCCGATCAAAAAATATTTATCTTCCGTCAGCCACCGCGACGCGGCTTCGTAAAGAGGCTTGTCCACGCGCTCGCTGAGGCAATAGCTGTTGAGTTGAAGCAGGGCGCCCAGTTCGCGGACGCGTTCGATTGCGCCCGGCTCGCGCATGGCGGCGATCCGCTCAGGATGCCCCATGATCGGCTTCAGTCCCCTGGAAACCAGATTTCCAATCGCCGCTTCCAAATCCTCCCGGCATTCCGCCCAGGTGTCGGCCCAGAAATCGAAGAGCAGATATTTGCCCGCCATCCCGTAGGTGACGATTTGCTCGTCCTGCAATTCCGCGATCTGCGGCCAGGCCTCCAGGAGATTGATCTCGCCGCCCGGCATGAGCTTGAGCGCGATATTTTCTGAATCCAGATGAGCTTGCAGATTCGCCACCGCCGCGGCAATCGACAGCGGATTATTCGAAAGGGACCGCCAGACATGCGGCGTGCAAAAGGCGTGGGTGTACCCTTCCGCCACCAACGCTTTGGCGCATGCCAGCGATTCGGCTGCGTCCGCGCACCCGTCATCCAGGCCCGGCAGCAAATGCGAATGAACGTCGATCCGGCCCGTTTCCATCCCCTTATCTTAATCGGGATTCGCTGTTCCCGATGCCCCGCAGCGCCAGATTCAGCGCATCCACGTTGCTCGCCAGTCGCTTGGCCTCGGTGACATCGATGATCTGCTTCTGAAACAACTCCGTCAAATGCTGATCGAAGCTCATGCTGCCCGATTCGCGGTTGCCGACGAGGCCTTTTAGCTTATCGAATTCACCGTCCAGTATATATTTCCGCACCAGCGGCGTATTGAGCATGATCTCCACCGCCGGCACGCGTCCCTTGCCCTCGCGCCGTTTGGCCAATCGCTGGCAAACCACGCCGACCAGGTTCAACCCCAACTGCGTCTGCTGCAATTCCTTCTGGTCGGGTTCAAAAAACGAAACCAGGCGCTCGATGGTCATGGGCGCGTTGGCCGCGTGCACGGTGCTGAAGACCAGGTGCCCCGTATCCGCCGCCCTCAGCGCCACCGAAAGCGAAAACGTGTCGCGAATTTCGCCGATGAGGATCGTATCCGGATCCTGCCGCAGCATTTCGCGCAGGGCGTATTCGTAGCTCTCGCTGTCCGTCCCGACTTCGACCTGGCTGACCAGGCTCTTGATGTTTTCGTGTTGATATTCGATCGGGTCTTCGATGGTGATGATCCGCTCGCTGCGCGTGCGGTTGATCTTGCCGATCATGGCCGCCAGGGTCGTCGATTTGCCCATGCCGGTGGTACCCGAAACCACCACCAGTCCCCGATTGTTGTCGGCCAGCTCTTCCACGCCCGGCGGCAGATTCAATTCGTCAAACTGCGGAATTCGCGTCACGATCCGCCGCATCACGATCGCGTATTTCTCGCGGCTGCGGAAAATATTGGTCCGAAATCGCGCCACTCCCGGAAAGGTGTGCGCCACGTCCACCGCCCCGCGATGCACCAGGATATCCCGTTTCTTATCCGCATCGGAATGCCCCGCCAGAATCTGCGTGACGAAATCCGCCGCCATCTCATCGGACAGCGGCGCCGTATCCAAAAACCGCGCCCGCCCGTCCACCCGAATCATCGGCACGCTCCCAGCCTGCAAATGCACGTCCGATCCATTCAGCTTGACGCAGGTCCGGAGGAAATCATGCAGCGTTAGCTTCCGCTCCTCGACATGAATTTGAGGCGGCGGCGCCCCCTCCGGCCCCGATCCCGTGGTAGCGCTAGGTGTTGACGACATCGATCTTTTCCTCGATTTCGAATCCGCGCCCCCATTATCCAATTGCCATCGCCGTTCTACAACATAAACTAATGCTAATGAAGCCGTCCACGCTGATTCTTCGCACCGCAGGGACAAATTGCGAAATGGAGAGCGCTTACGCCTTTGAATTGGCCGGCGCCGAAACGCAATTCTTGCACGTTAATCGACTCTTAGAAAACCCCGCCCTTCTTGAGGATTTCCAAATCCTCGTCTTCCCGGGCGGATTCAGCTACGGCGACGATATCGCCGCCGGAAAGATATTGGCCAATCAGATCTCCCATCATCTTTCCGATGACCTGCGCCGATTTGTCGAATCCGGCAAGCCAATCATCGGAATCTGCAACGGCTTTCAGGTTCTGGTAAAAACCGATCTTCTCCCCGGCCCCCTGGCGGGCCGAACCGGGCAAACCGCCACGCTCACCAATAACGATTGCGGCCGTTTCGTCGATCGCTGGATTCGCCTCGCGCCCCGCGGAAACAAATGCATCTGGACCGCCGGCATCGGCTCAATCGAACTCCCCATCGCCCATGGCGAAGGCAAATTCCTCCCCGCCAATGAATCCGTCCGCAAGGCGCTTTGGGAGAACGATCAGGTTGCGCTGGTTTATGCGAAGCCCGACAATTCCTCCGCCGGCGGGCAATTTCCCGAAAATCCCAACGGCTCGATCGACGATATCGCCGGCGTCTGCGACTCCACCGGCCTGGTCTTCGGACTCATGCCGCATCCTGAACGTCATGTCGATGCCACCCAGCATTTTGCCTGGACCGCCATCGCACGAAAGGACCGCCCTCCCGAAGGGGACGGGCTGCAGATTTTCAGGAACGCGGTTAAGCATGTGGCTGACGCCGTGGGGGTTTGAGGAAATGCGGAATGATGAATGCGGAATGATGAATTAAAAGCCCGGCGGGTGCATTTGATTTTTATTCATCGTTTTGTATTCATCCATCATCTTTTTCGCACGACGGAGATGACGCCATGAAATACGCATCGATTTTCCTCTTAACCCTGCTGGCCAACATCGCTGCGGCCGCGACGCCTCCCGATCAATTAACTCTCTCCGATCTGGTCAATCACCCCGACCGCTGGCCGGCGACGGTGACTCTCCCGAGCGACATCACGTTTTCAAATGGCATGGTGGTTCACCAGGGCCAGCAAGTAGGCGTCGCCGCGTTCGACGGCACAAATTGTATTCTGGTTGCTCAGGGCAACTTTCGTTTTAGAGCCTCCGCCGCCGACGTCGGGCTTCTGGACGCCGCGAATCAGGCGTGGGCCGCTCTCACGCCGGCGCAGCGCGCGATCGATCCCGATTCGCTCGCCGCCGACATGACTCTCTGGCCGGTGCAGGTTAAGACCAACACCACCATCACTTGCTCATTCGGAAGCCTGCCGCCGGGAACCTCCATGAGCGTGGTCACCATCACCAACAAGGGCACCGATCTGGCGTGGCCAAATTCCCCCAATCGCCTGAACCTCGGTTTCAATTTCACCGACGCGATCGCCCAGGCCCGGCAACTGGCGCTGCTCGATCCGGACAAACGCCCCTCGCGCATCGCCGCGGCTCTGCAGGGAATCATGGTCGATTCCGACGGTAACCCCTATAAAGACGATCATCTCCAGGACAAGAAAATGTTCGCCCTCTATTTCGGCGCCAACTGGTGCGCCCCGTGCCATTCGTTCTCCCCAGGCTATGTCTCCTTCATGACCGACGCCCTGGCCCAGCATCCGGAACTGGCGGCCGTCTTCATGAACGAGGACCCACAACTCGATCAAATGCTCGGCTATATGAAAGATGAAAAAATGCCGTTCCCCGGCGTGCCACAGTCAAGCTGGCAGCAAAACAATGTTGTAGCGCAATACGCCGGCAAAATAATTCCGGATTTGGTGATCATCGATCGATTCGGCAAAATTCTCGTCTCGCGCGAAGACCCCAATGGCCAAATGAGCGGCGCCGATGATGCGCTGGCCGCTTTCAAGACATTCTTAGCCGCTCAGCCCGCGACGCAGCAGTAATCGAACAGCGTCTTCCATTCCAGCCGTTGCAGCGCCACCGCGGTTGCGAAAATCGGATTGCGACGTTCGTCGTGGATTTCCTCCACAAGATCAACGAATGCGCCGGGGTTCCAGCCATTTCCCGTGATGCGCAGCAGTCGCTTGTCTGCCGGCAGCGGATTGACCAGCGCCGCCGCCTGTTGTCCCAAAATCGCCAGCGCCGGATGCCCCGCCCCCCGCGCGTACCAATATTTACTGTTGGAAAAATCCCCTTCCCGCCGGTGCATGATGGCGTGCCAGAAACTGCCGGTCGGATTTCCAAGCGATTGGCTGATCCGATGCGATTCTTCAAGCCCATCCAGCCAGAGCCAGAGCCCGGCCAGCACCGCGGAAGCCCTCTCAGCGCTCGCCCCCCGTGCGCTGAGCAATCGACCGGCCTGAACTTTCCCCAGCAGCGTGCGCGCCATTTCCGGCGTCGCACCCTCCACCACCAGCGCCCCATAGGCGTTGGGATTCGCATCGATAATCTTCGTCGCCAGCGGTTGCACATCGTCCATGGAGAAATCCTAATCCGATGACACGGCTTCGTCGCCCACAAAGGTCAAAGGATGGCAGAGTAGTTAAGCGGCATCCATTTGATCGTGTTATCCACGCGAACTCATTGAAATGACACCCAGCCCGCTTTCTAGGCAAAAATGGACTGCCAGGGGGACCCTTGCGTATTTTCCTAACAACCTAAATGTCGCCGCCGCAAAATTTTCCGGAATTTCCGCCGAGCACGGGATTTGCAGAGGAAAATTAGCCGCTGTGGCTGCGGTGTCAATTTGGTTGACCACTGCCCATTTGCCCGGCCTACGGACCGCCCGCGCATTACGGTACGCTACCGTCATTCGCCCTCTCGATTAGAAACGGAGAACTAAACTCTCATGGCAAAGTTCAAATTGGAATATATCTGGCTCGATGGCTACACCCCCGTGCCAAACATCCGTGGCAAAACCCTTGTCAGGGACTTCGAAGGCTTCCCGGAACTGGAACAACTCCCCAACTGGGCCTTCGACGGCAGTTCGACCAATCAGGCCGAAGGGCATAGCTCCGATATGGTGCTCAAGCCGGTCGCCAGGTATTTCGACGCCACCGTCAAGAATGGCGCGATCGTTCTGTGCGAAGTTCTCCATACCGACCTAACCCCCCATTCCACCAATGCAAGAGCGACGATTCTGGATGATCCGGAAACCTGGTTCGGTTTCGAACAGGAATATTTCCTTTACAAGAACGGCCAGCCGCTCGGATTCCCCGAAGAAGGCTTCCCCAAGGAAGGCCAAGGCCGCTACTACTGCGGCGTCGGCTATTCGCTGATGGGCAACATCGCCCGCGAAATCGTCAACAAGCATCTCGATCTCTGCCTCGAGGCAGGCATCAATCATGAAGGGATCAATTCCGAAGTGGCCAAGGGCCAGTGGGAATTCCAGATCTTCGGCAAAGGCTCCAAAAAGGCCGCCGACGAAATGTGGGCCGCCCGCTACATCCTCGCCCGCCTCTGCGAAAAATACGAGGTGGACGTGAACTGGCACTGCAAACCCCTCGGCAAAACCGACTGGAACGGCTCGGGAATGCACTCCAACTTCTCCACCAAATACATGCGCGAAGTCGGCGGCAAAGCCTATTTCGAGGCCCTCATGGCCGCATTCGAAAAATACAAAGACGAGCACATCGCCGTCTACGGCCCGGACAATCATCTGCGCCTCACCGGGCTGCACGAGACGCAGGCGATCGACAAATTCTCCTACGGCGTCGCCAATCGTGGCGCTTCAATCCGCGTCCCACCGAGCATGCCGAAGAACGATTACCGAGGCTATCTGGAAGATCGGCGTCCCAATTCCCAGGGCGATCCCTACAAAATCGCCAGCCGAATCCTCCAGACGATCCAAACCGTGCCGCATCCCAAGAGGTAATTCGGGCAGGTTTGTTCAATTTGCAAGACTTAGCGCGACGCCGCCCCCAAAACGGGCGGCGTTGCTTTTTGGGTTGGCGCGATTGCCCGATGCTTCACGGCACCACGACATTCAATGTCGTCGCGCGCTCCCCGTTACTGCAGGTAAACGATCCCCCCAGCGCCGCCGCCGCGAAAAGCAACAACAAAATCCAATTCAATCGGCGCACGATTTAAATCTCCAAAAAATTCGCCGCCGACCCGGCCGACTGCGCAGGCTGATTTTCCGGCCGGACCAGAAGCGCGTTCGCCCGCGCCAGCGTAAAAATATCGGCCGATCCCTTCCACGCCAGCGGCTCAATTTTCCGCCCGTCAAAAATCGCCGGCTGATAAAATTGCCGCGGACCGTTGGCCTCCAGAGTCAGGCTCAACGGCGCCGTCCGAATCCATTCCCCCGCTTCGCCCCCCGACCATCGTTCGATCAGCCGCCGGATCAGCGTGACCGCGCAGACAAATGCGCTCAGCGGATTCCCCGGCAACCCGAAAACAAACTTCCCCCCCGGCATCCGCGCAAAAATAAACGGCTTCCCCGGCTTGATCCGCAATTTCGTGATCTTCATCTCCGCCCCCAGTTCCCGCAAAATCCCCGGCACATAATCACGCTCCCCCACGCTCATCCCCCCGCTGATCAGCAGAATATCGCTCTCCAATCCGCGCTCGATCGATTGTCGGATCAGCTTCGGATCGTCGCGCACAAATCCCAGATCCGTTGTCCGGCATTGCCAGCGATGGAGCAGAGTCGCCAGCATCGCGTTATTCGCCGCGCGAATCTGCGCCCCCGCCGGCTTCGTTCCGATCTGCACCAGTTCGTCCCCATTGCCCAGAACCGCCGCCGCCGGCCGGTCGTATGCCAGGACGGTATCCTTCCCCACACTGGCCAGCACCGCCACCTGTGCCGCCCCAATTCGCGTCCCGGCTCCCAGCGCGATATCCCCCTCCCGGGCTTCACTTCCGCGCCGCGTCACGAATCGCCCCGGCGAAGCTGCCCGCAATATTCTCACCCGCCCCGTCGCCCGATCGACCTCCGCTTCTTCGATCGGCACCACGGCATCCGCCCCCTCCGGCAGCGGCGCACCGGTCATAATCGCCATGATTTCCCCGGCTTTGATTGGAAGCCGCGCCGATTCCCCCGCCGCGACTTTTCCTTGCGGAATCAGGTCCGCCGATTCCCGCGCCAAATCCGCGCTGCGCACCGCGAACCCGTCCATCAAGCTTTTATCAAACGGCGGCGAATCGCGGTCGCACCGAATCTCCTCCGCCAATCGCAATCCCGCGGCCTCCCCCACCGCCACGCGGATAATCCGCCGCGGCAAATCCGCCGCGTCCACGATCCGCGTCGCCGCTTCCACGCTCAAAAGTTGTGAAACATCCAGTTCCGTCATACAAATTCGGGCCGATTGTAATCCAAATGATCCGTTGCAAAAGTCGCATTTTGGCGTGTCTGGCGGCCGCGCTGGTCACCGGCCTCTACGCCGCCGCCGCCTGGCACAACGCCTTCGTCTACGACGACCACGAAGTCATCGAAAACCAGTTTCCGCTCCATTCCTGGCAAGACCTATCCGAAATCTTCCGCGAACCGCATTATCTCAATTTCCCATATTACCGGCCCATCACGCGGAGCACCTTCGCCATCCAGCGCGCGATCTCCGGCAACAATCCCCGCCCCTACCACCTCTTCAACGCGCTCTTAGCCGGATTAGCGACGCTCGCCGCCTACGGCCTCCTGCGGCAACGTATCTTCGCCTTAACGCCGCCGGCCGCCCTGCTGGCCGCGCTCTGGTTTTCCCTGCATCCCGCGATGTCGGAATGCGTCTACCCCGCCGCCAGCGGCCGCGAAACTCTCCTGGCAAACCTCCTCATGCTCCTCTCCACCTGGGCCTACCTACACCCCTCCATCCCCTCTCCCCGGTACCCCGGGGAGAGGGCCAGGGTGAGGGGCAGCACACCCAACAGTCCAAGTTCACCCCCCCACCCCACCGATGCATGGAAAGGCGCAGCCACCTATTCCCTCGCCATGTTCTTCTTCGCCGCCGCATTACTCGCCAAAGAACAAGCCGCGGTCCTCCCGGCAATTTTTATTCTCGCCGATCTTCTGCTCCAAAAGCCGCGATCGCATCGTTTACTCAGATATCTCCCCCCATTCATATTGCTAGCCGGCTATTTCCTCCTCCGCCATCTGATCTTCCAATCTCCCACACTAAATTGGGACATCCAGAACCATCCCTTCGCCCCGCTCCTAAGTCTCCTCTACGGCCTGCAAACCGCCATCGCTCCCTTTACGACTCTACACTACGAACCCCCCCTTCACGTGTGGCTGGATCCTCCCCTGACGACAACCTGTCTAATCGTCCTCACCCTCCTGTGCGTCTGGATCGCCCGCAGCAAATCTCCCATCCCGCGCATCGCCCTCTTTTGGCTCGGGTGGTTCATTCTCATGCAATTACCCACCGCCCACATTTTCCGCCAGGAGGCGCCCTATTCCGAGCGTTACGTCGCGCTCGCTCTTCTAGCGGTTGCCGGCTCCGGTGCGATGCTCATCCAAAATCTCAAACGCCCGCTGGCTCGATATTCCGCGGCTGCCGTAGCCGTCCTCTGGATCGCCGGGCTCGGATTCGTCAGCGTGCTCCGCGCCAGTTCTTATACCGACGACACATCGTTCGCCCTGCAATGGCTCAACACCAATCCCGAATCCGCCGGCGCCCACAACGGCCTGGGGCTCGTCGCCCAATCCGAACACAAGCCTTCGGTTGCCATCGATCAGTACACGCAGGCTCTGGAATTGGATCCCGACTCCAAAACCGCCCACAACAATCTCGCCAATTTATTGGCCGACCGAAACGACTATGCTGCAGCCGCCGTGCATTACCGCTGGCTCCTGACTCAAAATGCCGAAGACGTTTCCGCCCTGGTGAATTACGCCCACATGCTCGGCCAGCAGGCCTACGCCCAGCACAATCCGGCCCTCCGCGATCAGGCTCATGCGATTCTGATTGATGCGATCAACCTCCGCCCCAATTACGCCCAGGCCCATTACATTCTGGCCATTTGGAACGAGACTTTCTCGACGCGCGATTCCGCCATTGCCGAATTTCAAAAGGCATTAGCCCTCCGCCCCGATCTCCCCGGCGCGCGCGATCGCCTGAACGCTCTGTTGTCGCTCACGTCGCGCCCATAACCTAAGAAAGCTTCAGCTCCAGGATTTTGGCAACCGCCCGCTGATACTCCGGCTTGAGATGCCGCCGTTTTTTTTCCCTCAAAATTGGCCTCACCTTGGCTCGATCCAAATTCAGATTTCGCACCAGCGGCAATTCCCACGATTCATATTCATCCGGCTTGCAGGTCTTCGTTTTTCCCAATGCCAATTGGATTCCCCTCACCGCATGCACCGCCAATTTCCGCTGAAAGGCTCGCGGGTCTGAGTTACTTTTCTTGTAAAGCTCAATCGAGTTCACAAAAACCGTCGCCGACTCATCGTGGCAAAACATCAGGTTAAACGGCACGCTGGTCGTCTTGCGCACCGTCACGGAATCCCCAAACCGCTTCCCCACATCGCTGACATTCCTGAAATCGGATCGAAATTGCACCCGCGGCATTCCCAGCATGCTCGCCACCATATATTCCGCCACCGTCCCCGAATCCAATTCCAACCCATTCATATTCGCCAGCACAAAATCCCGCTCGATCATCGCCAGATAATCTTCCGCGCGAATCGCTCGATCGCGACCCTCCTCCTGCGTCGCCATATCCTGCGGCAAATCGATCCGAATCATCCCCCGCGAGACTCGCTCGATCTCCCCCGCCAGCGCCCGATTACCGATCAATTCCTGCCCGGAAAAAAGCCCACCGGCGAAATACCCGGCAAGTCTCACAGCACTTCCCATGTAAGCGACTTTACCGAAACGCGAAGCCCCCGCAATATTTCACGGCGCGGTTTTCCACGTCTGCCAAACCCGGTAAATCGTGCCATTGTCCACGGCCACATAGTCCACGTTGCCCGAAGCATCGAACGGGTGCTGATCGGCGCTGATCGAAACGATGTGGTCGTACCGGGGACCCGCGACCCCGTCGATTGCCACAAACCATTTATTCCCGATCTCCCCCTCGTATACGAAATGTTTGCTGTCGGCGCTGAACGCGTCCGATTTCGGCAGGAATTCGTCGCACAGCGGACCCTCCACGTTGTCCACCACAGCGACTTTGCTTTTCTTTTCCTTCACCGCCCAATACGCAACGCGCCTTCCGTCGGGGCTGAAGACCAGGGTGTCGAGCATAATCCACGGGTAAGGCGCCCCCTCTTTCCCGTCGACGACCACAAATTCGCTGGTGCCTCTTTTGGCGTAATACGCGAAATGCCTGCCGTCGGCGCTAAATACCATGCTGCCCGCGCCGACGCCGTCGTACTGCGGACTTTCCACGCCGTCCAAAACAACCACCCATTTCGTATCTTTTCTGGCCGCGTACGCGCAATGTTTTCCATCCGCGCTGAACGTGACGGAATCCGAAACGCCGCTATAGGGCTGCGGCTTCTCTCCATCCACCACGACTTCCCATTGGTGGTCGTTGGCCGCGACATAGGCCAGCCGTTTCCCGTCCGGGCTGAATTGGAAAGACCGGTCGATAACCACGTCGTTAACCGGGCCCGGCTTGCCGTCGCGCATCACAAACATCTTTCCCGCCTGTGCCACGCGGTACACAAAATGTTGACTGTCGGCGCTGAAAACGAACGCACGGGACGATCCGCGAATGATGTCCGATGGCGGTCCCTCCTGGCCGTCATAAATCACCACGCAGGTGTGGTCCTTGAAAGCCAGATACGCGAAGTGTTTGCTGTCCGGCGAGAACGCCATGGTTGGCAGCGCGATTCCCTGATAGAGCGGCCCGCCCTGGTTATCGACCACGACGCGCAACATCGAGGGACCCAGATAGGCCAGATACATGAGGCGATTGCTGTCGGGGCTGAACCGGATGGATTCCTGCACCACGCCGTTGTTTGTCGGCCCTTCTTTGCCGTCCACCACCACGACATATTTGTCCAGCTTTTTTACGATATAGGCGACGTGCTTGCCGTCCGGACTGAAGACCAGGGACTCTTTGGCGATGGAGTCGTAAGCCGGACTCCACTGCCGATCCACGACCGCAAACCACTTCCCGCCGCTGGCGGCGAGATACGCCAAATGTTTGCCGTCAGGACTGAAAACCGGACCCTCCGGGCCCAGCGTGTCGCAGACTTGTCCGGCCCGTCCGTCGGCGACCACGAGCCATTGCTTGCCGATCCCCGCGACATAGACAACGCGCCGACTATCGGCACCAAATTTCAACGAATTGACTCCGATCGCGTCATACGAATTTCCATCTTCCTTCCCATCGACCACCGCGAGCCATTTAGCGCCGCTTCGGGCGACGTATCCCCATCGACTGCTGTCCGGGCTAAAAATCAGACTGCGCGCGGAAACAAAATCGTACTTTTTTCCCGCTCGTCCATCCAAAACCGCGAACCATCCCGTCGCCGAACGGCATACCGACGCGATGTGCCGACGATCTTTACTGTGCATTGAAAAAACGACCCCATCCGGCATCGGTCCCAGCGCCACCACCTTCACAGCGGCCACCGCCGCCGGACGAGATGTCTGCCCAAACGCAGCCGCCGCCGCGGCAAAAATCAGCACCCAAACCCATAAAATTCTTCGACAGACCATAGATCGCATTCCATGAGTGGCACTGGCTTTAGCGCCCTCCCCATTCTGCTCGGCAAATTCAGCAAGCGCCTTCAATATTCCGCGCTCCCCCGCCGCTGCCGATTCCGCGCCAGATTCGTAATCCGCTGCAGTATAAAGACTTATACAATTGTGCGGTCGTCCGATTCGCGCCGATATCTGCTTCGGGCCGCTACAATTGTCCATTTCCCCATCGTCGCGCACATTGCTCGGCTGTAGAGTCTCACAGGGCCGGTTCAATGGACGCCACTCAGGTACTTCAGGAATACGCCGCCAGTCGTTCCGACGACGCCTTCCGATCCCTCGTCGATCAATATCTCGGCCTGGTTTATTCCGCCTGTCTTCGCCAATTGAAGGACCGCCACCATGCCGAGGACGCCACCCAGGCCGTCTTCATCTTGCTCAGTCAAAAAGCCGGCGCCTTACACCAGAATTATCTCACCGGTTGGCTGCTGACCACCTCACGCTATGTCTGCGCCAACATCCGAAAACGGGAAACGCGCCTCAAGCGTCGCCAGCAGGAAGCGGCCATGAACCCAACCCATCAAATCCAATCGCCCCGCCTCGATCTCGTCGATCTTCTCGATGAAGCTCTTTGCCATTTAAGTTCCACCGACCGCGAGGCCCTGGTCCTCCGCTATTTGAAGGAGCAGCCGATCGAGGATGTCGCCCAGCAGCTCGGCCTCTCCCCCGAGGCCGCCCGCAAGCGCATCTTCCGCGGCCTGGAAAAACTTCGCGCCTATTTCTCGCGCCGCGGCGTCGCCGCCACCTCCGCCGCTCTCGGCACACTCCTCACCGAGCAACTCCCCGGCGCGGCGCTAACTTCCGCCCTGCGCCAGTCCCTCACACAAGGCATTCTCCAAGTCTGTCACGCCGGCGCACACTCCGCCGCGGCAAGCGTCGCCGTCGCCAAAGGAGCCAAAACCATGATGATGCTGGCCAAACTAAAAACCGCCGCCGCCGTGGCCGTGATCGTCGCCGCCCTGGGAACCACCGGCTGGATGATCTCCCGCGCCTCGGCCGACAACGCGCCCCTCCCCCAAGCCGCCGCCCCCGTGACCGCTCCGCCAACCGCCCCACCGCAATCCGCGCCCCCCGCGCCGACCCTCCCTTCCACCGCCCCGACCGCGCTGACCGACGTCGCTCAGATTCTCCGCTGGAGCGTTCTTCTCGACGACGCCGGCTACGACACCCTCAAGCAAACCGTTCCCCAGGCCGTCGAAAGCCCGACCAAAAATCTAATCCCCGGCACATGCGAAACCGAAGCGCTCCACGGCGCCATACTTCAAGCCATGCAAACCAACGGTGCCGTTTGCGTCTCCGATCTGCGCAGCTATTCCCACAACACCTGGGCCACAGCCGCAACCGCCCCCGTCTACCTCGATCTCAGCGCCAAATCCCCCGAAGGAACTCTTTCCATCCGCGGCGGCGGATCCGGAAAACTCAATTCCACTCTGATCGATCCCGACCACCGCAACATCCAGCTCGATTTCCCAAATCTCAAGCTCGACCTTCGCGATTCCCCCGATCAGACCGCTTCCGCCTCTTTGACCCTCACCTATACCGGCGTCCTGACCACCGGCAATTCCCTCGTCTTCGTCGCCAATATCCCCACCTCCCCCGGCCCCTCGTATCATCTGCTCATCGCCTACGAAGCGGTCAAGCTTCCCGATTGGCAGATGCCCTATTTCGCCCTCGTCAGTGATCTGCAATGGTATTTAAATTCCACCCCGGAAACCGTTTCCGCCATGGCCAGGCGCGCCCTCGTATGGGCCGCCAGCGCGCGGCATGATCCTTATACCGTGCCACCGAAATTCCGAAAACAATTGCCCGACGGAACCATCGCCGAGGTCACCGCCGTCAATTTTCTAAACGAGTACCCCTTTTGCTGGTGGGACGGCGAAGGTCAGCCGATCGACGCCGATCAAGACGTTTTTTACACCCAGCGCAATCTCGACCGCCCCGCCTATTCGGAAATCGCCGTCCTCGGTCCCGGCGGCGATTTTAATAACGCCTTCCCTCTGGGTCGGTCGAAAGGCGCATATTATCCGAACTTCATGATGCACGGCGATTACCTCTCCATGGGCCACAGCGGCCACGCCTCTTTCTGGGCCCCCTTCGGCCCCTGGACCCAAATCGGCCAAATCACCCCGGGCGGCTCCATCGTCGAAAGTGGCATCACCTATAATTTGATCGACGTCACCGGCGCTCCCCCCGAACAAATCGTCGCCAATCTCCAGCCCAACACCACCGGCGGCGACGCCATCGTACTCACCGCCGTCTTAAACGATGGAAGGGAAATCGGCAGCCTCTATCCCAACGAAATTCTGGGAAAGCGAGACTACAACCCCCCCTCGGAATTCACAGGCATCGACCCCAAAGACATAAAATTCTTTCACGTCTGGAAGCGCCAGCGCCAGCTAGTCACCTTTTCCGGCCTCCCCACGGTCCCCGCCGTCACACCCGAGGACAACCCAACCCCGGGCGAAGTCGCCGCCGCTTTGGCGAAGCTCAATATGCCGCAAGAGAATCCATCCACACAGCCGACCCGATAGAAAAAATCCCCCCACAAACCCCACAGGGAAATTACAGATAGCGTGGCAGGAGACTTACGTCTGAAATCTGAGATCTGAGATTCGAGATTCGAGATTCGAATTTCGAATTTCGAATTTCGAATTATCTTCCCGCTTGTCCCCGCGTCGTCTGCACGAATTCCATTTCTTCAATCCGACGCGCAGTTCACCCCGCCCCCTTCTCCACCGGCCTCTTCTGCAACCCCGGCATCGCATCAAAATACGGCCGAATAACCGGCGAATCCGATTGCTGAAACGATTCGTACGTGCCGTCGAAAAAAACCACCCCGTCATGCAGCATCACCACCCGCGGCCGCAATCGCCGCAGCAGATCCTTGTCGTGCGTGATAATCAGCGATGTCCGCCGAACCCCCCCCACCTCCTTTTGATGCGTCTGAAAAATCAAATCCTGAATCAATTCCGCATAATGCGGATCCAGCCCCGTCGTCGGCTCATCATAAAAAATCAGCAGCGGCTTCAGCGCCAGCGCCCGGGCAATCGCCACCCGCTTGGCCATCCCCCCCGACAATTCCTCCCGTTCCAAACCCAGAATTTCATCCGGATTCAGACCCACCGCCTCCACCGCCCGGCGAGACCGCTCGTGAGCCTCCTTTTCGTCCATCCCCTTCACAAATTCCAACGCCAGCGAAATGTTGTATTCCACCGTCCCGGAAAAAAGCCCATTCCCCTGAAACACCACCGCCCAGTGAATTCGCAATTGATCCATCCCCGCTTCGTCCAACTTGCAAAGATCCACCAGCGGCGACCCAGGCAGCTCATGATCCGCCAGCCAAATCTCACCCGAGTCGGCTCGCAGATGACCGATCAAATGCTGCATCAAAACCGTCTTCCCCGACCCCGACCCGCCAACGATCGCGATCATCTCCCCGCGCGAAACCGACAGATTGATCCCCCGCAGCACCGCGGTAGTGCCAAACGATTTATAGAGATTCACCACGCGAATCTCCAGCGGATCGGAATGCGGGGCTTCAGGATCCATAATCGCTCTCGTCGCCTCCCCCAAACCACGCCCGACATTCTACAGTTCCGCCCCATCCCGGTCGCCCTTAGCGCCAAACCAAAAAAAAAGCCCCGCACGCGCGTGCGGGGCTCGGTAGAAGAAAGAATAAGTTTAGTACAGCGTCGTGGTAATCCCGCTGACGGTCGCGTCCCAGGTCTGCACGTCCGGCCCGCTCGACGCGGTGATCACACTCCCCTTGGTGAACGTCACGTCACTGGCATAATAAATATACAGCCCTGTTTTCGCCTTGATATTCACGTTGCTCAGCGTGATCGCTCCAACGGGTTCCTCCGGCATACCGTAAATATCGCCCGCATGGGTCGCCCCGGTCGCCGTCAGATTCGTGATCGTTATCCCTTTCCAAATCGGCGTCGTGCTGTCCGGCGTGGTGCTCGCCACCGTCTTCGGATCGCTCGGATTGCTGTCATACCAACTGGTGATCTCAATCGGCGTCTCCACATCCGTCATCGTGATATTCGTATACGAGCAGTTCTGCACCAGCCCGCCGTTCCCCTCCGAGGCCTTCAGGCGGATGCCGTACTGCGTCCCATTAAACGTGCAGTTGCTGACGGTCACTCCGTTCACCCCGTCATTGGTCTGCGCGCCGATCGACAACCCGTGCCCGGTCCCGAACGTGCAGTTGGTCACCGTGATATTGTTCGAGGCGGCATCCGCGGCCTTGATCGCAATGTCGTCGTCGCCGGTCGAAATATTGCAGTTCTCGATCACATAATTCGACCCGCAAGGATCGATCCCGTCCGTATTCGGCGACGTGCTCGGAGCGCTGATCGTAACGTGATTGCAAACCACGTTATTGGTGGCGTCGAAGGTAATGAATTCCTTCGGCGAATTGACCATCGTCACGTTGGAAACCGTCACGCCATTGCATTTATTAAACCCGATCAGTGTCGGCCGATCGCTCGAACTCCACCACCCCGCCCCGTTACCGTTAATAGTCCCCGGCCCGGTGATGGCGACATTGCTGTCGTCATTAAATTGGATGAATTTGTTTTCGTAGCTTCCATAGTTGCTCATGGCGACCGCCTCCAGCACGCCGCCGCTGGCAATTTCCAAAGTGATGTTGTTGTAATTCGTGGTGATCGATTTGCTGAGGAAAGTTCCCGCCGGCACTTCCACCGTTCCGCCCCCCGCCTTATTGGCGGCCGTCAGCGCCGCTTCGATCGCCGCCGAGTTATCCGACGAGCTGGTGCTGGCGCCGTAGGAGGTGATCAGAAATGTTCCAGACAGATATTGCCGGCTTTCCAGCGTTTCCAGCATCCCAAAGCTCCGCGCCGAACCCTTATGCTTCTTGTTGGCACGCGCCGACACTTCACCCTTGCTCGACTTACCGAATCGAAGGAACATTTCTTCTCCGTGCTGGTAGTGATTTACAAAAACCCCGATGATGCACAAACCGGCCTCTCCACATTGGAGATGCAGTCGATTCGCGTCACTGGCTGACTAGACAGGAATCAAATACAATACAAGTGTTAAAAAAAGCCAATCCGCCGCGCATTTTTTACCAAGTCCAATAAAAACCCGCCCCGCCCCCGCAGGCCAGGAAAGATAAGCCCCCGTCCCACATTAGCCCGATGCGGCGGCAGTTTCCCCTCCGCCACATGCAAATCCGTCCTTCAACTCCCACAAGCCTCCGCCCACGGCAAAAATCTAACTTCGTCCCATTTCACTCCCCTCGTGCATATGTTTCCTTGCCCATTCGCTGAAGGCGGCCTCGTCCAATGAGCCGGCCGCAAGCTCTAGGATGACGGGTTCCGCATCGTCAGCCGTTGCCTCGAACCGCCACCCGTTATCGCACAAAAAAGCAATCATCGCTGCCGTCGCCGCGCGCTTGTTTCCGTCCACGAACGGATGATTCTTGGATATATGAAACGCGTACGCGGCGGCCATGGCCGGAATGTCTTCATGGAGATACCGCCCGGAAAATTGCTGAGCCGGGATGGCCACAGCGGATTCGAGCAACGCGCGATCGCGCAGCGTCGCATCGCCCCCCTGATCTTCAATGGCTATGGCATGGAGTTTCAAGACATCTTCAACCGACAGGAATCGAGGCGCAAGGTTCACTTGGCGAGCCTTCGCATCAGCGCCCCATGTTTGCCGAAAACTTCCTCTACATGGCGATCGAGGCGCGCCGGGTCCTGTCCGGGAGCCAACCGCTCCTGCAAATAAAGAATATAGGCCGAAAGCGAAAGGTTAAGCCGCGCGGCCTCGGCCTCGAGTTGCCGCCGAAATTCCGGCGTCGCCTGAAATTGAATGGTCTCGCTGGCGGACATCAACCCAATTATCGTCACATATAAACCGACGGGCAAGTTCTATTTTTGACGCAGATATATAACGGATTGCGACACCTGGGGTTGTGCGTCCATGCAAGGGTCGATCAGCCGCAATCGGCTCAAACGCGATCGCGTCGCCGGATTCCCGGTCAGGCAAAAAGGCGACACCCATTTTCAACATGAACTAACGACCAGTCATAATCGCCCGCCGCCGTTGGCGGTCATCGATTCCCCACACCAGCCACACCGCCAGAGAACCCGCGGCGACGACCAAGACGTGGGAGGCTAGAAACGTCCAAGTCATGGAGATTAAGGAATCGATATCGGGTCTCCCCCCGGGGTACACGGGCGTCGTGGACATCTTTGCGACCTGCGCGGCGATGCCGCCTGCGATCCACGCCAGCCACCAGCACAAGACCAGAAGTCCGCCGCCATGCCCGGCCGGATCGCTGTCATTCCATAGTTCGGTCATCACCTGTGGGATGCGCACAAGATTTACAATCGGTATAAAGAAACCGCCCGCCGCGGACCCTGCCGTGTGTTTCGCCGATTGTCCATTGAGCGGCTGAAGGTTGCGGTAAGCCCGGTAAGCCCAAATCACCCAAACGACAATTCCCGCGATGGTCACACCCGTCGCCGCGATCGCGATCACCCGAACTCGCAGGTCATTCTGCTGCGCCTGACCCGGAAGGAGGGGGATATGCAACTTAATTTGCTGCAGCAGCAGGACCTGCGCGTAATCCGCCCAAATCGCCGCGCAATTCAAGAGAGTGGCCGCGGCCACAAGAGTCATGGTGGCCACCGCGTTGCCGTGGGCCGATTCAAAATGTACGCGAAACCCAAGCCCTCGCCCGCGCGGCGTCTCATACGACAGCATCGGACCCGGCTGATTACTCATGGCTACCCCATTCCCTAATTTGCGGAAGCGTCACACATATTCTACTCCCGATTCGATCTGCCGCCGCGCATTTTTCCCCCCATAATTCAGGCAATCTAGGCGATCCAGGCAGAGTATGTTTAAAATTCAACTATTGCACCAACCCGATGCCCCCAATTCGTTTGCGAGCAAAGGCCGCCCCATCCCTTTTCGTTCATGCGCGCAAAAGGGGCGGCCTTTTATTTCACAGAAAAAAATTTTCCAAAGAAAAACAGAGCCGATCAATAAATTCTGAAAGGCAAGTTGCCTGCCCTGA
>JBEKPV010000005.1:0-45595 GCA_049520395.1 Tepidisphaeraceae bacterium
AAAGCAGAGACCAACCGGCAACGCCTCCGGCCTTGGGTCCCAGACCTTTGACCGTGTATTCGTACATACTGCCGGCCGAGGTGTACCGCTTCGCGAATTGATTCAGATTCAGCGCGACGAAGAGCAGCATGATGGTGCCGAACAGGTAGCAAAGCCAACCGGCGCCCGCGGCCGTCGCGAACATCAGCGGCACGATCAGCGCCGCCGTCATGCTGGGCGATATCAGCGCAACCGCTTGCGCCGAAACCTCCCAGAAATTCAGGGCATTGCCCTTAAGTTTGCTATGTGTTTTCTTGACAGTATCCGCGTAGGCGGCAGGAACAGATGGGTCGCTCATGGCCAGACTCCTGAAAAATACCTCGCACCCCGGCCCAGACCCGAAGCGGTAACGCACCGCAACCGGTGGCCCAAGCAGGGTTTCCTATTCCGCCAATTCGTTTCAGCAGTTTCCCGTCGCCGCCAGCACTAAGCACCCAGGCTTAGCCGGCATACTGTCCAACGCCGACACCCGTCAATTCGACCGCTCGGTTAAGAGTCAGCGGAATTGGACAGGCCACCAGGAGAATCCTGGATTCCCTGTCATCAAGGGCGTCGAGCCGACAGACGACCGGACAAGACATGGAGCCATTCCTCGCCATCGTGTTGGTACGCCTCGTGCCCTGGCCGATCGGCAGGGACCGTAACAATGATGGGATGAAGGTTGAACGGTTTGGTCGAACCGGAAAGTGGTTGGTATTCGAGTCCATTGGCGTTCTGGGTTGGCAAACTGCCGCCGCGAATGATGACGCACGCGGCCGTCTCATCGGGTTGCTCAAATAGAGCCCCAATTGAAACGCCAAAAGCCTGCCCGATCGCAGCCAAGGCTGCGATGGAAGGGTGTCGGTCTCCCCCCTCCAAACGGCTTAAATAGGCTTTGGATAACCCGGCCCGATCGGCCAATTCCTCAAGCGTCCATTCCCGAGACTCCCGCATCGCGTGGATACGGCTGCCCAGGGTTTGGGTAATGCTCTCGGCATGGTCGTGGATCGTCGACATGGTTTGGAAAATTACCGAGGTGTTGCCGTGGTGTCAACTAAAAAATGGTTTTTATGAAATAAGTTGTCAAGCAGGCATTTTATCCTCTAATTTTGGCCCTCCACCAGCCCATAAGGGGCCAACCAGGCGTCCCGGATGGCAACCGGGCCGGTGGTAGGGCGTAAACAGAGTGTGACGATGTTGTCCGATCCGCGTGCGGCGTTCAGCCAGCAGCCGGGCAGGAAGAAATCGGTTTGGGGCCCCACATCCCAATATCGCCCCAGCGGGTGACCATTCAGATAGATAAAGCCATTTCCCCCGGCGTTCAAATGCAATTTCCAGATGACGCCGGGGGGAATTTGGAAATGAAGGCGGAACCAAACGGGGTTGATCGGATCACTCTGAGCCGGCGGCTTCGAACGGGCGATGACGAGCGTTTGCCAATCCGAATCGTCGAACTTCGGATCAAACCATTGCCCGGCCAATCCGGCGGTCTGCCCGGAGATTTCCCAATTAATGGGCAGTGAGTTTGAGTGCTTGACGGAATCAATTTCCGCCGCGCCGCTGATTCCGGCTTGCGTGTCACCGGCCGTCACAGTGATCAGGATCGTGTTGTCTCCGACATGCAGCGCTCTGGCCACTTTCTGGCGTCTGTGGAAATCACCGAGGTCGATTCCGTTGATCGTCAGTTTGGCCTGGCCGCGAAGGTGTTCGACACTCAGCAGGCCAGCCCCCGCCTGGAGATCGCTTTGGGAAAGCTGAACATGCGCGCGAAACTCGCCTGTTAGGCCCGCTTTGACCTGCTTAGGTTCTTCGGTCATGTCGATGTGCTGCCACTTTTGCTCATTTGGCAAGCGGATCGACCAATTGTTGATATCGACGGGAAAGAAATTGGAATCGCTGATGGAAAGATCGTGTAAGCCGCATCGCGCTTCCATGCCCGCCCCCCAATTAGGTCGGCCTCCGTTTTCGTACAGGATGAGCAGAGAATGCCGGCCGGGGGTTAACGGCGGAATCCAGCCGCCGACGTGAACAGAACCATGGCGATGGATGCTCAGAAGCGTGCCGTCAAGTTGGGCGATGAAGGAATCGTGATCGGGGAGCAGGGCGCTCAGTCGGAGCGATTTGATTTGCGCCACTGCAGTGAAATCGTAGCGGTACCAAACGAATCGGCGGTCGAATATTCCCATATCTTCGATGCCCGCCCCGGAGGGGAGAGGCATCCACGTTTTTTCCGCCGGGCCGGGGTCTCGACGAAAACGAATTTGAGTGATCGCCATGGCGGGCGGAAGCGATTCGGATGGCGCCGAGGTCGCCCTGGGATACCAAATGCCTTCCGAAGCATCCGTGGCCCCCGGCGGAAGATATAGCACGGCCGCTCCGAATGGCCCAAGATCGTAATCCACGTTCATCGCTGGCGCGTTTTCGCCCGGAATCTTCAGGCGAAATTGTCCGCGCGCCGCGTCTGATCTCCGATCGTTCAATACGAATAAAAATCGCGAGCCGTCCGAGCCGCGGCGGGAGATCACGGTCAGATCGTCCGGAGCGTTCTGCGTGCCGATGGATTCGGCGTCGGAGCGCGCGAGGCTCGGGCCATGCAGGCGAATCAAATCGCCCAGACTTTTGACCGCGAAATATCGCGGGCCCACGCCGCCCCATTCATGTACGGGGGCGGCGTAGTCGTAGGTTGTCGTTTTTCCCGCCGCGGCCCAATCGCCTAAATTAGTGCCGCCGAATCCCATGTAATAATTCGTCCCGGAATATCCGTGCGCCCAGGCAAGCAGCGTTACGTGTGAGATCTGCTCGGGGGTGAACCCCTGGTCGATGCTTAGTTTGTTTCCCGGTCCGTATTCCGAGAACCACCCGCCTTGGAGTTCGGTGATCATCCGCGGTTTTTCCGGCTGGTATTGATCCAGCCGCGTGATATTGAAAATTTCACTCCCCGGGTCGTATCCGGGATATGTATTGCGGCACTCGGTTACGTTCTGGCGAAGGTAAGGGTCCTTGCGAAAAAGCGGATCGTCCGTCATGCAGGTGATCAGCGGGACGTCGATGCCAAAATCGCGGGCGTCGTGCGCCAGGGCGAGCAGTTGATGGAGTTTCACCTCCGAGTCGAACGGGGCGTACACGTATTCATTCTCGATCTGCCAAAGGATGACGCCGGGGCTTCCGGCGGGGCGGTGGGTGATCTGATACGGCCCAGCCGCCTTTGCGACCGCCTGATACCAATGGCGGCACCATTGAAGATAAATCGGATCGTCGCCGCGCAGCCAGTGGCCTTCGTCGACGGAGTCCGGCCGCCGCGTCACCAGCCATTGCGGATAGCCCCCGCCGTCCCATTCGGCGCAGATATACGGGCCGGGGCGAAGGATGACATTGAATCCGAACCGGTTGATCGCCATCTCGAGCCAGTCGGTCAGATCGGTCATGTCCATTTGTGAAAAATCATCCGGGCCTGCCGGCGGTTGCCGTTCGTGCCAGTTCCAGGCAACATAGGTTTCAACGGTGTTGAATCCCGCTTCCTTGAGAGTTTGGAATCGCGCGGGCCACAGCGGCTTGGGACATCGGAAATAGTGAAACGCCGAGCTGAAGATAAAAGTATCGCGCCCGTCGATTTTGTAGCAGTGGCTGTCCGCGGCCAAGCGCGGCGGCGGCGGAATTTGCGAACAGGCGCCCGCCAGGGCGCACACCACTCCTGCCCAAAAATAACCGTTCCGCATCGGCATGAATTTATCAGCTCCGCCGGGGCATTTCGATTCGCCCACGGTACAATCCAATGCGGTTCATGGCGAACCGCTGAGCATGGCGGATTCAATCGAGCAGGTTTTTGACGAAGCCCTCGTCCACCACCGGGCAGGCCGGCTGAACGAAGCGCGGAATCTCTATTTGCAGATTTTGCAGCAGCGGGCCGATCATCCCGAGACCGTACACCTACTGGGGATTATTCAACTGCAAAGCGGGCAGACGGCGCAGGCGCTGGATTTGGTCCAGCGTGCCGTGGCTTTGAAGCCACAGATGGCGCGATATCACATGAGCCTGGGCCAGGTTTTTTTGGCGTTGGGCCGAAACGAGGAATCGCTGGCCGCTAATGAGCGGGCGGTGCAGCTTCAGCCGGATTTGCCCGAAGCATGGTTTGCCCGGGGCACCAGCCTGCAGGCGCTAACCCGGCAGCAGGAGGCGCTGGAGGCCTACAACCGAGCCATTCAACTCCGGCCGGATTACGTCGATGCGCTCAATAATCTGGGCAACGCCCTGCATTTGCTGACCAGAACGACGGAGGCGATCGAAATTTATCGCCGTGCGATTGACATAAATCCCAATCAGTCCGCAACTCACAACAACCTGGGGATTGCCCTGCAGCGGCAAAGCGATTTAGTGGGGGCGATCGCCTCGTTCAGGCGTTCGATCGAACTGCAGGACGATTTCGCGGGGGCGTACAACAATCTCGGCTGCGCGCTCACCGACGCCCGGCAACTCGACGAGGCCGCCGCGGTGCTCCGCCGTGCAATCGAATTGCGGCCGGGTTTCGCCGAGGCCTGGTACAACCTCGCCAACGCACTAAAAAGGCGAGGGGAATATAAGGAAGCGATCGAGGCCTTTCAAAAAGCGATCGAGCTTCGTCCGGATTATTCCGAAGCGCACGTCAATCTGGGAAACGCGCTGCAGGCGGTGCGGGAATATTCGCAGGCCGCCGATTCATACCGTCGCGCCATCGCCATTCGTCCCAACGATGTTGAGGCCTTCAATAATCTGGGCAGCGTTCTCCGCTCAATGGGGCAAGTGGATGCGGCATTGGCCACGCTCAAGGCGGCGCTGTTCATGCGTCCGGAATATCACATCGCGCACGGCAATCTCGGCCATGTGCTGAAAGACGCGGGCCGGCTGGACGAGGCGATCGCCAGCTTTCGCCGCGCGGTCGAACTCAATCCCGCCGACGTCGTTTCGCACGACAATCTCGCCTACAGCGTCTATTTCAGCAGCGAATACGATCCGACGGCGATCCTCCGCGAGAATTTGCGCTGGAACGCGATGCACGCCGCGAAATTGGGGCAGAACGTCGCGCCCCACACCAACGATCCCAATCCCCAGCGGCGTCTGCGCATCGGGTACTGCGGGGCCGATTTTCGCATTCATTGCCAGTCCTTTTTCACCCTCCCGCTTCTTGAGAATCACGAGCACCGTAATTTCGAAATATTTTGCTATGCGAACGTCTCAAAGTCCGACGAAGTGACCGAGCGGACCAAACAACTGGTGGATACGTGGCGGCCCGTGATCGGTATTTCCGACGAGGAAATGAGCCGGCAGATTCGCGCCGATTCGATCGATATTCTCGTCGACCTGACCATGCACATGTCCGGCGGCCGCCTGCTGGTCTTTGCGCGAAAGCCCGCCCCGGTTCAGGTAACCTGGCTGGCCTATCCCGGCACCACGGGGCTGACCGCGATCGACTATCGTCTAACCGATCCGTTCCTCGATCCGCCCGGCGATAGCGATCTAAATTACGTGGAAAAATCCATTCGGCTTCCCGATACATTTTGGTGTTACAGCGCGCTGACCGATGTGCCGGTTCCCAATCCGCTGCCGGCGCTTTCGGCCGGTCACATCACCTTCGGGTGCCTGAACAATTATTGCAAGGTCACCCGCCCGACGCTCGCCCTCTGGGCGCGCGTGCTGCTGGCAATTCCGACTTCCCGGCTGATTCTGCTCTCCCCGCTTGGCGCCCATCGCCAGGTGCTTCTGGAAAATTTGCGCGACGCCGGCGTTGCCCCGGAGCGGATCGAATTTATGGAGTATCAGCCCCGACTGGAATATCTTGAGATGTATCACCGGATCGATATCGGCCTCGACACGATGCCCTACAACGGGCACACGACGACACTGGATTCGCTCTGGATGGGCGTTCCGGTTTTGACGCGCGTGGGGCGATGGGCAGTGGGGCGGGCGGGGTGGAGCCAACTATCGAATCTGGCGATGCCGGAATTGGCGGCCTGGACCGACGACGACTATGTGAAACTCGCCATCGAATGGACCCGCGACTTGCCGCGCCTCGCCTGGCTGCGCTCCACGCTTCGCGATCGAATGGAACATTCCCCGCTCATGGATGGGAAGCGATTCGCCAGGAATATCGAAGCCGCATATCGCACAATGTGGCGGAAATGGTGCGATGAGTCCAAACCGTCCACTTGAACCGACCCAACGCAACCACGCCGAACAATCGGTCCGGGCAAGCAATTTTGCGCAATCGCAATGGGCTTCCTGGCCCCGCGGGAGGCTTAAAAAGGCATGTTAGGAA
Source organism: Tepidisphaeraceae bacterium (assembly GCA_049520395.1). Taxonomy (GTDB): domain Bacteria; phylum Planctomycetota; class Phycisphaerae; order Tepidisphaerales; family Tepidisphaeraceae; genus UBA1161. Next base: position 6,308 of record JBEKPV010000005.1, read on the forward strand.
AAAAAGCACCCGCGGGGGGCAGAGAGGGGGGGAACTCTGCCGGGGATCCCGCGGGCGATAAGTAAATCTCTTACCCGATTTTTCGGATTATTACAAGGGTTTATCCAGTCTGAATCCTATTTTTCATGGTTTTATGTCCCCTGGAAAATCCCAATCCTCGGCTCCTTCCGGCCAGGCAAGCAGCGTAAGGCTTTCAGGATGAGCCGATAAGAGCCTTTTTGCCCCTTGTTCGTCGTACAGCGACCCCAAGTCGGAAAATAGCTCGCTTCCGAAACAGCAGGGAGGGCCAAAAGTGCCGCCGTATTTGCAGGCCGCCATAGATTTTTTGCCGTGTCGCCAGGCTTGGATTAGCCGCTGAACGATTTCGGCGCTCATATGCGGCTGATCGCATACGAGAATAACGACTGCAGTCAGGTTTGGCGCTTCACTCAGTAACGCACTCAGACCGGCGCGCAAGCTGGAGCCCACACCGGCGGACCATCCCGGATGAAAAATCGGAGTTACCGGCAGGTCGTTTAATTCCTGAACGATTAATTCGGAAGACGACCCCGTGACCACTATCACCGGCTCGCATCCGGCGTCGATGGCCGCCGATGCGGCGCGGCGGACCAGCGTCTGGCCGTCGATTCTCAATAACTGCTTGGGTTGGCCCATGCGAACCGAGCCCCCGGCCGCAAGGAGCATGGCTCCAATACATGGTTGCGAACTCAGATTCACAGCCGGCTGATCTCCCTCCTGCTTCGATCGAAATCATGAATCGGTCCGCCGCGATCGCGCAAATGGCCGCCCGATCTTTCAGCGAAGACCGCCTGGATTTCGGCAACGATAGCCAGGGCGATTTGTTCGGGAGTTTGCGCTCCCAGGTCGAGCCCGATCGGCCAAAAAAGACGCCGGGCGAATTGCCGCAGCGTCGGGTCGATTTCCGCCGCCGCCAGCAGTCGGCGGGTTCTATGGCGGGGGCCCAGGATTCCGATGTACTTCGGAGGGTGATCCTTCAACTTTCCCAGCACCGCCGAATCGCGGCGAAAATCATGGTCCATCACCACCACCGCGGTTTCCGGCCCCAGCGGAGCCAGCCCGCCCAGCGGATCGTCATCGGTCGCGAAACAGATGGCATCGGCTCGGAACGAGGGCTGACGACGTACAACCGCCGTCACGTGCCAGCCGAGCAAATGGGCCATCCCCGCAAGAGGTTCCGCGTCGCGGCCGTCGCCGAATATCACCATCGATTGCGGAGGCGAGATTCGTTCAATCAATACGTCAGCCCATTCACCCGCGAATGTACGATGACGGACCAGCCTCGCTCCAGAAGTCGGCTCGGCGAGATCTTGCACGATTGCCGCGCGCAAGGCCGAATCGCCAATTTCTCCTTCGGGCTCGCGTCCATCCATCTGAATCAAACGCTGAACCGGGCCGGGCGATTGCGCGGGTTCGATGCGAATGACGGTTGCCACGGATATTGGGCGGCGCATTCGCAGTAGATTGGCTAGTGCCATCAGCACGCCGGGAGATTGGCGACTAACAGGTTCGATCAGGAGATCGATTCGTCCGCCGCAGCCCAGCGACGCTCCCGGATCGGCGAAGTCTTCCCCGGAATCGTTTGCGGTTTCATAGCAGCAGAGGTCGGGCAAGCCGGTATCGATGACAATGCGTGCGCGGCGGGCGACGTCTTTGTCCAGGCAACCTCCGCTGATCGATCCCCAAACTCGGCCGTCCGCGGCAACCAGCATTCGCGCCCCCGCCCGCCGATATCCCGAACCTTCCACCGCCGCCACGGTCGCGAGGGCCGCAACATTTTCCCCGCCGCACACCGATTCAAAGGCTTCGACGATTTGGTGCAGTTCGCGCACGGCGACCGCTAGCATAATCGTTTGCCGCAACCGGGCGAACGGCGCAAAAGTTTGCAGTTTGGCCAAATGCTCCTAGATTGTCAGTTCGCATGCGCGAGCCGGGATTTTTCAGCGGCGTGGTGGTCCCCATGATCAGCCCCTTCACGCCCGAGGGACGCGTCGATGCGACCGCCGCGGCCGGATTGGTGCAACGCCTGATCGGCGCCGGGGTTCACGGGATTTTCGTTTTGGGGACAACCGGCGAATCCGCGTCAATGAGTTGGCAACAAAAGCGCCAGATGGTCGAGGCCGCCGCCTCGGCGGTCCATGCCGCGCCGCGCCGGGTGGCGCTCTACGCCGGAATTTCCGGAAATTCCCTGCGCGAGTCGCTCGATGCGGCCGCGGAATGGCGGGAATTGGGCGCGGACGCCCTGGTTGCACATCCGCCCTATTACTTCCCCATCACCGATTCAATGCAAGAGGCGTATTTTGCGAAACTCGCCGATTCGCTGCCCCTGCCGTTATTGCTCTATAACATTCCCCAGACGACCCACGTTTCGATCCCCCTGGAGGCGGTCGGGCGGCTCAGTCGGCATCCGAACATCATCGGAATCAAGGATTCCCAGCGCGACCTCCCTCGATTCACCCGGCTCATTGAGCAATATCGCAACGAAAATTTTCGCGTCTTGTGCGGGTCGATTTCGCAGGCCCTTCAATGCCTGCGCCTCGGCGCTCATGGCCTCGTCCCCAGCACGGCGAATTTTGCGCCGGAGATTTACGTGGCGATGTATAACGCCGCCAATGCCGGGAATTGGCCGGACGCGGAGGAGCTGCAAACGCGTTCGCTGGAGCAATCCGCGCGATATCAGCAGGGGGTCACACTGGGCGAATCGATCGCGGCATTAAAGGCGATCATGGCGGAACAGAAAATCTGTTCCGCGGCTGTTCTCCCGCCGCTGCAAACTCGAAATCCATCATGTGGCTGAACCCTCTGGTGATCGGCCTCTATTTGGCCGCTATGTTCGCCATCGCTTTTCACTTCCGGCGGGGGCAGACCGAGGTAAAAAAATTCTATCTCGGCAACTCCACACTCCCCGCCTGGGCGATCGGCATGTCGCTCATGGCGACCATCATCAGCTCCGTTACCTTCTTGGCGTATCCCGGCCAGGGGTTTTCCGGGACTTGGATTCTGCTCGTGCAGGGATTGATGGTCCCTCCCGTGCTGCTTTGCATGATTTGGTTCATCGTGCCCGTCTATCGGCGATTTATCGGCATTAGCACCTATGAATATTTCGAACGCCGATTCGGTTACGGCGCCAGACTTTACAGTTCACTTGCGTTTCTGATCGCCCATTTCTCCAAGGTCGGCTTCGTTGTCTTTTTGATGGCGACGGCGATTAAACAAATGGTCGGCCTCGGCCAATACGAGACGATTCTCCTGGTCGGCGCGGTGGCCACGGGCGCCACGCTTCTGGGGGGATTGGAAGCGGTCGTCTGGACTGAGGTGCTTCAAGGATTCATTCTGATCGGCGCGGGAATTCTCTGCGCGATCGTTTTACTTTGGAAACCGACAGGGCATCCGATCGACGTGATTCGGCTGGCCAGCGCGGCCCATAAGATGAGCCTTGGCCCGTTCGAGCTAACCGTGGCCAAAGAGACGTTTTGGGTTTTGGTTCTGAACGGCATTTTCTACGCGATTCAGAAATATGCGACGGATCAGACGGTGGTGCAGCGTTTTTTGGCCGCGCGTTCGGATCGCGACGCGATCAAGGCTTCGCTGCTGGGGGCGGGGCTGTGCGTTCCGGTGTGGGTTCTTTTCATTTTCATCGGAACCGGCCTATGGGCGTTTTACCGATTGACCGGCGAGCCGCTGCCGGCGATGAACCCGGAGGCGGTCTTTCCATATTTCATCGAAACACAACTGCCGCCCGGGGTCGTGGGATTTGTGATCGCGGCCCTGATTTCATCGGCGCTGGCGAGCCTGCAATCGGATCTAAACTGCCTCTCGGCGGTTTGCGTCGAAGATTATTACCGGCGCCTGCGCCCCGCGGCGGATGCCCATCATCGCCTTCGCGTCGGAAAAATCATCGTTGTCGCCGCCGGCATCGGCGCGGTCGTCGTTGCCAGTCTTTACGCACGTTTTGGGCAGCGAAACGTCCTGGCGAATATTTTCGATATCTACGCAATATTTTCCGGCGGGATCGCCGGGCTTTTTGTGCTGGCGTTTTTCACGACCCGCGCCAATCGCCGCGGCGTTTGGATCGGGATCGCCGCTTGCGTTCTCTTCACCGCCTGGACGTTTCTGGCCAATCCGAGCCATTTGTATCTGAATCTTGGGAAGTGGAATTTTACGCAGCCGCAACTGATGGTCGGAGTCTACAGCCATCTGGTTCTGTTCGGTGTAGGATATTTCGCCAGTCTCTTCTTCCCGGCGGAAAAAGAGGTGCGGAAACTGACCCTATACGCGTGGCTATGAGCAAATCGTTTTTTGCTATCGCGGCGATTTTATTTCTAAGCGGATGCGCTTCCGCGCCAAAGCTTTCCGAGCCTTCGCGGGCGGGTCCCGATTACGTTCTGAATCCCGATGCATTCGCTCATTACGCGAATTATTTCAACACGATGGAGCCGGAAGCCGTCGTCAACGCCATTCCCAATGCGCAGAGCTGGCCATGGATGAAACAGAACATTCCGCTTTTCCAATGCCCCGATCCCTGGTTTCAGCAGATTTACTATTTTCGCTGGTGGACATATCGCAAACATATCGTGATCACGCCCCAGGGGTATGCGCTGACGGAATTTATCACCAAGGTGAGCCACGCCGGCGCTTACAATACGATCAGTTGCGCCGTCGGACAGCATTTGAACGAAGGCCGGTGGCTGCGCGATCCACAATACCTGGATGATTACCTGCGATTCTGGTTCGTCGGCGGCCCGGGCGGAAAACCGCAGCCGCATTTTCACAAATACAGCGGCTGGGTCGAGGCCGCCGCTTACGACCGCTATCTCGCCACCGGCGATTCCAAAATCCTTATCCAACTCCTGCCCGATTTCATTGCCGACTACCACGCCTGGGAAGTCGAGCGGGGCCAGCCCAGTGGGCTGTTCTGGCAACATGACGTCAGCGACGGCATGGAAGAATCGATCAGCGGCTCCCGAAAACTGGAAAATTCCCGGCCCACGATCACCAGCTATATGTACGGCAACGCCCTCGCCATCGCGAAAATCGCGCAGCTGGCCGGGAACCCGACCACGGCGGCGGAATTTTACGAAAAGGCGCGACGCCTGAAATCCGCGGAACAATCCCTGCTTTGGGACCCCCAGGCCAAGTTCTTCAAGGTCAAGCTCCAAAATGGCGACCTCTCCCCCGCTCGCGAGGCGATCGGATTCATTCCATGGTATTTCGATTTGCCCGATGACACAGCCGATTTCGGCTCGGCGTGGGATCAATTGACCAATCCACAGGGCTTTTGGCTCCCCTGGGGTCTGTCGACCGCCGAACGTCGAGCCCCGACATTTATGCTGCGCGTCAAGGGCAAGCCTCTTCAGACAACGTTCATGGATCGCACCAAGGGCGGCTGCGAATGGGACGGGCCCGTCTGGCCGTTCGCCACCTCGCAGACGCTCACGGCCCTGGCAAATCTACTGAGCGATTATCATCAGCATTCGATGACGTCACAGGTTTTCTTCGACGCGATGATGACCTATGCCAAATCGCAGGTGAGAGACGATAAGCCCTACATCGGCGAATACCAGCACCCGTACACCGGCGTCTGGCTGCGGGGGAGCAATCCTCGTGGGATGTACTACAATCACTCCACATTTTGCGATTTGGTGATCACCGGTTTGGCCGGGTTGCGGCCGCGGGCGGACGATGTGATGGAGGTGAATCCGCTGGTTCCCCCCGGGCCCTGGCCATGGTTTTGCCTCGACGGCGTTCCCTATCACGGGCGAATAGTGACGATTTTATGGGATGAAGATGGCTCGCGCTATGGCCGGGGAAGAGGATTGTCGATTTTTGCCGATGGAGTCCTTCTAGCCCACTCCGATCGCTTGAGCCGTCTGACCGCGCCGCTCAATAAATAATGACGCGGACCGGAATTGACGGCGGCGGCGGTGGAGAAGAAATTGGCAATATTCCGATCTGGATTACGTTGTTAAACTGTGAATGGGACTTTTAAAACTTTTTGCTAGGGAGGCAACCATGCTTGGAATTCGTACCGCTGTTTTGGTCGGCGTTTTGGGTCTTGGCATCGCCGGCGGGTCGGCCATGACCTCTTACGCCGCCAGCGCCAATCCGTCGCCGATTGCGATGGATGATCATCCGGAAATTCACGCGGCGCTCGATTCGCTGCGTTCCGCTCGCGAGGCGCTGGTCAGCGCCGCCCATGATTATCACGGCCACCGCATAGCCGCCATTGGGCACGTCGATGCCGCCATCGCCGAATGCCAGGAATGCCTCGGCTATTAAGCGGATGCCCCCAAAGCGCGGAGGCGCGCAAGGGTAAGCCCCACCTTTGCAAGTCTCCGCTTTTTATTGCGCGGTGATGCGATCGCCCGGCGGAGTCTCCGACGTCTTCAGCGTCCTAAACATCCCGCGCAGACTACGGTCGATGATGCGCAGAATCTCCGGCTCCGGCAGCTGCGCAAGCTCCATCGGCTTTCCATACCAAACTCGAATATGGGCCGGCCGAAACATCGGCTCCGTGATCGGCCACGCCTCATAGGCGCCGAAAATCGCGACGGGAATCACCGGAACCTTGGCTCGCCGGATCACCAGCGCAACCCCGCGCTGCATGGGAAGCATTTGCCCGTCGCTGGTGCGGGAGCCTTCGGGAAAAATCGCCAGCGCCCGGCCCGAACGCAGGCGCACGATAGTCTCCCGAACCGCGCCGACATCCGCGGTTCCCTGATGCACCGGAAAACTGTGCAGCCAGCGCAGCAATCGCGCCGCTCGCGGATTCTCGAATAGTTCAGACTTGGCCATGTAACTGAGCTGCCGCGGCAGTCGCACGCCAATCAATACGGGGTCGAGATAACTCTGGTGATTGGCGACCAGCAGCACGCCTCCGCGCTCTGGGACGTTTTCTTCGCCGTATACTTTCAAGTCGAACGCACAGGTGGTGACGATCCGGCAAAACGTTTGCGCGAGTTTCCACATCGCAGGCGGGTCATCGCTGGTTTCGGCTGAAGTGAATAAGGATTCGGATACCCGTCGAATTCGCTCCGCGGCTGGGAATGAAAGCGAATTTATGTTTCGCATAACATCCATCCAGTTAAGTTTTAGACCTGAGCCAGGGCCTCGGTCAACCCGAAAATTCCCGTTTAAGAACGGGAAAAATTAGCGCCCTGGGCGCTAGCGCGATTTAAAACAAAATCCCACTCCTCCGCGGTAGTATGGGGGACTACGATCGCATGGCGGATGAGTTTGCGGCTTCGGATTTCAAGGCCCGGCCAGGACGCGATTGAGAACGCCGCCGCGCTCAGATCGCCGACCAGGCAATGGAACAATGCCGACACAATTGGTGCCGGCACCTGGAACACCTCGCAATTCTCGGCAACGAGTTGCCCGTAGGCGATCGTCGCCAGGCATTTTCCCAGCGTTTGCGCATCCGCGGGCGATCCCGCTTTAACGAAATTGCCGAACGCTTTGATCTGTTTGACGAATCGGCGCACGTTGGGAACGGTCGACCATGGCCGATAGGCCTTGAGGCACGGCGGAAACGCGATCGAATGAATCGAGCCGCCGCGCGCTTGCATCAGATACGGATTCTCTTTCGACTCAAGATTTCCGGCGGCTAATGAAGCCGGGGTCGGCAGCTCCGCACTGGGCTGGTTGAAATACCGCCCAATGAATTGCGACGTCAGCGCCAAATTGATATGCGTACTCCCCTCGAGGCCGGGGATGAGTTGAATATCGCGCAGCGCCATCTCAAAAAAATTTTCCGATTCAAATCCCCAGGCTCCAACGCATTCGCACAGCAGGGCGATCACTTTCACGCCTTCGGTGCTGACTTTGGCTTTCTGCACCGCATTAAACAGCAGGTAACGCCGATCATCGGCGGAGGCCGCCTGCACGTAATCCAGCGCCCGGTAGGCGTATAATTTCATCGCCGTGAGGCGCGCGTAAGCCTGCGATACCAGCGAGGCGATATGCGGCATGGCAATGACGGGCTTGCCGTAAAGAATTCGCCGCGTCAGGTGATCGATCGATTCCTCAAGGGCGCGCTCGCAAATTCCGATCGAGCCAAAGCCCAGGAAGAATTTACCGAGCGTTACCGTGCCCAGCACCGCCTCCCAGGCGTCGCGCCCTTCCGCCAGCACATCCGTCTGCGGAAATTCGTGATCTTTCAGGTCGAAAGCGCCCACATACGCCGAGCGCACCCCCAGCGTCCTGATTTTTCGCACATTTCCGAATCCCTCGGACTTTTTCGGCCGCAGCGCAAACAAAATCGGCGGCGCTCGCTTGGACGCGCCGCTCGAATTTCCCGAACCCCTGCGCCCCAGGACCGCGATGATCGAAGCCGAATTGGCGTTCCCGATGTAATACTTGCTGCCCGCGGCGACAAATCGACCCGGCGCCGTCGCCGTGACTGTGAGTTCATTGCCAAGCAGATCGGAGCCGTGATGTTTTTCCGATACGCCGAAGGCAAGCAGTCCCCCCGCCTCCAGCGCCGCCACCGCCTCGCGTTTCAGCGCCGCGTTCGTCCCCATGAGAATCGCGAAAAGTCCCAGGAAGGAAACTTGCAGGCTATATCCATGAGCCGGGCTGAAATAAGCGAAGACTTCCAGAAAACGCGTCAGCCTCAAAAGATCAAATTCATTCCCGAGCGTTGAATATTCCCGTGTTGAAATGACGCTGGCATACAGACGATGGGCCGCCTGATAGGCGATCCAATCGTCATGCCACGTTTGGGATTGATCCTCGGCTTTGATCGCCGCCAGGCCTTTGGTTTCGAAAAATTCAACCAATTTTCGCAGCGGCGGATCGCGAAGATAAACTTCCGCAGCGGCGGATGCCCGTTTCGTGGCGAACGTCAGCGGAAAGATAACTTCGCCCGTTGGATTCATGGCCACCCTGGCTCATTATGGACGTCCGCCCGCCACCGCTCACCATATCAGAACGGCGCAAAAAAAGACCCGGCGAATAAAATTCGCCGGGCCAGGAGGACAAATGCCAATCAATCGCGGCGAATCTGGTTATAAATCAAAGCTCCAGATTTCCAATTGATTGGAGATGTCGTTGACGGCCGCGAACGTCACTTGATCGCCGATGGTTTGGATCGCCAGCCCAAACGCGCCCCCGGCATTGGGATTGAGTTGGTAATTGGTTACGAATTGCCCCGTCGGGGTGAATTCGATCAGTTCGCTGTTTTCGATATTGTCCGGATCGGCGTTGATGGCGTCGCCGTTGGCGGTAATTAAATCGCCGTTAGGCGCCAGGACCAGCGCCAGCGGCCCGCGGAGTTCGTTGTTGTCCTGGAAGATCAGCTTTCCCTTGCCCAAATGGAACGGAGTAGTTTCGGCATTGGCGATGCTGTAGATCGCGTTGTCGCCGGTGGAGGCGACGTAAAGCGTATCGGTCGCGGTATTCAGAGCCAGTCCGGTTGGGCCCACCACCAAAGCGGCCGGGTTGGTCGCGAATTCGTACCCCGAAGCGACGATCGCTTCGCTCAGCACCTTGACATCGTCGCCCGAAGACGGGACCGAAAGAACCAAACGCGTGACGGTTCCGTTAAGCACATTGGAGACAAACACATCGGCCGTTGAGCCATGATCATCCACGGTCAAATCCCACGGTCCATCGAGGAAGGCGGAGCTTTTCAGCGTCTCCACGACTTTTCCGTCGCTATCAAGGATGAGCAGCGAGCCCGGTCCGTCGACGGCCGCGCCGCCCGGCGCCGGCACGTTGCCGACCAGCACAAATCCGCGGCTCAGCACCCCCAGCGCGGTCGTCAACCCCAACCCCGTCTTACCCTGGAAGAAGACGCTCTGTTTCCCTTTCGGAGTGGTTTCGACGATGGTGGTTCCTGTTCCCTGCTGGTTCTGGTTGTTATTGAAATTGGAGACCAGGATATCGCCCGCCTGGAGTTTTCCGCCGCCGCTGTAATTTTGCGGAACGAAGGCGACGCCGTAAGGATTCTCATCGCCGTTGGGCGGCACGGTGGACACGATCTCGTTCGGGTACGCCAGGTGCGCCAGAAACGAGTTGGCTGCAGTCACAAGCAATGGGCTGGCCGAAAGCAGTGTTCGCCGCTCCAGTGATTCGATTCCAGCGCCAAGCGAATTACAAAATTTGCACTTCATCTTTGCCTCCTTATGGTTTGGATGCGCTGCATATAGCCTGCGCATGATCAGGACGATATTTCTCTGCAAAGATTGCAGAGGCCGCGGATTCATTTTTGATTGATCAGGCGACGGATGATGTGATTTGTGTCTATTTGGTATTTTGCGATTGCAGATTTGGCGCGAGAATATGCAGAAAAATCAATGGCGGCGGAAAGAGAGTAGACCAGTAGAAGAGTAGACGGTCCCGCCGGGCCGGAACTCTGTCTCCGCCCACGGGCCGAAACGGAGAGGCCGGGATTCGAACCCGGGATACGGGTTTGACCCCGTATAACGGTTTAGCAAACCGTCGCCTTCAGCCACTCGGCCACCTCTCCAGAAGTCTGGAAAAGTAAACGATACAGCGTAAAAGGCAAGCAAGCCCGCCAAGCGCAAAAAAAAGCCGAATCCCGTGAATCAGGACTCGGCTTTCGTCTATCGCGAATTCGATCTCGCAGCGATCAGGTGGCGTCCGACGAAGCCTGGGCCATCTGCTGTTCGCCCTTGTCGTCGGTGCTCTTGACGGCCTCGAAATAGAGGTGCTTCTCGCCGCCTTCTTCGGCTTTCAAACTGATCCGCACCAGGTCTTTCCCCTTGAAGTTGCCGCGGAGGATTTCCTCGCTGAGCGGGTCCTCCACGTGTTGCTCGATCGCCCGGCGAAGTGGGCGGGCGCCGAAATCGGAGCTGGTGCCCTTGTCGATCAGGAAATCGCGGGCTTCCTGGGTGAGTTCGATGCGCATGCCATGGTCGCTCAGCCGCCGCGTGACTTTGCGCAGCTCGAATTCGACGATATGTTCCAGATCGCCCCGGCCCAGCGGACGGAAGACGATCACATCGTCCAGTCGTCCGATGAATTCCGGACGGAAATAGCGCTCGATTTCCTTGATCAGCGTTTGCTTGATTCCTTGATACGTCCGCTCTTCCTTCTCGCCCTTGCGAGACGGCTGGAGGCCGAACTGGGGTCCGCCGTCTTTAATCAGTTCAGCGCCGATATTGCTGGTCATGATCATGACGACATTGCGGAAATCCACATGCCGGCCGAACGAATCGGTCAGGCGCCCTTCCTCCATGATCTGCAGCAGCATATTGAACACATCGGGATGCGCCTTTTCCACTTCGTCCAGAAGCACCACGCTATACGGCCGGCGGCGAATGCGCTCCGTCAGCTGCCCGCCTTCTTCGTACCCGACATACCCCGGAGGCGCGCCGATCAATCGGCTGACGTTATGCTTCTCCATGTACTCGCTCATGTCGATTTGCACCAGCGAGTCCGGGTCGCCGAACATGAACTCCGCCAGCGCCTTGCTCAGCAGCGTCTTGCCCACGCCCGAGGGTCCCAGGAACAGGAACGACCCCATCGGCCGATGCGGATCCTTCAATCCCGACCGCGCCCGGCGGATCGTCTTGCTGATCGCCTTGATCGCCTCGTCCTGCGACACCACGCGCTTGTGAAGTTCGTTTTCCAGCTCCAGCAACCGCTGAGCTTCTTCTTTTTCCAGCCGGGTCAGCGGAACCCCGGTCATCTTGCTGACGACTTCCGCGACCACTTCCTCGTCCACCACGCCGTCCACTTCCTTGGCGCGCTCGCGCCATTGCCGCTGCATCTCTTCCTTCTTGGCGCGCAGTCCTTCGGCCTGATCGCGCAATTTCGCCGCTTCCTCATACTCAGCATTCCGAACCGCCTCGTCCTTGGAAATGCTCAGTCGCTCGATCTGCTCCTCGATTTCCGCCAGATTCGGCGGCTTGGTCATGCTCCGCAAACGAACCCGCGCCCCCGCCTCGTCCAAAACGTCGATCGCCTTGTCCGGCAAGCACCGGCCGGTGATATACCGGTCGGATAATTCCACCGCCGCCAGCAACGCTGAATCCAGAATCTGCACCCGATGGTGCGCTTCATACCGATCGCGCAGACCCTTGAGAATTTCGATCGTGTCCGTCGCGCTCGGCGGATCAACCGTGATCGGCTGGAACCGCCGGGCCAATGCCGCGTCTTTTTCAATGTATTTCCGATATTCATCGAAGGTCGTCGCGCCGATGCACTGAATTTCGCCGCGCGACAGCGCCGGCTTCAGCACGTTGCTGGCGTCGATCGCTCCTTCAGCGCCGCCCGCTCCAACCAGCGTGTGAAGCTCGTCGATGAAGAGAATCACGTTCTTCGCCCGGCGGACTTCGTTCATCACCGCTTTGATCCGCTCTTCAAACTGCCCACGATATTTCGTCCCCGCCACCATCATCGCCAAATCCAGCACCACGATGCGGCGGTCGTGCAAAATCTCCGGAACGTTGCTCGACACCACCATTTGCGCCAAGCCTTCGACAATCGCCGTCTTTCCCACGCCGGCTTCGCCCAGCAGAACCGGATTGTTCTTCTGGCGGCGGCACAGGATCTGGATGACCCGTTCAATTTCGTTCTTACGGCCGATGACCGGATCGAGCTGACCTTCCCGCGCCAGTTCAGTCAGATCGCGACCGAAGCTGTCCAGCGCCGGAGTCTTGCTCTTGCGGTTCTGGCCTTGCTTTTCCTGAGCTTGGGGTTCTTCGCTTTCCACGCCTGCTCCCAACAGATTCAAAACTTCTTCCCGGACTTCCTCAAGTTTCAGACCCAGATTCATCAGCACTTGCGCCGCCACCCCGTCGTGTTCGCGGAGCAGCCCGAGCAGTAGATGTTCCGTGCCTACGTAATTGTGGTTCAGGTTCCTGGCTTCCTCGATGGCGTATTCGATCACCTTCTTAGCCCGCGGCGTCTGCGGCAGTTTGCCCATGGTCACCATGTCCGGGCCGCTCTTGACCAGCTTTTCCACTTCCAGCCGAACTTTACGCAGGTCGACGTCCAGATTCTTCAAAACGTTGGCGCCCACCCCCGAGCCTTCCTTCACCAGGCCCAGCAGGATGTGCTCGGTACCGATGTATTCGTGATTGAAGCGCTGGGCTTCCTGATTCGCCAGAGCCATCACTTTCCGAGCCCGATCCGTGAATCGTTCGAACATGTCCATCTCCTGTCAGCCGACACTTCTTGGGAGTCGGCCCCTCGCCGAAAAAACATCCAAGCCTTCGGAGTGGTTCCAAGCGGCAAAAACCGCTCGTGCCCTCCGGGGGCAGGTGATTGTAGGGGCACCACCCCCGGCCAAGCAATGTCCCCGGCCGAGGGCAAACTAGATTAATATCGGCTCGATCCCTACGAACGGTGAACCATCCCGGTTCATCGCTTGAGATAACCATCCAATTCGCCGATAAAAGGGCGAAGCTTCAGACCACCAACCAACAAGGCGACCCCATGTCCGTTATTCACCAGATGCTGGACCTCTTCCTCCACCTCGACAAGCACCTGAACACCTTTGCCACGGCTCATCAGACCGGCGTCTACGTCCTTTTGGCCGCCATTATCTTTTGTGAGACCGGCCTGGTCATCTGGCCATTTTTGCCCGGAGACTCCCTCCTCTTCGCGGTAGGGGCCCTGGCGGCGTCGGCGGGGTCGCCGATCGATCTGCCCCTGGTCATCATCCTATTATGCCTCTGCGCCAACTGCGGCGATGTGCTGAATTACACCATCGGTTTTAAGCTCGGCCCAAAAGTCTTCAGTGCCGAATCCACTTGGCTTCTTAACAAAAAACACCTGCAAGAGGCCCATCGCTTTTATGAAAAGCATGGCCGCAAAACCATCATCCTCGCCCGATTCGTCCCCATCGTCCGCACCTTCGCCCCCTTCGTCGCCGGCATCGGCAGAATGTCCTTCTCCCGCTTCATCGGCTTCAGCATCAGCGGCGGAATTCTCTGGGTCGTATTACTGACCCTCGCCGGCTACTTCTTCGGACAAATCCCCGTCGTCAAATCCCATTTTGAAATCGTAATATTGGCGATCATCGCGATTTCGCTCTTGCCCATGGTGATACACGGACTTCAATCCCGCAAAACCGCCCCCGCCGAAGGCATCAGCTCCCCCAGTTAAACTCACGGCCACAGCGGCGAGCCCTCCAAACCGCTCGTCTCGGCCAAACCGCACATCAAATTCGCGTTCTGCACCGCTTGCCCCGCCGCGCCCTTGCCCAGATTATCGATCGCGCCCATCGCGATGATCGTACCGTCCCCCGCCGACGCATACGAAACGAAAGTCAGATTCGACCCCAACGCCCATTTGGTGTGTGGCGCCTGATCCGTCACCCGGACGAACGGCCGACCCGCGTAAAATTTTCGTGCCGTCGCCAGACATTCCGAGCCAGTCGCCTGCCCGTTGAGATAACAAGTCGCCAGAATTCCCCGCGTCATCGGAATTAAATGGGGCGTGAAGACAATTCGGACGGCTTTGCCGCTGGCGAGGATTTTCGCCGTCGACGCCATTTCCGCCGCGTGTGCGTGTTTAAGCAGCCCGTAAGCCGAAACGTCTTCATTGACTTCCGCGAACCCGAGCTTCGAATCCGCGCCCCCACGTCCCGCGCCGCTGACGCCGCTCTTGGCATCGATAATGATCGAAGAATCCGCCGCGACCAGTCGCTCGGCAAGCAGCGGGGCGATCGCCGCCAGGGCCGCCGAGGGATAACACCCCGGATTGGATATCCGCGTGGCTCCGCGGATTTTCTCCGGCCAGATATCCGCCAGCCCGTACACCCAGCCGTCGGAATATCGATGATCACCCCCGATATCCACGATCTTCACCGTCGCCGGAATCTTCGCCAAAGCCGCCCGCGATTCGCCCGTCGGCAGCGAAGCGAACAGCAAATCCAGCTTCGGCAATGCTTCCGGATTCCATTTTTCGATGGTGAGATTCGCCAGTTTCGTCGAGATTCCCGCAAAGCGATCGGAAAGCTTCTGCCCCGCCGACGATTCCCCGGCTACGTAGGCGACTTCAAACTGCGGATGCCCGGCCGCGAGGCGCAGAACTTCCCCGCCTCCGTAGCCGCTCACGCCCACGATGCCGACTCGAATGCCCATACCCCAAAGGATAGCCCAAGACGCCCCCGCGTTCTATTGATTGTTCAGCGCCTTGTTGGCTTCATCCAGCTTACTCTGCGCGTCGTTCACGTCCTGCTGATAATTGGCCGCGGCTTTGGGATCGTCGTTTTTGAATCGGTTCAGCAGATCCAGCTTGGCCTGAGCGACTTCTTTTTCGATTCTCAAATCGACATTTTCCGCCGCTTGAGGATGATGAACCCCCCAAACCACGCCCACGCCCAGGCCCACGACGAAAACCAGAATATGAATGATGGATCGCATGCCCGTTCCTCCCGCTGCTGATCTACTTTACGACCGGCAGCGAAACGCCCCGTTCCTGCTCGATCTTTTCCCAGCCGCTGCCCAATTCGCCGATGGGGTCCGGCGGGAGGATATCCACTTTCTTCTCCCCCAACTTCGTTCGGCCCGCCTTCACTTCCTGTTCAAACTTGCGGCATTCGTCCAGCAACCGCTCCAAAATCTCCGCCTCCGGCACGCTGGCCACGCGCTGCCCTTGAACGTAGATAATTCCCTTGCGATCACCCGCAAATATCGCGATGTCCGCCCCTTCGCATTCGCCCGGGCCGTTGACGACGCACCCCATCACCGCGACCTTGATCGGAAGCGAGATTTCCTTCGAGAGTTGCTTGCGTACGTCCTGCACCAGTTTGAAAAGATCGACCTGAATTCTTCCGCAGGTCGGACACGCGATCAATTCCGCCCCCACGCGCGTTCGCAGCCCCAGCACGTAGAGCAGTTCCAACCCGTCTTCCACTTCGTAGATCGGATCGTTCGCATAGCTGATCCGCAGCGTGTCGCCGATGCCGCTGCACAGCAGGTGGCCCAGCGGAACCACCGAACGGATCGTGCCCGTCTCTTTCGGGCCAGCATGCGTGACGCCCAGATGCAGCGGATAATCGAAGCGCGAACTAATCTCCTTATACGCGGCTATGACCAGTTCCGGGTCGATGCTTTTGGCGCTGATGACGATATTCTCGAAATTCTCTTCCTGAAAAATCTCCAGATATTCCTCGAGCTTGGAGATCATGATCGCCAGAAAGTGCCCGTGCTTGTTGTTCGAGAAGACCCCCCCGAGTTCTTTCATGCGGCGTTGTTTGTCCTTGCGCTCGACGATAGACCCCTCATTAACCCCGACGCGGATCGGGATATTTTTTGCCTTGCACGCCTGGATCACATCGCGGACCTGCGCCCGATCCGTGATATTGCCCGGATTAAGCCGAATTTTGTGAATCCCCGCATCGATGGCCTCCAGGGCTCGCTGGAAATGGAAATGCACATCCGCCACCACCGGCACGCTGACCCGGGGCAGGATTTCCTTCAGGGCCTGGGTGTCCTTTCGCTCCGGCACCGCCACGCGAACGAAATCCGCCCCCGCAGTCGCCAGTTTGTTGATTTCGGCCACGCATTTGTCGATTTCGTGGGTGAAACCGCTGGTCATGGATTGAACGGATACCGGCGAATCCCCCCCGATTCCCACGAACCCATGAGCCTCATCACCCAGAACCACTTTTCGCGTTTTACGACGGGAAACCATGGCCGAAATGCTACGGGCAGGCCCTGGGGAAATCAACCAAGACCCTGTGCTTCGGTGCCGTGCGCGGAAATTGGGGCAAACAGCCTCCACGGAGAGATGCTTTCCCAACCAGACGGCAATTCGGGAAATCTTTTTTGAGAAATCCTGGCCTCCGGCGAGATCCTTTCTCGCTTTGAAATGCGGAGCCAAATGTTAGCCAACAGGCCGACCTTAATTGTCGACGACGCTGGATATTTTGATTTCCTTGGGCATTGCGCATTGTTAAAGTGCGCCAGACCAAGTCTAGGGCAGGGCCATTTTAATTCCTGATGCTGTGCCGGTCAGGGGAGAGTACGCCATGTGCGTTGGGCATGCGCGCTGCGCGGCGGTAGGGCATCAAACGGATCTTGTCGGCGCACGGTTTTTCAAACCCGGCGTGAAAAGCAAATTGGCCGTGGCGGCGATCTGCGCGGCCGCCGCGTGGGCGGCGCCGACTCGTGCCCTGGCGCAGTCCGCGCCGACCTTGCCGACCATCAGCGATACCGTCTTCAACGTCACCGAGCCCAACGGCGGCGTGGCCGGCCAAAATGTCGACGGCGGCGCCACGGCCGTCGGCAACGGTTCGACCAACAACACCGCCGTCCTCCAGGACTTTATCAATGCCGCCTCCAATGCCGGCGGCGGTACCGTCGAAATCCCCTCCAGCGCCGGCGACTACGAGAGCGGCACGCTCACCATCCCCAGCGGCGTCAACCTCCAAGTCGATGCCGGAGCCACGCTACAGAATCTCGATCCTCTTGATACCTTCATTACATCCGACGATACCAGCAACGTCGAAATCAGCGGCGGCGGCATCATTGACGGAGGGGCCACAACCCAAACCTCCGGCAGCGACATGATCGAACTCACCCATGTGACCGACCTGGAGGTCAACGGCGTCACCATTGAGAACGCATCCCACGAACATCTCGTCACCACACACGACAGCGAAGTCACCATTAACGCCATCACCATACAGGACCCCGGCACACTCTCGGCGAATGACGGCCAATACCTGGCCAATACCGACGGCATCGACTACTCGGGAAGTAATTTTCTCATTGAGAATAGCAGCATTTCCGATGGAGACGACGACATTGTCGCCAAGCCCCAGACCCAATTTACCAGCAATATTGTCATCAACGACGACGAAATTTATGCCGGACACGGCATTTCCATCGGCGGGCAGACTAACGCAGGGATGAACAACGTGCTGGTCAACGGCTGCAATTTTTATGGCACCTCCAATGGGATTCATCTGAAGGCCGGTCGTGGTTTCGGCGGCTTGGTTCAGAACCTCACATTTTCCAACTTGACCATGAACAACGTCGCCACCCCGTTCGACATTAGCAGCTATTATCAGGACGGGGGCGACCAGACCGGCCCCGTCGACGAGCAGAATACAGCCGCGGGTGGGACCGATGGCGCGCCGGTACTCGCCGACAGTGCCCAGACATTTGTCGCCGGATCGACCCCACAATGGCAGAATCTCACCTTCAGCAACATCAACATCAATGGCACGGCCTCTACCGCCAACGTCTTCTACGGATTGCCCGATGCGGGCGCCCAAATCACTGGCCTGGTGCTGCACAACGTCAATTACAATACCCAGCCCGCCAACGGCCTCAATTTATTGAATGTGGCCGATGCCACGATTACCGGCACTTTCAACGCTCCCATCCAGTCCGCCACCATCGGCGATCTCAGCATCGACGGACCTACCAACAACCCGGCGACCCTGACGCAAAATGCCAGCGCCGATTTGCTCATTCAGGCTGAAATGATCCAGACGGAGGGGCAGGCGAACCACATAGTCAATTACAACCCCAACTTTAATCCCAATTCAGTCAACACCGTTTCGCTTGAAGCTTTAGGTCTGGGTGGAAGTGGCGCCGGGACGTATAACCTAGACGGCGGGTTTCTTGATGTCTCCGGCGGCGAAACCATCGGACTAGCCGGGACCGGGGTCTTTAATCAAACGCAAAATAGCATCAATACCTGCTCCTTTATGTACATCAATGAAGACGGCACGAACGGGTCCGATTGTTCCTACAATATGTCCGGCGGAGAGCTCTTCGCCACGGTGGGCATCGCCACTGCCGGAGACCTGACTATCGCGGGCGACGCTTCGGTCACCACCAATCTGCTCGGCATAGGCAATGGGGGTCAAGGACTTGTTACGGTGAGCGATAACGGTTCGCTAACCGTCACGGGTAACGTCGGCATCGGGTCCGGGTCGGAAATTCTCCTTAAGGGCGATTCCACTTTTGACGTCCCCAACGGCTACGTCAGCGGCCCCAATCAATCTCTCACCGCGGGCGGTTTTATCGAAGTCGAAGGAACGCCCACGGTTCATTCCGGAATTTACGACATTGAACTCGTCGTGGATTCGGGCTCGACCCTCACCAAAGCCGGCAGCGACGCGCTCACGATCGCCGGCGCGCAACACTGGGCCGCGGGCACCCAATTCAACGTCACCGGCGGGATCGCCTTCGAACAATCAAATCCCAACGGCAATGTCGCAATCAATGTGAGCGGTTCCACGCCGGGCGCGACCTCCGTCGTCGAGTTTCAATTTGCACATAATGGCGTCACGTCCTACTCGGTCGGTGGCCTCAACGTTTCTTCGGGCGGAGAGGCGATCGTCGATCCCTCCAATGGTGGACCGATTCACTCCATCGCCACCGGCACCCTCGTCATCGACAACGATCCCGGACGACTCGACCTCAACGACGGCGCCATGGTTGTTGAGGCGCCCGCCAACACCGATCACAATGCCTCCTATCTGGCCACCTTGGATAGCTACGCCGCCATGGGCTACAACGGCGGAGTCTGGAACGGCTACGGCCTGATGAGTTCCACCGCCGGTCAGGATGCCCACCGCGGAATGGGCATCGGCATCCTCAACAACGACGATGGCATCGGCGAGGCAATCTACGGCGCCTTCCAAGGCCAAAACGCCGACGTCAACTCCATCCTCATCATGACCACCTACTACGGCGACAACACCCTCTCCGGCAGCGTCAATATCGATCAGGATTTCGCCGACTATATGCTCGGCCTCACCGGCCAGGAACCCGCCACCTGGGAGTATGGCGGTTACACCTACGACGGCACCGTCGACGTGAACACCGATTTCCGCCTTTTCGCATTGGGTTATTACGAAGACGGCGGCGATATGTCCGCCCTGAGCGCCGCGGTGGCCGACAGCGCCATGACCCCCGACCAGCAGGAGTTGGCGCAGCAAATCATCGCCTCCGTCCCCGAACCCTCCAGCGCCAGTCTGCTGGTTGGGGGCTGCATTGCCCTCGTCCGCCGCCGTCGCCCCCGAATCGCCTAAGTCCCATAACTTTCCCCCCTAACTTCCAGGCCCGCCCCCTGTCTAAAGTACCGGGTGGACGGTGCGCGGAGGCGTTGTCGGCATGCGTCGGTTGTTCCTCATTTTCCTGAGCCTTTCAGTATTCCCTGCCGCGATCGCCGCGGCCGACGATCAGCAGGCGGTCATCGCCGCCGCGACCGCCAGCGCCGTCGATCGGCTTCATGACGACATCGACGCCGAATCCATCCGCCCCGACCTCACCGTCAAGCTATTTCTCGATCGCACCGATTCCGATTCGCAATTAACCACGGTTCTGAATCAGGCACAACAAGTCGGCGGTCCGCGCTGGATCGACAGCCAAACGTGCCAGGTCCGAATGGATATTCCAGCCCCCGTCGTCCGCGACCAGTTGCGGCTCATCGCCATCGATCATTCACAGACATCACCCATCTCCGCCGGCGACCTAGCGCGCAATTTAAAATCCTGGGACGCCCGCGTTTTTTCGGCGACCGGCACCAGCACCGGCTCCATCGACCTCATCCGCCCGCCGCCAGGCTCAGAATTTTGGCAGACCGTCAGTGAATCGGAAATTCGCCAGTCCGTCGCCGGCGCCCGGCAGAACGCCGCCGACCGGCTGCTCGCCAGCATCGCGCCCGTTTCGCTGGCCGGTGGCAAAACCATCGGCGACGCCCTAGCCATCCCCTCCGTTCATCAGGCGATGACCGATTGGATCGCCAGCCAGCCAATCACGATGGCGGATTTTCAGGACGATCATCAGGTCCAAATCACGCTGGCGGTTTCAGCGGATGGAATGTCGGAGAAATTGCGCAATGTGCTAAGCGCCCGAAGCGATCTGTCGTTGCCCGCCGATGACAAGGCCTGGGCGCAGGTAGCCGCTGCAATTTCAAAAAACATGTCGCCTCCCCAGGGCTACGGCGGCGCGATCGCCGCCGTTGCGACCCAGCCGCAACTGATCTCCCTGCCCGATCCCCCGCCCGATTGGATATTCCAGCAACTCGACGCCTCCGCCAGCGCCACCGCCGATTCGCCGCTCCTGGCCGCGCGCGCGGCCGAGCTCGCCGCGACCAGCAATCTCCGCCAGCAGATCCAGAAATTGCCCCTCCCCCAGGGAAAGACGGTGCAGGACCTCGCTGCCGAAAATCCGAGATTCGCCCAGGCGATTGATCGAACCCTCGCCCGCAGCGCCCATGTCTACAGCGTCGAGTACCATCCCGACGGCTCCGCCAGCGTCCGCATCTCCCTGAATTTGCAGGACCTATGGCAAATGCTCTGGCTCGCCCGCTGAACTCATCTTTCGGCGCCAATAACCGCCGCCCATCGCCGTTTTAATTTAGGTAAGTTCAAAGTGATCCGCTCGAGGGACCAATCATGCTACAGCGCAACACCCCATGGATTCTGGCAACAATGGTTTTAGCCGCCCTGGGAATCTTCACCAGCGCGCGTGCGACCGAGACGCTCGATAACCAGCCCACCACCCGCCCGACCGGCCGCATCACCGTTCACGTGATCGATCAAAGCGGCAAACCCGTTCCGGGAGCGTTGGTTCGACTGATTTCCTTCCGCGGCATGCACCGTCGAAATCCCATCAGCGGCAATACAGATGCGCCCCCCGCCAATCCCACTCCGCATCTCCGCCCTGCGATCGCCACCGGCCAGACCGATTCCACCGGATCCTACACCTTCACGAATATTCCGGTCGGGCGTTACGGCGTCGCAGCGCGCCTCAAGCAGGTCGGCCGAGGACACGCGCGCGTGGAATTGTCCGGTGGAACTGGCCCGCTTTCTGCCTCAGTGACGATTACACTTTTGCCCCCGCAACAACAAACTCAGTAATCACCCGCGCATCGCTTCAATCACAAACGGATTCGATTGCGCTTCCTGCGCCAGCGTACTGGCCTGCCCATGACCCGCCAGCAAGCGCGTTTCGCCCGGAAGTTTCATGATCTTCCGGATCGACGCCATCAATGCCGCTTCATTCGAATCCGGCAAATCCGTCCGTCCCACCGCTCCCATGATGATCAAATCCCCGCCGATCAGCACATGCTGATCCGGAAAGTGAAACATCACATGCCCCGGCGAATGGCCCGGCGTGTGAATCGCGCGCACCCGCAACCCACCGATCGACAACTCCTCGTCATCCTTCACATACGCGTCCGCCCGTCGCGGCGGAATCACAAACGGCAGTTGGAAAAACCGGCTCGTCGGATCGATCAACTTCGGCTCATCCAATTCGTGAATCAGCACCTTGGCCCCCGGAAATTTGCTCGTAACGACAGCATGATCGGCCGTATGATCAAAATGCCCGTGCGTCAGCCATAGTCCGATGATCTCCCATTTCCGCTTCTCCGCTTCCTCCAGCAGTGGGGCGGTCGTGTCGTTAGGCGCGTCGAATAGGACCGCCTGACCGGTCTCCTCGTCACCGACCAGGTAACAGTTAGTCGAGGCGATTCCGCCGCTGCTCCGCAAAATTTGCATCACATCACTCGAAGTTTAATCCGATTTGCCGTCGTATTTCGTCCAGCACGCGCATGTTTCCCAGCGAATCCTCCCGCGAAACCCGCGCCGGCCACCCGCTGCGAACGGAATTGGCGAAATCATCCGCCTCCACCGCGTACAATTCCGCCTGCGCGTCGACCCAATGTATTTCCCGCCGCGGCGCCGATCGACCGGATTTTCCACCATCCATTTTAGGCGGTATCCCCTGCGCGACGATGAATTTGGCGCGCGGGCGCGGCTTCCACGGCATGGGGATCTCGATAAAACCCTCGTCGCCGCAGAGATACGCGGTGTTATCCGCCTGCACGCCCAGGCTGCACGTAAATTGACTGATCACCCCGCTCGGAAACGCCAGCGTCGCCGCGACCAGTTCGTCCACCCCGCTGGCGTGCATCTGCGCCGCCGCGCTGATCGATTGCGGCTCGCTTCCGGCGATCAACCGCGCGAAGTTGATGCAATAGCACCCGACATCCATCAGCGCCCCGCCCCCAAGCTGGCGCACGAATCGGACATTTCCATCGATCCTTCGAGTGCGGAAGCAAAAACTCGTGCGAACCAGGTGAAGTCGCCCGATCGCGCCCCCCCCGACCGCCTGCAATACCGCCGCCGTCGCCGGATGGCAGCGGTACATGAACGCCTCCATCAGCACCCTGCCCGCCTTTCGCGACTCGTCGAACATCCGCTCCGCCTCCGCGGCGCTCATCGCCAGTGGCTTCTCGCACAAAACATGTTTCCCCGCCCGCAGCGCCTCGATCGTCCACTGGCAATGCAGCGAATTGGGAAGGGCGATATAAACCGCGTCGATCCCGCCGTCGGCGATCAGCGCCTCATAAGACCCGTGCGCCACGGTGATGCGATGCCGTTTGGCCAAAGCGCGGGCCGAGGATTCACTACGCGAGCCGACCGCCGCCAGAACGCCGTGACGGGCGTTTTTCATCCCAGCGCAAAACTGGCCGGCGATGTTCCCCGTGCCCAGAATTCCCCAGCGCAATGTCGCGGTCATTTTTAAAATGTACCTTCCCACCCTTCCGACCGCCAAAACATGCCAAGCTACGCCCGCGCGGGTAAACTCTGCCGCAAGTGTCAGCTCGCATTCTTTTGCTCCTGACGGACCTGAAAATCGGCGGCACGCCAACCGTCGTGCGCGAGCTGGCGGTCCGCCTCTCCCGCCAGCCGGGGGTCGCCGTCCATGTGGCATGTCTGGCTCGCTGGGGTCCCGTGGCGGATCAATTGCGCGACCGCGGCGTGGACGTGACGGCGCTCAACGCCTGCCAAACCGCCGATGTCGCCGCGATTTTTCGATTGATCGACCTGATCCGCCGACAGCGCCCCGGCACCGTCTTCAGCTTCCTCCTCCACGCCAACGCCGCCGCCGCCGTCTGTCGGCCGATATTCCCCTTCACCCGATTTCTACAGTCGATCCAAACCACTCAACCCAATCCAAAATGGCACTGGGCGGTCCAGCGCGCCGTCCATCCCATGGCCGAGTACGTGGTCGTCCCCTCGCCGTCGGCCGCGCTGGCCGCGCGGCGCCGCGCCGGAGTCCCCGCGAAAAAAATCGTAATCATTCCCAACGCCGTCGAGCCCACGGATTTTCAAAGGCCTCCCGGACGCTCCGGCGGCTCCATCGGATTCATCGGCCGCCTCGATCCCATCAAACGCGTCGCCGATCTCGTCACAGCCATGACCCTCCTCGATCGCGGCATCTCCCTCCACATCTTCGGCGAAGGTGAAGATCGCCCCCGCATCGAATCCACCATCGCTCGCTTGAATCTGCAAAACCGCGTCACCCTGCACGGCAGCCTCTCCGCGGTCGCCGCCGCCCTGGCGACGCTGGATGTGCTTGTGCTTCCCTCCGAAGCCGAAGGCTTCGGTCTGGTTCTCATCGAAGCCATGGCCGCAGGCGTGCCCGTCGTGGCGACCGATGTACCCGGCATTCGAGATGTCATCACCGACGGCGTCACCGGACTGCTAGTCCCACCCGGAAATATCCCCGCCCTGGCCGAGGCAATTGGCCGCGTCCTTTCCGACTCAGATTTACGCGAATCCCTCATTCGCGAAGGGCACAAGGCCATCGCCGAACAATTCAACTGGAAGGTCGTATTCGACCAGTACAAGTCGATTTTACTCTGATCCGATAAGTCCTTCGCATTAGGTGGTGGGTCAGTTTGCCGAAAGAAAGCCAACGGATAGCATCCGTTGGGGCATTTTGGCCCTTACGCCCGCAAACTCACCCACTACCGTGCACCACCAACCGTTGCCAACCGCAATACGTGCGTGCTAATATCTATCCATGTCACGCGACGCCAGCCTCAACATTTCGCTGACTTCCAGACAACTGCGGATGGTGCGCCAGCGCGTGAAATCGGGCGATTACACTTCCGCCAGCGAGGTCGTGCGCGAGAGTTTGCGCAGGCTATTCGAGCCCAATCGCCCGCCCGAACATCCAATGCCGGGGCGACTGAAGCGCCAACTTAGCGAGGGGTACAAGGCAATGGCCGCGCGCGATCGCAAACTGGCCCGCGACTGGGCGCAGCTCCCCGAGGCATGGCCAGAATAACCCATCCTCGTCGCGGTGAGATCTGGCTGGTGAGTTTTGATCCCGCCATCGGCGCCGAAATTCAGAAGACGCGGCCGGCTCTGATTATCCAAAACGATATTGGCAATCGGCTTTCCCCCATCACCGTCGTGGCCGCGATTACTTCATCGCACCGTCGCACCTATCCTGTCGAGGTTTATCTTCCCCGCCAAGAAGGAGGGTTGGACGTGGACTCCGTCGTGACGTTAAACCAGATTCGCTCCATAGACCGCCGGCGGCTAATCCGTCGGCTCGGCATGGTCTCCGACGAAACGGTGAAGGCCGTCGATCAAGCAATCCTCATCAGCCTCGGAATCAACCTCGAACCTTAAATCCAGCCTCAATCATACGGCATCGCCGTTTCCCCCTTCGGCCGCGTCTTCCAGCGGCGATGCATCCACCAGTATTGCGCCGGCGCCGCCCGCACGAACTCCTCGATCGCTTTGGTATATCGCTGCGTGATGTAAATCAGCGGATCCGCCTCCTCCTTCCAATCCTCCGGCCGAATAATGTCCTGCGTATCGACTTTAAACCGAAATCCCCCATCCATCCGCCGCGCATATCCAACCACGATCGGAACCTCAAACTGCATCGCCAGCAGCGCGATCGACTTGTACGTGCTGGCCTTGCGGCCGAAGAAATCGACGAAAACGCCTTTGGGCCCCGCGTTCTGATCCGCGACGAAAGCCACCACGCCGCCGCTTTGCAAAAGTTCCGCCACCTCCATCGCGGCGCCTTTTTTATCCACGACGCGCTGCCCGCGCCGTTGGCGGACGCCCATCAGCCAGTTGTTCAGGTACGGATTGTTCAGCGCTCGGGCGACGCTGACGGTTTCGAAACCCAGTGTCGCCAGCGTATACCCGGTGATTTCCCAGTTCCCGTAATGCCCGGTGAGCATGATAAGCCCGCCACGACCATTTTTACGCCGAAGCATGAGCTCAAGCGTCGGCTCAATGTCCCCCAGCTCGACGTATTTTCGCCACGTCTCCATGTGGATCAGCCGCGTGGTGAAAAGAATTTCCACCACCAGCATGAACAGGTGTTCCATGCTTTGCCGCGCGATTTTGTCGCATTGCCCAGGCGTGAAATCGGGAAAGCAATTATGCAGATTCGCCCGCGCGCGAGCCGCATGTCTCGCGTCGAGGCGATACCAGACCCGCCCCAGCATCCGCCCCGTCGCCAGGCAAAACTCGACTGGCAACGCGTGGATCAGCATCGCCGCCAGCCGCACCGCTGCGTAGATGAGCTGATCGAGCAGATCGTTCCGCCGTTTATCCATCGGCGGAGGAGATTCTATTGCAAATCCGCCGGAAAGGGAGATTTCAACCGCCAATGCGGCTCATCTGCTTGCCGCCGTGGCCGGAATGCAAGACCGGCTTCAGCCGGATGCATTCGCTCATGGCATCGGCGATAGCCCGCGAGCGATCCCCCTGACCCCCGCGAAGAATCGGTTTGAGATCGATTTCGCCCCCGTCGAATAGGCACGATCGCAGCAGTCCGTCGGCGGTCAGCCGCAGCCGGTTGCAGTCCGAGCAAAACGGTGCGGACATAGCGCTGATGAATCCAATCCGTCCGCGCGGCTGTCCCAGCGCCAGACGCCAAACGCTCGCCGGGCCGACGCCGCTTTCGCTCTGCCGATCCACCGCCACCAGCGGGCCCAGTTCCCTTTCGATGATTTGCCTCGCGGCCGTTTCCGTAACCAGAACATCCTCGCCCCGTCCCTGCCCATCGCACCCCGCGGCGGGGCCAACATGCAAAACCGCCGCGTCGCCCAGCGGCATGTATTCAATGAACCGCACCGTAATCCGCCGCTTCAGAGTCAGTCGCGCAAACGCCCCCAGTTCGTTGTCGTTAATCCCCCGCATGGTCACGCAATTAACCTTCAGCCCCGAAAACCCGGCCGCCTCCGCCTCCGCCAAGCCCTCCAAAACGGTCTGAAGATCCCCCGTACGCGTAATTCTCCGGAACTTTTCCGGCTCAAGACTGTCGATGCTCGTCGTGATCCGATCCAAACCCGCCTCGCGCAGCGGTCTGGCCAGCGATTTTAGACGCTGACCGTTGGTGGTCATCGATAAATCGTCCGCCCCTTCGTGGCGCAGGGCGCGAATTATTTCAGGTAAATCCGGCCGCACCGTCGGCTCGCCGCCGGTGAGTTTGAAACGTCCGATCCCATGGATTTGCATGGCCGCGCGCGCCACCTGCACGATCTCATCGACCGTCAGCAGCTCCTCGCGATCAAGCCACGCGACGCCGTCCTCCGGCATGCAGTACACGCACCGGTAATTGCACCGGTCAGTGAGACTGATGCGCAATACCCGCACCGCCGCCATCGACCGCGGGCCGTTCTCAAAGCCCTTCGGCGCCGGCGAAGTTTGGCTCGTCATGATGGGTAGGATCACGGCCCGACCTTTGGCAAAACTTTAACCTTGACGACATCCCTTATACTCGACCCGCATTCTACTCGCCGCGGCCTCTTGCCGCTTATAACATTCCAGAGATATTTTACCCTCCCCGATACCCTTTGACCCGCCTGAATCTCTCGATACCATAGCTCCCGTTGATCAAAGCATGGGGCGAAAACGAGGAGCAACTCATGAAATGGGCAAAGACGTGCGCTGTGGCGGTGATGACCCTGGTTGTTTTGCTCGCGCAAGGCGCCAAGGCCCAGGTCATGCAATTCGTCCCCAGCGCCTCGATGATGGTTTACCGAGTCGGCAACCTGGAATCCCTCAGCAAGAAAGTCGCCGATTTCTGCGGAACCCTCGGCCTCACCCAGATGAATCCCGATCTCGCCGACCCGCTCGGCATGATCTGCAAGCAAAAAGGAATCAGCGCCGGCCTCAATCGATCGGGCGATCTGGCGATGGTCCTCATGGACCCCGCGGCCGTCGGCGGCAACATGAATAACAGCGTCATGGTTTTAATTCCCGTATCCGATTATCAGGCCTTTCTCGGAAACTTCCCCGGCGCCACCACCGAGGGCGATATCTCCACCGTCCCGCTCGACAAGAACAATCCCGTCCCCGTCTTCATGGCTCACTGGGGCGGCTATGCCGTCGCCAGTCCGTTCCACGATCTGGTCGTCAAGCCGCCCACCGATGTACTGACGGTCGGGCCCCTGGCGCAGAAGGAACTGGATTCCAAGGACGTCGTCATGATCGCCAACGTCAAGGAGCTCCGCGGAATGGCCCTGCCGCAAATCGAAAAAATGCGCACCCAGGCCACCCAGCAAATCGACGATCAGGCCGCCAAGGGCGGGAAAATCGGCGCCCTGGATATGTCCAAAATGGCACCCGTCGCCAAGGTCTTCGTCAATCAGGTCATCAATCTGGTTGAGGAATTCACCAATGACATGGACGACGCCACGATCAGCGCCAACCTCAGCCCCGACGGCATCGGACAGACCACCATCATGGAATTCCGCCCCGATACCAAGCTCGGCAAGCTCGTCGCCCAATCCAAGATGACCGACGCCACCCTCACTTCCGGCCTCCCCGACGGAAAATATCTCTTCTTCGGCGGCTCCGTCGCCGATCCCCAGCAGGCCTCCCAATTCCTCTCCGATTTTATCGATCCCATCGAACAATCAATCACCACCCTCGGCCCCGATTTCTCCTCCTTCAACGACGCGATCGATGCCATGAAGGCCATGGTCCAGGCCCAAACGGCTCAGCGAGTCGGCCTTTTCGTCCCCACCGGGACCTTAGGCCAGGATCCCCTCCTCCAAGTCTTCGTCGAGAGCACCGGCGATTCCAAGACCATGCTCACCAGCACCCACAAGGCTAACGACGCCTGGCAAACCGCCATGAAAACCCTCGGCATGGATCAGGCCGCCGGCACCACCACCGACACCGCCGCCGCCAAAACCGTCGACGGCGTCACCTTCGACGAGTTCCAGACCACCCTCAATATGGGCGGCCAATCTCCCCAGCAGATGCAGGCCATGCAGTTCATGATGTTCCTATACGGACCCAACGGCCCCGAAAAATTCGTCGGCCCCGTTAACGACCAGTCCCTTCTGACCTATTCCGGCCTCAGTGATCCCACCGTCACCGCCGTCATCGACGCCATCAAAGCCAACGACGACCCCCTCGCGAGCACCGCCACCGTCAAAGCCGTCGCTGCCGAGTTGCCCACCCAGCGAATGTCAGCCTTCTACATTCCCCTCGATCAATGGGCGAGCACCGGCCTCAATTACGCCAAACAATTCGCCTCCATGGATATGGGCGTCAAGATTCCCGAGGATCTGCCCCCCGTCGGCGTCACCATCAGCGCCGACGGCTCCGCCCTCCGCGTCGACGGATATATTCCCGCCCAGTTGGTCGATGCCCTGACCCAAGCCGGCATGCAGGTCTTCACCGCGATGGCGCAGCCCCACAACGTCCAACCCGGCGCCGCGCCCCAGGGCGGTGGCCCCGGCGGCGGGTTGTAGCCCCTCGCCCTATTCCGGCGCAAATAGCTCGGCGATCTTTCCCGCCGGATCGTCGCTGCGCATCAGGCTTTCCCCCACCAGCGCCGCCGTGACCCCGGCATCCGCGAGTTTCAAAACGTCCTGCCGCGTGTGAATCCCGCTCTCGCTCACCAGCACCCGCGCGTCCGCCACGAGCTCGCTCAGCCGCAGTGTCGTTCCCAAATCCGTCTTAAACGTCCTCAAATCCCGGTTGTTGATCCCGACCAGGCTGTAACTCCGATGCGGAAACCCGATCACGTGATCCCGCACGCGCATCAAATTGTCCACGTCGTGCACTTCGATCAGGCACGTCATGTTCAGCTCCGTCGCCAGAATTTGCAGATCGATCATCTGCGAAGTCTCCAGGCATTCCGCGATCAGCAGCACCGCGTCCGCCCCCGCCGCGCGCGATTCATAAACTTGATACGGATCGATCAGAAAATCCTTCCGCAACACCGGCAACCCAACCGCCTCGCGAACCAGCCCGATAAAATCCAAATGCCCCTGGAAGTACGTCTCATCCGTCAGCACGCTCAGCGCATCCGCGCCCGCCCCCGCAAAGAGTTTCGCCATCCGCACCGGGTCGAAATCCGCCTGAATCACCCCCGCGCTCGGCGAAGCTTTTTTGATCTCCGCGATCAAATTCAGCGGCTTGGTATTCCGATGCGTCACCGCATGAAAGAAATTCCGCGGCCTCGGCAACGCCAAGATCGCCTCCTTCAGCGCCTCCAGCGATTTATCCGACTTCGCCTTGGCGATCTCCTCCCGTTTGGTCGCGACAATTTGCTCCAGAATGCTCATGTGCTAATCTGCCGATGAAAGTTACAATGCCGCCCCACGGCGGCGCGACAGGGCTGTTTTATGTCGGATGGTACGAATGTCAATCTTGCCTGAATCGGGTCGATAAGCATGTCCGAAATTGCGGTGGGGATAGCGACGGCGATTTCCTTGGCCATGGCCGCGATGTTGGGCGTCTTCCAACTCAAGCGCATTAACGGCCCTTCCCGCCTCGATGAGGGCGAACCCTCTACAATCGTGCTCACCGTCGCCGGCGCGGGCCTTTTCTTCTGGGGCATGGTTTCGCTCATCGCCGATCAAACCGTCTTACGACGCCCACCCAACACTCCATTATCCGCAAAAGAGCAGGTCCTCCTCAACGGAGCCATGTACCTCGCCGGTCTGACCGCCATGATCCTGACCACCCTCCGAATCCGCAAAAACGGCCTCCATCGTTTGGGCGCCGGCCTCAGCCAGGTCGCCCCCGGACTCATCGCCGGCTGTCTTTCCATCGCCATCGTTCTCCCCCTGATTTTCTGGATTCAGTCCGGGTCCGAATACCTCTGGACCCTCCTCGGCCAGCAGCACAATTCGGCGCATGCCCTGCTCATCCTTCTCGGCAACACCCAATCCATCTGGCTCCGCTCCGCCATCGTCGTAACCGCCGTCGTCGTCGCCCCCCTCACCGAAGAAATGTTCTTCCGCGGCCAAATCCAGACCTTCTTTCGCTATGCCTTCCGATCCCCTTGGCTGGCCGTCCTGCTCACCTCCATCGCCTTTGCCTATGTCCACGAATGGTGGACCCGTCCATCCATTTTCTTCCTCGGATTCTGCCTCGGCTATCTCTACGAGCGAACCGGCAATCTCTGGGCCTGCGTCGTCCTCCACGCCATGTTCAACCTCGCATCCATCATGATTTACGTCCACGCCACCGGCGGATGACCCCAACTGGACGCCGCCCGACTCCGGATTTAACCTTCCATCATGTCCAAGCGGTATCTCGTCACCGGCGGCGCGGGTTTCATCGGCTCCCATCTAACCGAATTGCTTCTCGCCCGCGGCCACGCCGTCACCGTCCTCGACGACTTTTCCACCGGCCGCCTCTCGAATCTGCAGGACGTCGCCGGCAACCCCACCCTTCAAATCATCCATGATTCCGTCGAAAACGAAGCCACCGTCAACATCGCCATCGCCGCCTGCGATGCCGTCTTCCACCTCGCCGCCGCCGTCGGCGTTCAGCTCATTATGGATCAGCCGGTTCGCACCATCCGCAGCATTATTCACGGCACCGAAATCGTCTTGGAATCCGCCCGCCGCTTCGGCCGACCCGTCCTCATCACCAGCTCTTCCGAAGTCTATGGCAAAGGCGCCAAAGTTCCCTTCAGCGAAGAAGATGACGTCGTCGTCGGACCCACCTCTGCCAGCCGCTGGTGCTACGCCTACAGCAAGGGAATCGACGAGTTTCTGGGTCTGGCCTATCGAAAGCAATTTGGCCTCCCCGTCGTGATCGTGCGATTGTTTAACACCGTCGGTCCCCGCCAGGTCGGAATGTACGGAATGGTCTTGCCGCGGTTTGTTTCCGCGGCGCTCGATGGCGCGCCGCTCCACGTTTACGGCGACGGCAAACAAACCCGCTGCTTTTGTCATGTCGCCGATGTAACCGATGCCCTGGTCCGCATCATGGATCGCCCAGCCGCCATCGGCCAGGTCTTCAATCTCGGCAGCGACCAGGAGATTTCCATCTACGATCTCGCTCAGCGCGTCCTGACCATTTGCGGCTCCAGCAGCCGCATCGAACTTCTCAGTTACGAAAAAGCCTACGGCCAGCGATTCGACGACCTGCCCCGCCGCGTTCCCAAACTCGATAGGATCCGATCCGTCATTGACTTCCAGCCGCGATATTCCCTCGATCAGATTATTCATTCCGTGAAGGATTCATTAGCCCGTTAACCACCCGCCGTCCTTGGACGAAAACATAGACGAGCGTCTATGCGCCCCCGCAGGATTATCGGGCGGCAGGCCCTGGCCGGCCCCGGATATTGAAACCCGGCGCAAGCGACTATACTTGACCGGCGGATGGCGGACGGGCATCGTCGGGTCGGGCAATCTTCCCGCCCAACGACGCCCAGCGAGGCTTCGAAGCTTATGCTGAATGTTCTAGCGGTGCTGCCGAATCTCACCTGGGACGATGTTCTGTCCCCGCATATCTACGTCTTCTATGGCGCCTTTCTCCTCAGCTTTATCTTCACCCCCCTCATGCGTGCCGTCGCCATTACCTACGGCATCGTCGATTCCCCCGACCGCGTCCGGAAATTTCACACCGCCCCCGTCGCCTATCTGGGAGGCGTAGCCGTCTCCCTCGGTTGGGTCGCCGGCTTGGCCATCAGCCAGCTTCACCTCGTCGCCCCCGAAGTCGGCACCCATTTGCGCGTCAAACTCAGCATCGTCGCCGGCGGCGGCGTCATCGTCGCCCTCGGCCTCTGGGACGATCTCAGGCACATACGCCCACGTCTAAAAATCGTCGGCCAGGTCATCGCCGCCTTGCTCCTCCTCACCCAACATGTCGGCACCAATTGTCTCGGCCCCGTCCTTTCACCCCTGCAAGTCCGTTTGCACGACCTGATCGGCCCCGATTTCAATATTCCCCAGTGGCTTATTGGATTCCTAAGCAGCATCACCGTCATCCTCATCGTCGTCGGATGCAGCAACGCGACCAATCTGCTCGACGGACTCGACGGCTTATGCGGCGGTGTCACCGCCGTCATCGGCGCGGGATATCTTTTCCTCGCCGTCCATCTGGCAACCCAATCGCTCGATCCCGATTGGGACATGGTCCGCATCATCCTCTCCCTGGCGCTGCTCGGTTCGGTCCTAGGTTTCGTCCCCTATAATTTCAATCCCGCCTCAATTTTCATGGGAGACGCCGGCAGCATGTTCTTGGGCTACGCCTGCGCCGTCATGATTATCTTGATGGGTCAGGAACAGCCCAAGTGGTTCATGGCCGCCATGGTCATGTTTGCCCTCCCCGTACTCGATACGTCCCTGGCCTTCGCCCGCCGCTGGGTCAACCGCCGCCCATTTTTCAGTGCCGACCGCCATCATTTTCACCATCAGCTTCTCGCCCGCGGATATTCGATTCGAAAGACCGTGGTAATTAGCTACCTCTTGGCCGTCGCTTTTTGCGTCCTCGGCGCCATGATGGTCTTTATACGCGCTCGCTACGCCGTCGCCGTCTACATGGTCATTTTCGGATCGATTATCGTCGCGGCCTATAAAATGGGGATGGTTCACGAACGGCAAATGCTCGCCGAACGCGAATCCGCCGCTAGAACCCCCGTCTCCTAACGCGCCCGCACCCCTTTCCCCCAAACAACCCCGTTTTTTTCCCCTAAAATTCGCTCCGCACGGCAATAACGTCCCACCGGTATCTATCCGATTTGATCTAACGAGCGGCGCTTTACTTTGTCCGCCCGACAGGCGAATTCGTTCTTGAGACTACGCCTGGAACTGATAAAGTTGTAGGAATCTTACGAAAACCGGCCTTTTTACTAACGGGAAATTGCAATGGATGTCACTGTTATCGGCTGCGGATATGTCGGCTTGGTTACCGGAACCTGTCTGGCCAGCATCGGCCACACCGTCCGCGGCGTCGAGAAAGACCCCAAAAAGCTCAAAACCCTCCTCGACGGCCACTGCCCCATCTTCGAACCGGGTCTCCACGAGCTGATGAAGGAGCAATACGCCTCCGGCCAGCTCCAATTTTCCGACAACGTCAAGGCCGCGGTAAAGGACGCCGAGGTCGTCTTCCTATGCGTCGGCACCCCCCCCAAGCCCGACGGCACCGTCGACATGAGCTACCTCGAAGGCGCCGGCAAGGAAGTCTGCGACGCCCTCGCCGAGCAGAGCCAGGATTACATGGTGACCATCGTCGTCAAATCCACCGTTCCCGCCGGCACCAATCGAAAGCTCTATAACTTCCTCAAGCAGCAAACCAAAGCTCACGTGCAAGTCGTCAGCAATCCCGAATTTCTGAAAGAAGGCACCGCCGTCCAGGATTGCATGAAACCCGACCGCATCGTCATCGGCGGCGAAAGCCCCGAGGCCTTCCGCATGATGCGCCGCCTCTACGACCCCCTCGTCAAACCCGAGGACGAAGACACATTCCTCACCATGGGTTGGGAAAGCGCGGAACTCACAAAATATGCCGCCAACAGCATGCTCGCCGCGCGCATCTCCTTCATGAACGAGATGACCATCCTCTGCGAAGCCTACGGCGCCGACATCGAGGACATCCGCAAAGGCATCGGCACCGACAGCCGCATCGGCCCCGCATTCCTCCGCGCCGGCTGCGGATACGGCGGAAGCTGCTTCCCCAAAGACGTCGCCGCACTCGAGCACATCTCCCGCGCCATCGGACACGAAAATATGTTCGTCAAGACCATTCAGGCCATCAACGAGTTTCAGAAAAAGCGATTCGTCGACAAGATCGAGCAAAAGCTCGGCCGCCCTCTCAGCGGCTCCAAAATTGCCGTCTGGGGTCTCGCCTTCAAGGCCGACACCGACGACATCCGCGAATCTCCCGCACTCGATGTGATCCGTTACCTCCTCGACAAAGGCGCCCACGTCAAGGCGACCGATCCCAAGGCGATGGAGAACATGAAGCAGATTTTCAAGGACGAAGTCGAATGGATGGCCGACCCCGTCGTTTGCGCCGTCGGCGCCGACGCCGTCGCACTGCTAACCGATTGGCCCCAGTTCGGCACTCTCCCATTCCGAAAAATCGCCGCCACCATGAACAGCCCGATCATCTTCGACGGCCGCAATTGCCTCCACCGCGACCTCATGCGCGAAACCGGCTTCCAGTACTACCCCATGGGCCGCCCAGCCGTCGAAAACTCCCTGCGCCTGAAGAATCGCGTATAACCAGTTCCCGCAGCGCCCATTTCCTTCCCCCCGCAAAGCCGACGGATAGCCATCCGTCGGGGCCTTCCCATTAGTTCCATTCCCTCACGCTCTCGCTACAATTCCAAACTCGATTTTGGGAGAATTGCACCCATGAGCCGACTCGAACAAACCGACCCGAAAATCGCCGAACTCATCCGTCTGGAAACCCAGCGCCAGGAATCCACCCTCGAACTCATCGCCAGCGAAAACCACGTCTCCCCCTCCGTTCTAGAAGCCGCCGGGACCGTGCTCACCAACAAATACGCCGAAGGCTACCCCGGCGCCCGCTATTACGGCGGCTGCGGCTACTACGACCAGATCGAAAACCTCGCCATCGACCGCGCCAAACAACTTTTCGGCTGCCAATTCGCCAACGTCCAGCCCCACAGCGGCGCCAACGCCAATCTCGCCGCCTTCATGGCGATGATGAAACCAGGCGATCATTTCATTTCCCTCAACCTCGCCAGCGGCGGCCATCTCAGCCACGGCATGAAACTGAACACCTCGGCCATCTTCTACAAACCCGACCACTACGAACTCGACCCCAAAACCGAACGCATCGACTTCAATTCCGTCCGCGCCAAGGCCAGGGAACTCAAGCCCAAGATGATTCTCTGCGGCTACAGCGCCTATCCGCGCACCATCGATTTCGCCGAGTTCCGAAAAATCGCCGACGAAGTCGGCGCCCTCCTCATGGCGGATATCGCCCACATCGCCGGCCTCGTCGCCACCGGGAATCACCCCTCCCCATTCCCCCACGCCCATGTCGTCACCACCACCACCCACAAAACCCTCCGCGGCCCCCGCGGCGGACTCATCCTCACCAGCGACGAAGAACTCGCCAAGTCCATCAACCGCAGCGTCTTCCCCGGCAGCCAGGGCGGACCCCTCATGCACATCATCGCCGCCAAAGCCGTCGCCTTCGGCGAAGCACTCACACCCGCCTTCAAAACCTACTGCGCCCAAATCGTCAAAAACGCCAAGGCCCTCGCCTCCGCCCTCCAAACGCGCGGCTATCGCCTCACCAGCGGCGGCACCGACAACCACCTCATGCTCGTCGATCTCCGCCCCAAGAACGAAACCCTCACCGGCGCCGACGCCGAAAAAGCTCTCGAAGCCGCCGGCATCATCGCCAACAAAAACGGCATCCCCTTCGATCCACGCCCCCCCAAAGTCACCAGCGGCCTGCGCCTCGGCACCCCCGCCCTAACCACCCGCGGCCTAAAAGAAAACGACATCACCCACGTCGCCGATTTTCTAGACCGCGCGATCCTGGCCAAAGATGATCCAAATAAACTCGCCGCGATTCGCGCCGAAGTGGCCGAGTTCTGCAAAAAGTTCCCGATGCCTCACTGACCGCCGGGCTCTCCCACGTGCTGATTCAGCCAGGCAATCATCTTCGGAAACCAGCTAGGATCCGCCGCGTTCCACGTCTTAAATTCATGCCCGCCCCCTTGGACGCCCAGCATCTCGCATGAATCCCCCGCCCCCAGCAATTTAGCGCACATTTCCACAACTTCCGGATGCGGCACCGCGTGATCATTGGTCCCCTGAATCAGCAAAAATGGCGGCAGCCCCGGCCCAACATGATTCACCGGCGACATCTCCTCCAACTCCGCGATCGCCCCCGCGTCCAATTTCTTCGCCCGACCCGTCAGACTTTGCAGCCCCTTGCTCAATCCCCCGCTGCGCAGCTTACAGTCCATCACCAAATCCGCCGGCGGCGCCAAACCAACCACCGCCTGCACCCGCGTCTCCTCCCCCGCAATCGTTGCCGCCAGGCAAACCAGGTGTCCTCCCGCCGAGTGCCCCAGCAGCACGATTCGATTTGGATCCCCTCGATAATGCCCCGCATGCATCTTCGCCCATCGAATCGAAGTCTGCACATCCTCCAAACAATCCGGCCACCGATTCTGCGGCGCCAGCCGATAATTGATGCAAAAGGTCGTAAACCCCGCATCAGTCAGCGGCTCAATAAACGCGTCAAATTCATGCGCCTTATCCCGACTAGACCACCCACCCCCGTGCACCAAAATCACAACCGGAAACGGACCCTCCCCCCGAGGCACGCGCGCATCCAGCAACAATCTCTGCCCCCCGGCCTCTCCATATTCCACATCCTGCTGAAAATGCGAATAACATCCGCCGCACATCAGGATGATGGCGCACAACGCCAGTCCCCCAGTTGATTTCACCATCAAAATAGCATACTCGGTACCTTCGCCGGTTTCGATTTTGGACAAAGAATATGGCCAAGAACATCAAACCCCGCTCCGAAGATTACGCCCAGTGGTATCTCGACGTAATCAAGGCCGCTCAGCTCGCCGATTACAGCCCCGTCAAAGGCTGCATGGTGATTCGTCCCGAAGGCTATGCCGTCTGGGAGGCGATCCAGCGCGATCTCGACCGCCGTTTCCGTCAGACCGGCCACGTCAACGCCTATTTCCCCCTATTGATCCCCCAAAGTTTCCTGGCCAAGGAGGCCCAGCACGTCGAAGGCTTCGCGATGGAATGTGCCGTCGTGACTCATTCGGCTCTCGAAAAAGCCGAGGACGGCACCCTTCGCCCCGCCGGCAAATTGGAGGAGCCCCTCATCGTTCGCCCCACCAGCGAAACCATGATTGGCCACATGTATTCCCAGTGGCTCCAGAGCTACCGCGACCTCCCCATTCTCATCAATCAGTGGTGCAACGTCATGCGCTGGGAGATGCGAACCCGCCTCTTCTTGCGCACCGCCGAATTTCTGTGGCAAGAGGGTCACACCGCCCACGAAACCGCCGACGAGGCCCAGGCCGAGACCCTTCGCATGCTCGATGTCTACGCCGATTTCGCCGAAAATTTTCTCGCCCTCCCCGTCATCAAAGGCCGCAAGACGGATGCCGAAAAATTCCCCGGCGCCGACACCACCTACACCATCGAAGCCCTCATGCAGGACGGCAAAGCCCTGCAATGCGGCACCAGCCATTTTCTCGGCCAGAATTTCGCCAAAGCCTTCGACATCAAATTCCTCGGCCGCGACCAGAAAACCGAATTTGCCCACACCACCAGTTGGGGCGTCAGCACCCGCATGATCGGCGCGATCATCATGGCTCACAGTGACGACGACGGACTCGTCCTCCCCCCATACGCCGCTCCCACCGTCGTCGCCATCGTCCCCATTTTCAAAAGCGACGCCGAGCGCCAGGCCGTCTCCCAATTCACCGATCAGGTCATCTCCGCGCTCACCGGCCCCGCCGAGCTCGCCGCCGGCGCTTCCCGCCTCTCCCCAGACGGCATTCGCAATTACTTCATCGACCAGATCACCGGCCAAAAAATCGTCGTCGATTGGCGCGACGCCCGCCCCGGCGACAAACAATATCACTGGGAACAGCGCGGCGTCCCCCTCCGCATCGAAATCGGCCCACGCGACGTCGCCGCCGCGAGCATGGTCCTCAAACGCCGCTTCGACCGCGATAAATCCACCGTCACCCTCGCCGAACTATCCCCACAATGGCTCCGCCAGCGCTTGGATCAGATCCACGCCGCCATGTTCGAAAAATCCAAAGCCTTCCGCGACCAAAACACGCGCTCCGCGTCCAATTACGACCAGCTCAAGCAAATACTCGCCCAGCAGGGCGGCTTCGTCCGAGCCTGGTTTAAGCCCGACCGAGCCGTCGAGGCCCGCATTAAGGAACAAACCAAGGCCACCGTACGTTGCATCTTAATGCAAAAACAGCCGGAAACCGGCCCCTGCGTCTTCAGCGGCCAATCCACCGAGACGCAAGTTCTTTTCGCCCAGGCATATTAAAAATCCGTGCGTTGAGATAAGATACCCGCGTCGATGTCAAACGCAGGTGAGCGTTATGGCCGATACCGGGCAGTCCCGCAGTGAACTACTAAAAACCATTCATCTCCTGCGCTCCGCGCTCGATGGCAACGGCGACACAGTCTTCGTCAAGGACCGCCAGGGGAAATACCTCTACATGAACGAAGCCGGCGCGCGGCGATTCAATCGGCCCCTCTCCGAAATCATTGGCAATGACTCCTCAAGCCTCTTCGATGCCGAAAGCGCTC